>JAGDYV010000012.1:0-80173 GCA_049116495.1 Hyphomicrobiaceae bacterium | reverse complement strand
CCGTGGTGCCGCCCATGTCGAAGCAGAGCACGTCTGCATCACCCGCGAGTTCGCCGAACATCCGTGCCGCTTCGGCGCCGGCGGCCGGGCCGGACTGAACCAGCCGGATGGGATAGCGTCGTGCCGTCTCGGCTCGGATGCAGCGCCCATCGGACAGGACCAATAGGAGACCCCGGCGATACCCCAATTTCTGCAACGCCATTTCCAGGCGCTCGACGTAGTGAGCAAAGAGCGGAAGAACATATGCGTTTGCGGCTACTGTCGAACTGCGTTCGTACTCGCCCAATTCGGGGCTGACATCCGATGAAAGTGAGATTTCGACGCCGGGCAGTTCCTGCTCGAGGATTTCGCCGGCGCGTTGCTCGTGTGCCGGGTTGATGTAAGAATGAAGAAACGCGACCGCTACGGCTTCGGCGCCCGCTTCTCGCAAAGCCTGCGACGCGGCAACAACGTCAACGTCATTGAGTGGTGTCTCGATACTGCCGTTGGCGAACAGTCGCTCGCTGACCTCGAAGCAGCGCGCCCGTGGAACCAGTGGTGAGGGCAATGCAATTGTGAGGTCATAAAGGTCGTACCGCCATTCGCGCCCGAGGCCGAGAACATCGCGGAACCCACGCGTGGTGATCAGGCCGGTTGTCACGCCGCGACGCTCGATCAGGGCGTTGGCGACCAGCGTTGTGCCGTGCACGACCGTGCCGAGGTCGGCTGCCGATATACCCTGGTGGTCGAGCGCACGTTGGATTCCCTCAACCACGGCGCGCGACGGATCGTCTGGTGTTGTCAGCAACTTCTCACGACGCATCGCGGACGCACCGTCTCGCCAGAGCACGACGTCAGTGAAGGTGCCGCCGATGTCAACGCCGATCGACCATTCGGTTTGTCGTCGCTCACTTGTCAACACCGTAGTCCTTTGCTGCTGCATTCTGCGTTACAAGACCGGACGCGATATCGTCGTCAATCTGCTCTTTCGCACGCTCCGATGCCGGGAAGAGGCCGCCACCGCCCGGGGTCTGGAACATAACCTCGTCACCTTGGGCGAGAACCGTTCGCGATTTCGCGGCGAGAGGTTCGCCGTTCAGTTGATCAATACCGGGCGTCCCGTTCAGCCCGCCGAGTAGTCCACGCGGTGGGAAGCGAATGCGCTCGTGCCGAATGGTCATCGTCAGCGGTGCTTTCGAGAGTGACCGAAATCGAATGCGCTGCGCGTTGCCCCCACGGTAGCGACCCGCACCACCTGTGTCGGTCACGAACGACTTCTCGGCAATCAGCATAGGTGTCTGGTTTTCGAAGACTTCGGTTGGCTCGTTCGAGACGTTGCTCGGAAAGCTGAGGCAGCCTGGCCCATCACCTATGGCCCGGGCGCCATGGCCGCCGTTCATGAAGTACATCTTGACGAAATTACCACTGCCGTCCGGACGTGCGCCGCTGAAATAGACGTTCCATAGTGGCGATCCGGATTCGGCCACGGCGCGTTCCGGCACAACTTGTGATAACGCGCCAATCACTGCCGGCGGGACGTAGTGCCCGGAAAGATGCCGTCCCCATACCGGGACGGGTGGTGTTGCATTGAGAAGGCAGCCTTCCGGCGCCGTTACCGTGATGGGCCGGAGCGAGCCGGCATTGTTCGGTGCTTCAGGATCGAGCAGACATTTCACGGCATAGCGCGCATAGGCCTGCGTGTAGTTCAGCACGCAATTGACGGGCCATGGAATCTGCGGCGAGGTGCCTGCGAAGTCGATTGTCATCTCGTCTCCGGTGATCGTAACGGAACACGCGATATGTAGACTTTCATCGAACCCGTCGGTGTCGAATTCGTCCCGCCAGGATCCATCGGGCAAGGCTGAGATGGCTCGGCGCATACCTTCTTCGGAACGTTCAATTATGTCATCGGCGACGGCTTCAAGGTCTGCAAGGCCCTCATCATCAAGCAAACCGAATAGCTTGGATTTGCAGTCGGCATAGGCGGCGAACTGCGCGCGGATATCACCAAGCGTCTCGTCCGACATCCTTAGATTCTCTTTCAGAAAATCAATCACGACCGGGTTCTCCCGGCCGGCTTCGACGATCCGGCAAATCGGAATGCACAGCCCTTCCTCAAAACGATCACGTGCCGTCGGTGATGGTGCGCCGCCGATATCGACCGTGTGAGCCGTGCTCGCCGCGAAGGCGATCAGTCGCCCATCGCGGTGAATTGGATGCACCATCGAGATATCATTTAGATGTCCCGTCCCAATCCATGGGTCGTTGGTGATGACAACGTCACCGGGTGCCAGTTGCTCTGGTCGGAATTTCGCAAGCACCTCTTCAAGTGTGCGTGGCAATGTACCGGTAAAGCTTGGGATACTGCGCTTTGATTGTGCAATCAGATGACCGCGCGCGTCGAACAGGCTGAACGCCATGTCGTAGTTGTCGCGCACGACAACCGAGAAGGCGGCACGCAGAAAGGTTTCGGCGACCTGGTCGACCAGCCCCTCGATGCGGCGCCAGATGAGACCTATGCGGATTGGATCCATCATGCTGCTGCTCCATCACCCCAGACCGGCGTCAGCCAGCCGCGATAACGTTCGACGCGACCTCTCACAACGGCATCGTAATGGTCCTGCAAACGACGTGTATGAGGCCCGGGTTGACCATCGCCGACGGCTTTGCGGTCGAAGCTCAGGATAGGAACAATCTCCTGGCCGGTGCCGCAGTAAAACGCTTCTTCGGCCAGGTAGAGCTCGGTACGTCCGATATCGCGTGCAGATACCGTCGGGCCGACATCGTCAGCGATCTCAATCAATGTCTGTCGTGTCACGCTCTCAAGGATGCCAGCGGTAACGGGTGGTGTGATCCAGGCGCCATTGCGCATGAGAAAGATGCAACCTCCGGGGCCTTCGCTTACTGTGCCGTTGCGGTTGAGAATCACGGCGGCATCGAAACCCGAGCGCTTTGCTTCTAAACCGGCGAGCCGGCTGTTGAGATAATTCGCCGATGCCTTGATGCGCGACGGGCTGGCATCATCTTCGTTGCGCCGCCAGCTGCTGACGCAGAAATGCACGCCGTGCGTGAAGGCTGCGACGCGTCCGCGGGCGCGGCACACGATCGAGCTGCCAACCGGTGTCCGGGCTGCCATCGCGCCCCATTCGTCAATGTATGATTGAATGCGGATGTAGCAGTCTTCGCGCGTCTCGCAGGCGTGGATCAACGCCAGCATCTGGCCATTGAGGGTGGCACCGTCGGGGGCATCTTCGATTTCGATGACACTGTTCGAGAACGCGAGCCGGTCCAAGTGCTCGGGCACACGAAAGACGAAGAGTTCCTGTTCGTTCTCATTCCAATAACCACGCAACCCTTCGAAGGCGAGGACGGCAAATGTCAATCCCGGTGCCATGATTGAGATCTTTGCTTCGTCGTATGGCACGACTGCGCCGTTCATCATGGCGAGTGGTGGGCGTCCAGTTTTGGTCATGCGAGCGGTCTCGTTACGATTTCAAGCATCCACATTTCCTGCCATACCGGGTTGACGTCGTCGCCATACGACGAAGGCGATGGCGCTGCCCATGAGTGCCAGCAATGCCAGGAATGCCGGACGTTTGAAGACAAACAAAATGCCTTCGTCATAAGTTGACGATAGCAGCAGGACGGTGCGCAGGTTTTCTTCAAGAAGCGGCATCAAGATGAAGCCGATAAGAAGCGGTACCGGCGGGAAGCCATGACGAATCATGACGTAGCCCATGACGCCAAATACAAAGACCAGCTGGACGTCGAACACTGAGCCGCGAAGCGCATAGCTGCCGGCGGCAGCGATCGCCAGTACGCTGGCAAGCAATAGTCGCCTCGGAATCGAGAACGCGAATTTGGCGATCCGGATCAATCCGAAGCCGAGTACGAGATTGACTAAATTGGCGAGGATAAGCGCGGCATAGATCGCGTAAATCGGCAGCGGATTCTGCGAGAAGGCCAATGGCCCGACAGTGACGCCCTGTACCATGAGTGCCCCCAAGATGAGTGCAGCGGCGATGTCGCCTGGAATTCCGAACGCGAGCAGGGGGATGAGATTTGCGCCCGATACGGCGTTGTTGGCAGCCTCCGGTGCTGCAACGCCTTCGAGAGAGCCATTGCCAAAATCCTGGGGACGTTTCGAGGTTCGTCGTGCTTCACCGTAGGCAATGAAGGCCGCCACGGTGGAGCCTAGCCCCGGCATCGAGCCGATCGCTGTGCCAATTGCCGAGGAGCGGAATAGAACCGGTATGCAGTTGCGAAATTCGGGCCAGGAGACGCGGTTGTCTTCGCGCTTCTCAGAGTACCGGATCGCGGTTGCCGAGAGGTCGGTGTTGGATCCGCCCATCTGGCGAAAGACCTCTGAGACCGCGAGAAATCCGATCAGCATCGGGATCAGGCCGATCCCTTCTTCGAGTTCGGGGTTGCCGAACGTCAAACGTTCCGTCGCGGTTATCGGATCGAGTCCGATGATACCAATCATCACGCCAATGAGCGTCGCGATCAGTCCTTTCCAAACCGGGCGGCTCGATAGCAGACCAAGCGACCCGAGTGCGAGCAGGATCAACAATGTGTACTCCGCTGGCCCGAACTTCAGGGCGACAAGCGCAAGAACACTGGCGAAGAAGATCAGGCAGACATCGCTGAAAGTATCGCCAAACACCGATGAGTAGAGTGCCATCTTGATCGCTTTCGCGCCCTTGCCCTGCTGCGCCAACGGATAGCCGTCCAGCACTGTCGCAGATGCCGCCGGTGTGCCGGGTGTCCGTATCAAGATGGCGGTGACACTGCTGCCAAACAGTGACCCCTTGAACATGCCAAGCAACATCGGAATGCCGACCCAAGGGTCGAAGTAGAAGGAATAGGGGATGAGCAATGCGACGGCCATCGATGCGGTCAAGCCAGGGATTGCACCAAGAATCTGACCGGCGGCGACCCCGAGAATCACGGCGAGCAGGCTCTGCCAGGTGAGGGCGAGGCCGATGCCTTGGAGTATCAAATCCATCGGGTCAACCGCCGAAGAGCCAGCCGACGGGCATCTTGATTGAGAATACGCGGTCGAACAGCACCCATATCAGCCCCATGACCGTGACAGGTTGGCCGGCAAGGTAGAGCCATCGGGTTTCCCCCATTACCAGCATAAGCGCTGCGATCATAAGCAAGCTGGCAAGGTAGTAGCCGATCGTTGGCACCAGCATGAACGCAAAGGTAAGTGCACAGGCGATACCGGCGAGATTGCGAAAACCCGATCCGCTTTCGGATGGAGCTGAGTCCGTGCCCGGATCAGAGGCTGTAATCTGCGCCGCTGAGGGATTGACGATTAGCTGGACCAGGCGCAGGCCCAGGATGATGGCGATCAACGCGGCGACCACCCGAGCCGTGAAACTTGGCGGGAGGCCTTGGCCGATACCAAAGCCGTCGGGGTCAGATATGCCATTTGGGATGATGAGAAAATAAAAGACCGCATTGGCCGCAAGCAAGGCGAGCAGAAGCCAAATTTCGCGCCGCGCTGATGTATCGTTTATCACGCCAAGCAAATCCCGCGTCTTCACCAACCGCGCTTGCGCGCCATGAACTCATATGACGATCTGCATTCGATTCAAGATCGAGCACAGACCGCCAGAAGTCGAGGTTTGACCTACTTCATGCCGATGTCGGCGATTGCCTTCTTCGCAGCCGCATAATCCGCCACAACGGTTTTCGTGAATGCCGCATTTCCAGCATGTTTGACAGCCCATTTGCGTTGTTCGGCGAGCTTGCGAAACTCCGGACTGGCAAGCACCTTGGGCAGCACCTCGTCCCACTTCTTCAGAACGTCTGCTGGTAGATTGGCCGGCCCGGCGAAGCCAAAGAAGATCGCTGGAGCGATCGGATAGCCTGCCTCGGTAAGGGTCGGAACTTTTGGGTTGACCGGGTTTTTTGTCGGCGTGCCTTCAGCCAAAATGCGAGTCTGTCCGTCGAGTGTTGCTTTGTTCCCCTCTGAGATCATCGCGAGGTCGATCGTATCGCCGAGCAATGCTGCCAGTACTTTGGAGCCACCTTTGAACGGAATGAATGTCGCCTTGACGCCTTCTTTTTTGAACATCGCTTCGACCGCGACGTGCGGGCCGCCGCGCTGCACCGACGTCGACCATCGCAGTTTGCCGGGGTTGGCACGGGCGAACGCAATCACGTCGGCGAGGGTCTTGAACTTGCTGTTCGCGCGCACGATGAGCGGCTGGTTGCTGGAGACGATCTGGCCGACGTAGCTGAGGTCTTTGAGCGGATGATAGGGTGCATTCATCATATGAGGGCGGATGGTAATTGGACTGGTCGAGATAAAGCCCAGCGTATAACCATCGGGTTTCGCCTTGGCGGTTGCGCCGATGCCGATGGTCGCGCCGCCACCGGTTTTGTTCTCGACGTTGATTTGAACACCCATAATGTCGCCTGCCAGCTTGGCGACGATGCGGGTTGCGGTGTCACCGCCACCGCCGGCCGAATAGGGGCAAATCATGGTGATTGTCTTGCTGGGATAAGTGTCAGCAACAGCAACACCGGGCAGCGATACGGCGAGCAGCAGTCCGCTGAGCGCACTGGTTAAACGAAACATATCTAAGCTCCCAATTGGCAATTGTGCCTTTGCGGCGGCGTTGGATCGCCGTCCGGTAGAACGAACACTAGCGTTGACGATTGCAAGATGTAAAATTCATCAGGCCTATCATCACATGCATGGGCGCCTAAGACGTGTGCGACGCGTTTCGAAACATCACGGAAACTGGGAAGCTCGATCCGAGATCGAACGTATACACGATGCCATCGAAAACATAATTGAGACCCGCCGATATGGCAGTTTTTGATCATCTCTCGGCGCCTCTCCAGTCAGGACGGCTGACATTGAAGAACCGGATCGTGCATGCGGCGATCCTGACGCGTTTTGCGAAAGATGAGCGGACGACTGGGCGCCTGATCGCCTACCATGCAAACCGTGCACGTGGCGGCGCCGCGTTGATTATTACGGAAGCGGTCAATGCTCTGCCGATGCAGGCGGAACGATCGCACTATCTCAATGCACATTCGGACACCGGCATCGAAGACCTCGCGAAGCTTGCGGGCGCTGTCCAGGTCCATGACTGCCGAATCCTTGCACAGCTTCAAGAGCGTGGGCGTGGGGCCTACGATCGTAATACCCAACGCCAGCCCGTTGCACCTAGTGCGCTGCCGGACGATCTCGCCGGAATCGTGCCTCGCGCGCTGCTGACCGCTGAAGTTGAAAAGATGATCGACGACTTCGCTGCCGCCGCCCATCGGCTGCAACGTGCGGGTTTTGACGGCGTCGAGATCTCGGCCGGCCATGGCCATCTGTTCCATCAGTTCCTGTCAGCGCATGCCAATCAACGAACGGACCGTTTTGGCGGTGATCTCGATGGACGCTCGACCCTTCTGCGCGCGACGATCGACGCTGTCCGTGCGGCCTGCAGCAGCAACTTTCTGGTGGCGCTGAAACTGCCTGCGGAAGATGGTGATGAGTCAGGGATGGGGCTCGATGACGCGGCACAGATCGCGCAAAAACTTGTCACACCGGACAAGGTCGATTTTGTTTCGTTTGCGTGGGGCGCGCAAAACCATGCACTGCATTGGCACGTACCGGATGGCCATGCGCCGCGCGTGCCATATGCTGAACAAACCGCGCGCTTGCGGCGATCGGTAAACGATGTACCGGTCATGGCGCTTGGCCGTATTGTTGATCCGAATGAGGCAGAGGCTGTCCTTGCCAGTGATCAGGCTGATCTGATCGGTCTTGGACGCGCGTTGATCGCCGATCCGGATTGGCCGCGCAAGGCGCTATTGGGCCGGGGGCATGCCATTCGAGCCTGCGTCTCGTGCAATACTTGCTGGGGCGCAATCGCGCGATCGGAGCCGCTTGTTTGCGATACCAATCCCGATGTCGGCGGCCGGTTCGAGACCCAGCAATCACCCGCGGTTCTGCCTCTATCGGATCGTCGTCGTATCGTGATCGTTGGCGGCGGGGTTGCGGGTATCTCGGCGGCTGCCAGTGTGGCGCTTGCCGGACATCACGCTACGCTGTTCCACCGTGGCCGTGCAATTGGTGGCCGCGCCGCTCTTGCGGCCCGCCTTCCCGGTGGGGATGGGTTGCAAGGTGTTTACGATCACGATGCGGCGGTCGCGAAGGATGCAGGCGCTCGAGTTGAACTGGGTGTCGACGCACAAATTGCGGATATCATCGCCATGGCTCCTGACCAGGTGGTGCTTGCCACGGGGGCCGAAGCACCGTGGCCGACTGAGGCGGAAGGCGACCCGCTTGACGAGGCGATCGCACCTGCCCTCGGGAATTTTCTGCGCACCGCCTTTCAACATCAGGCTTGGATGGGGGGGCAGCTTGTTTTGGTCGACCGGGAAGACAGCATCTGGTGCTATCGGGCAGTGCAGTATCTTGCCACGAAGTTCGACCGAGTAACGGTGTTGACGCCGTCATCAGAGCCTGCCGCGAATGAACCGCTGGTGGTGCGCCAAGGACTGTTGGAGCGGCTGGCGCGCGGATCGCAAGTGACCGTGCTTGGCAACGTCCACGTCGAACCGGTTCTGGATGAACTTGGTGCAGGTGTACTTGGATTTGTCGACCGGCTGACGGGTAGACGTCATACAATCGATGACGTTGACGTGCTGACGCACGCCTCGCCGCGCGCGCCGCGGCTTAACCTCATGGATGGGCTGGTGAACAAGGGCATCACCCCGCTTTTGATCGGCGATACCTTGCAGCCGCGGCACCTTTTGAATGCCGTCATGGAGGGCCGCAGCGCGGCTCGGCAGTCTGTTTAGGAATTTTTCGCGAGCACCTCGATCATAGCGCGCGCAAGGCATGAATTTGAACTGATCACTGGCCGGCCGAATTTTGTCTCAGCCGGGCCCAGGGCGTTGAGGGTCGGGACCCCCGTACCACTCACCAGGATCACGTCAGCCGCGCCCGGCTCAAAAGTTTCTAGTTCGCGCAGTATGTCAGCGCTGCCCAGGCGGTAGATCAGCCGAGTATCTATTGAACCGAGATCAATTCGGCGCAACGCCGTTACACGAACCCCGATCGCTTCCCAGTGCGCGACAGCAGCATCGACCAGGTGTTTGGGATAAGGCGCGACAAGCGCCAAACGTTCTGCTCCGAGCTGCTCCAATGTTTGCCGCACTGCCTTGGCAGCGGTGATCACCGGATATCCGAACGCTTTTTCGGCAGCGGCCGCAATTTCAGTTTCTCGCTTTTGTCCGACGAGATAGGTCGAGCCCGTGCATGCAAAGCCGAACACGTCGAGCGGCAAAGTATCGAAGGCGCGCAGACTGTCAGTAAGGTTTTCGAGGTAGGCGACCAGACGCCCGTCCGATGAAGCCAATTGACTGGTCAGTCGTGTCGTCAGTGCCTCGACATCCTTCGGCAGTAATCGATGCATCTCAGCTTCTACTGTCGGATTGGCTTGCGGCGTGCCGACCCCGACCCAACCGCCGGCTCCATAGTCCGGCCTCTCCATTTGCTTCAACTCCTGTCGCGGCGATCCACCCTTTGCGCTGGCAGCATGCCATTGTGCGCCGCAGAACATCAAATTGAAATGGCGTGAGGTTGCGCCTGAGTATGACGCTGACCGTGATTTGCGCGGACGGATTGCAGGTATGCTCTTTCCATAGAGCGGCGATCGAAATAGGCTCCCAAATGCGAAACTGGGCCTTGATCGGCGGGCTGTGGTGGCGCGCACGTGTATTCGTCGCGAGCCAGGCCCGGAACACGGAGGAAATGACATGGGAATTACGATCTGTCCTGTCAACGAGGACTTCGCTGCTGAAATCTGCGATGTGGATCTGGCTTCACCGACACAGGAAAACCTTGAAGAGATTAAGCAGGCTTTCTGGACATACGCCGTCCTGATATTCCCGGACCAGAAGTTATCACAGGAACAACACGTCGAGTTTGCCAAGAATTTCGGCCCGATAGATCACAGCGTGATCAATAAAGCCGTTGCCGACCAGAAATTGCGCGTTCGCGACGATATCGCAGATGTTTCTAATATCGGCGCTGACAACAAAGTTCTGGAAGAGGGAAATCGGTTGCGCGGCCTTCAGCTTGGCAATCGTCTATGGCACACCGATAGCTCGTTCAAATACGTACCGGCTCTTGCCTCATTGCTGTATGCCCGTGAGATCCCGCCAGTGGGCGGCCAAACTGCTTTTGCTGATTTACGCGCCGCTTATGATGCTTTGCCGGAGGAACAGAAAGAGCGGCTCGATGGACTGATTGCGGAACACTCACTGGTCTATTCGCGAGAGCGCATCGGTTACACCGACTGGAAGGAAGGTGAGCGAATGGCCGTCGGTGCCGTGCCGCAGACTTTGGTCCGTACGATCCCGCAGACCGGGCGCAAAAACCTATTCGTTGCGTCGCATGCGCAATATATCGTTGGCATGGATGACGGCGAGGCCACGGTGTTGCTGGATGATATGCTGCAGCATGCAACACAATCACAGTTCACCTACGTCCACCGTTGGCGTGTCCATGATCTTGTGATGTGGGACAATCGCTGTGCACTTCACAGGGGGCTGCCATACGACGATTTGCGCTTCCGCCGGGATATGCAACGTGCAACCGTTCTCGATATCGCCAACAGCTGCGAACAGGAGGGCATCGAAGTGCCGACGGTAAAGCTCCGCACGCCCGTTGCAGCCGAATAGAGGATTGTCTTGCAACTTTTTTGCCTTCGTTGCGTTAAGGGCAGCGATCACTCCGTTGTTCGATCGCCTATACCTGCGCCACTTTTTCAAGTGGCGTTTCCCGGTCGGCTGGCCAGTGCGTGCGCAACTCCTCGACAAGTTCGGCGCGTAACACGGCGTGACCGGAATCGTCCCACAGGTTGTGCCATTGGTGGGGATCCTCGCGTAAAAGATACAACTCACCTTCCGTTCCATTATATTGGTTGGTGGACTCGTACACGGTTACGAGGACGTCCGATTTCGCCATTGTCTTCATGACGATTTCGTTGCCGTCAAAAATATCGCGCCATTCAGTAAATGCGCGATCCCGAGCAGTTGTACCAGGATCAGTTGGCAATGCTGTTCCCTGCATCCAGTCAGGGACTTCGATGCCAGCCCTCGATAGGATGGTCGGGGCAATGTCGACATGGCCAACCGGGTCTTCAATTTCTGCCGGCGGAAGGGCTGCTGATGGCGCTGGGCGCCAAATCAAAGGTACGTGTGTCAGTGCGTTGACATGATACGGTCCCTTGAACAGCATGCCGAAGTCACCCTGCAACTCCCCGTGATCTGTCGTAAAGATTATATCGGTATCCTCGTCCCAGCCGCGCGTGACGAGATAGTCGCGCACCTCACCAATTGCCTCATCGATGAGTTCGTTCTTGGCGTGCACGACCGCATTGACCTCGCGAATTTGCTCTGCTGTCGTATTCGCCGGGATGTAGTCCGGCGGGACTTCAAAATTGAGTTGCGCTTCACCGACATACCACGCGAGCCAGTGCCACGGTTTCTGCCGCAATACAGCCTCGCATGCTTCTCTTGAACCTGGATATCCTGGAGGCAGAGGCAAGTCGCGCCACTCAAACCGGGCCTTTGCGGCATTCGGCACGTCCCAAGGATGGTGTGGATCGGGGAAACTCATCCAACACATCCAATCGCTGTTGTCGTCACGGCCGGCCAACCAGTCAATCGTGCGCCGTGCGGTCCAATGCGTATGGTAGTGCTCGATGTCGATCGGGTTATTGGCTACTTGCGGGGCGCCCGTATCGCCGCCTCCAAGTGCGCTTGGATGCCCATCGCGCGTGTATTCGTGGAAGCCAGCAACGGCATCGGGATGCGTCTCGGCGAGCCACTTTGGATAATGAAACAAGGAACGACCCGCCCGGCCGGTGTGGCCAGCGAGTTCCATGTGATCAAAGCCACGGTGCGGCCCCAAAAGATTGTCGCGGGCGGCAATGTTCTCGAAATAGTCGGACGTAGCATGGGGTTCGAAGTGTGCTTTGCCGATCAGTGCCGTCTCGTAGCCATGGCGTTTGAGTTCGTGGACGACGCTTGGATGATCCTCAGGAAGGGGTATGCCGTTCGACGTTACACCATGCATGCCAACATATTGCCCTGTCAGAACGGTGCATCGTGCCGGCATGCAGACTGCGCATTGATTGCGGGCCTGCCGGTATACAATCCCGCTTTCCGCAAATCCGTCGATCACCGGTGTTTTTGCAAATTGACCGCCGTTGCAGCCGAGCCCATCGTAGCGTTGCTGGTCGGTTGTGATGAGAAGAAATTTGCGCCCCATTTGCATACCTCAACGTTCGAAGCCGCCCGCCAATTTGCGAACTGCTCCTGATTGGTTTCATTGCCGTCAAGCGTAACCTGAGCGGAAGCCGGCCGCTAGATATATGGTGCCAAGTAGTATCGTCGCGCGCGCAGTCAGCTGTCGTTTCTTGGGTGACGTCGCAATTGGCCGGAGAGGGCGCGGCACAATGGACCTCGCCGTGCGTCAAGGAAACGGCCGGCGGCGTCTTCATTGGCATGGTAGGGGTCTTTGACACTGCCGTCTTCTCGGCGGCGGAAAAACCGGGCGATACCCTCGATCGCTTCTCGGGTTTCCTGTGTGTGCCCGTCAACAAAGGCACAGCGGTCAATACGCTGTGAGAATGCAGCGCGGAGGCTGGCTTGCGCCGCAAGACGTTGGTCGTTCTGCGCTTTTGAATAGACGGGAGCGGTCATCATGAACACGCAGCCGGTGTTTTCGGGGAGATCCGCTATTAGGGCTGCAACATCCTGCGCGGCCAAGGCCGGGTTGTTGGCGAGGCGTGCGGCACCATTGCCACCAACGAAGATCATCAGGAGTTCGGGTGTAAAATAATCGTTCGCGAACAGATTCTGTAGCGGTGTTTCGGGGAGTGTACAGAACTGGAAGTTTTCACCCTCGCCAACCTGGATGTAGCGTTTCTCAGGCGGCTTGACCGTACCCCAAGCGCTGGCGTTCACGCCCCAACGCTTGTCCTTATGACAAAGCAGTTCCCAGGCCTTGCCACTATTGGTTGTCCAGGACTGGAGTGATGTCGAGCGCGTGCCGATCATGGCGAAGCGCTTGCCAGTGAGTTCGATGAGTTCGTGCGGATCGGTGACGTGGTCGCGACATTGGTTCGGCATATCGCGGAAGAACGCACTGAGGACCGGACCCGCACCGAATGACAATTGCGAGTCGCCGAGGACAAGAATCTCTGCTGACCGGGGTGACGGGGCGGCGGGCTTTTTGACGACGTTGCGATATTGGTATCCGGCAGCAATAGCGAGTAAGACGACCATAGCAATGAACAGGATGCGCTTCACTGCCGGTTTCATTCCTTTGCCTGCTCCGTACCGAATTTTGCTGCGTGTGCATCAGCGCGCATGAGAAATTGTTGCGCGGACAATCCCATTCGCTTGGCGAACTCTGACGGCCCGCAGCAGATGAATACTACCAAATGTTCTGTATCGTGTTGGCCAAATTGCTGCGACATGATCTCAGGGCGCGTTCGACTTTGCGCAAATAGCTTGCAGTGAACGTTTCGCGCTCAGAAGACATGCCTATAGCAATCGGAAATGAGTTGATCGAGGGCAACGGCATGGCCACTGCAGCGACGCCTGCCTCAAACTCGCTGTCACAAAAAACGACCTCTCGATCTCTCGCCTGTTCCACACACTTGGCGATTTCGGCTCGCTCCATCGTGGTCTTGCGCGTGTTTTGCATCAGTGGTGCGTTCTCTATTGCTTCCGTGCGTTCTTGCTCGGAGGCCGTCATGAGAAGCGCGCGTCCAATGCTTGTTGTCAATAAGGGTAGACGGCTGCCGACGCCAAGGCCGAGGCTGATCGCCTGATTTTCCAAAGCAGCATGCGCCAGATAGACGACGTCGAACCCGTCTCTGGTTGCGAGATAGATGGGGCTCGCGATCTCTCGGGAGAATTCGTTGAGCAGAGGCACCACCGTTTTTGTGAAGTGTCGACTCTGTAAGAAGCCGCTGGACAACAGCAACACTTTGGGTGTCAGGCGAAAATGTCGGCCGCACTGCCTAGCATAGCCCAGGTGGACAAGGGTGTGTACGAGCCGACGGGCGACGGCCCGGTCAACATCGGACCGCCGGGCAACTTCCGCGATTGATAGATCCGCTTCAGCCAGGTCAAATGCTTTGAGAACGTGCAGGCCTTTGGCGAAGGTCTGCGAAATGTCGAGCATGGCTTTACTCTCAATGGCGCTTTGGTCTTGCGCATTTGACCGTTCGAGACGCACCTTCGGGCTTCAACTGGTTCGTAAACGATCAAGAGACCGCCTTGAGGCATTGACAAGCTGCAAGCCCGACAAGACAATTGAGCGAAAATAGAACGTATGTGCGATTATCGCTCACTTTATGATTGATAGGTTCGACTTGGCAAGCGGGAGTTCCCGAGCGCCAGGTGTCGCGGTTGTTGTGGCTGAACACGCCTTTTGCCTGAGAGGGAGAGACCGGTGCTAAGCAAGCAGGAAAATGACGACCTAACGCGCGTTGGTCCGTCCAGTAAAGCAGGCGACGTGCTGCGCCGATATTGGCAGCCCGCGGCGTTGAGCATCGAGCTGGATGGGAACCGGCCGGTGATCCCGGTGAAGCTGCTTGGTGAAAGCCTCGTGTTGTTCCGGAACGAGCGCGGCGAGCTTGGATTGATCGGGCGGCATTGTCCTCATCGCGGGGCAGACCTGTGCTATGGCCGTCTGGATGACAATGGCCTTCGCTGCCCCTTCCATGGCTGGCACTTTGATCGCACCGGCCATTGTGTGGAACAGCCCGGTGAACCAGAGGGTAGCCGCATGCACGAAAGCATCAAGGCGCAGTCTTATCCTGTCACCGAAAGGAATGGTGTCGTTTTTGCCTACATGGGGCCGGGTGAACCGCCGGCATTTCCAGCTCTGGATTGTTTCGCGGCGCCGGATAGCCACGTATTCGCCTTCAAGGGACTATGGGAATGCAACTGGTTGCAGGCGATGGAGGTGGGCATTGATCCGGCTCATGCTTCCTTCCTGCATCGCTTCCTGGAGGACGAGGACCCGGATGGTGGTTATGGGAAACAGTTCCGCGACAAGGCTGGAAATACGGATATTCCCATGACGCAGTTGCTGCGCGATTATCCCCGTCCAGAGATCCAGGTCGAGCAGACCAACTACGGTCTGCGGCTGGTCGCGCTGCGTCATTTGGATGATGAGCGCACGCACGTTCGAGTTACGAACCAGGTTTTCCCGTGTGCAATTTGCATTCCGATGTCGAATGAAATGACGATCACCCAATGGCATGTGCCGGTCGATGATGAGACCTGCTACTGGTATTCAATGTTTACGAGTTTCGGGCGTCCGGTCGACAAGGATGTCATGCGCGAGCAACGCCTCCGGGAGCATCGTCTGCCGGACTACGCACCACTTAAGAATGCTGAAAACAACTACGGCTTCGATCCTGATGAACAGCGAACGAAAACCTATACCGGGATGGGTCTGGATATCAACGTGCACGACCAGTGGGCGGTTGAGTCCATGGGGCGGATCCAAGATCGTACGAACGAGCATCTCGGTAAAACAGACGTTGGCATCATCCGATACCGCCGTATGCTCCGGGCTGCGATAGACGGACTTCAACAAAACAATGACGCTGCGCTGCCAATGAATGAGCGAGCAGAAGTTGCCGGCATTCGAGGTCCGGTTTCGATCGATGTGATCAGCTCGCAGGATCAAAAATGGGAAGAGGCCTGGCGTGCTGGAGATCTATCCCGTCGAGAGAAATGCGAATGGGATGCATTGCTCTAGCTCCAACCATTCTGGCAATCACGGTCTCAACACGTTTCCACGGTTGGAAGGTTTTCTGACATGTTTTCGACGTCGTCAACGGACTTGAGGGATGGCCTGCTGGCCCGGTCCGGATTGCTGTCGGCGGAAGGATGCCGACTGGCGGAGGATGTCATTGCGCGGGTGGAACGCGATGAACTCGAAACGGTTCGCCTTGTCTTTCCTGATCAGCACGGCATCCTACGTGGCAAGACAATCGTCGCTGCGGCACTGCGTGCGGCATTCAAAAGCGGTCTGACAGCACCATCGACGATCCTCTTCAAGGATACATCACAGCGCACCGTCTTTCCGGTCTGGCAATCGGATGCTGGATTTGGGCATGGCACGCTGACGGGTTCTGGCGATGTGTTGCTGGCGCCCAACCCGGACACGTTCAAGGTTCTGCCGTGGTCAACGAAGTCCGGCTGGTTGATGTGCGACGTTGTCCAGACAGATGGAAGAGCCGTATCGTTTGCGCCGCGAACCGTTCTGCGGCGTGCGATTGAGGAGTTGGCCACGGCCGGATTTGGCATGATTGCTGGTTTGGAGGTGGAGTTTCACGTCTTCCGGGTCGCGGACCCGCGTGATGCAGCTGGCGATGTGGGGATGCCGGCGCGCGCGCCTGACGTCACCTTCATCACGCGCAACTTCGAACTTCTTGGTGAGGCTAGATATGACGCACTGGAAGACGTCATTGATCTGCTACGGCGCCAGTGCAATGCCCTGGAATTGCCCATTGGAGCAATGGAAGCGGAGTTCGGGCCGAGCCAGTTGGAGTTCGTGTTTTCGCCGGGCGGGCCGCTGGAACAAGCCGATGCTATGGTCTTGTTTCGCTCGATGGTCAAACAGGTGTGCGCGCGACAGGGGTTGCATGCCACCTTCATGTGCCGCCCAAAGTTCGATTCTTGTGCGGCGAGTGGTTGGCACCTGCATCAATCGATCGTTGAACTTGATGGTGGGCGCAATGTATTTGTTCCCGACCAGGACGGCAGGATCGATGAAACGGCCGGGTCCTGGATTGCAGGCCTGCTGGAGCATGCCGGTGAATCATGTCTTCTGACGACACCGACGATCAATGGCTACCGGCGCTACCAAGCCTACCAATTGGCGCCGAACCGTATTCAATGGGCGTATGACAATCGTGGTGCCATGATACGGGCGCTAATGCAGCCTGATGATCAAGCGAGTCGGATAGAGAATCGAGTGGCTGAGCCGGCAGCCAATCCATACTTCGTCCTTGCCAGTCAAATTCTCGGGGGGTTAAGCGGCGTGAAGCGAAGCCTGGTGCCGCCAGCGCCCGTCGAAGAGCCTTATGATGGCACTGCTCCGAAGCTTCCCGGAAATCTGTTGGACGCGATCACTGCTTTTGAAGCAGGCAGCCTCTATCGCGAGACCCTGGGCCCAGAGTTTTCCCAATACTACGCACTTCTGAAAAGAGCGGAGTGGGATCGATATCTTGCCGCGCTCTCCGATTGGGAACAGCAGGAATACTTTTCATTGTTTTAGCAGCGATAAGGTTCCGATGTCGTCGAAGGTCGTCGGTGATGATAACATTGCTGGTTCGGTAAGGTCAGGCGCCGTTTCGTTGCGAAATCTGGGATGTGGTTTTTTTATCGCCGCTTTAAGGTAAGCTCCGTGTGATCGTGAGCACTGAGGAGTAAAGTAATGGCGAACCGGCCGGCGGCAAGTGGCGATACCGCCCCAAAGCATACGCGGCAGTCACTGAGCGATGCAGGCGTTCGATATTGCTTTCCGTCGTATGTTGATGTCCACGGCGTGCACAAGGGCAAGGCCGTTCCTATTGATCACTTCGATCGGATGATGCGCGGCTCTGAGCTTTATACCGGGGCGGCGCTCGATGGCCTTGGTCAAGGGCCCAACGATGATGAACTTGCGGCTCATCCCGACCCGGCAGCGGTTGTGCAATTGCCATGGCGGCCTGAAGTTGCCTGGGTGCCGAGCAATCTGAAATACCATGATGAGCCTTGGCCGATGTGTTCGCGAAACGTACTCCAGCGGCAGATCGATCGAGCTGCAGCGCTTGGCCTGCAATTCAATCTGGGCATCGAATGTGAAGTGTTTGTCGTGCGCCAGAGCGGTAGCACAATTGTGCCGAACAACGATGTCGATACGATTCCGAAAGCGGCCTATGACGTTCAACTGACATTGGAGAACTACGACTTTCTGGACGAATGCGTCAGCGCCATGAACAAACTTGGCTGGGACGTTCACTCATTCGACCATGAAGATGCCAACGGGCAGTTCGAGTTTGACTTCGCGTTTGCGGACGCGATGACAATGGCTGATCGCTTCGTGTTGTGGCGAATGATGATGAAGGAGATCGCTCGTAAATACGGTTGGGAAGCGACGTTCATGCCGAAACCGTATGCGGATCGCACTGGCAGCGGGGCACACTTCAACATGTCGCTGGCAGACATCAATTCGGGTGAGAACATTTCCGGTGACAGCGATGACGCGCGCGGGTTGGGCTTGTCGAAAAAGGCCTATCAATTCCTTGGCGGGGTTCTCAAGCACGCTGCTGCTATTGCGGCGGTGACATGCCCGACGGTCAATTCCTACAAACGGCTCATCAAGACCGGATCGATGACGGGCTATACGTGGGCGCCTGTGTTCATCTCCTATGGTGGCAATAATCGAACACACATGATGCGTGTGCCGGTATTGCGACCGCAGATCGAAGATAACGAAGGCGAGCAACACGGCGTCTACTTGTCGGCGGCGCGGTGGGAATGCCGCGCGGTGGATACCGCTGTCAATCCGTATCTTGGAGCGGCAATGATGCTGGCGGCGGGGCTTGACGGTATTGAAAATGATATCGACCCGGGGGATCCCATCAATCTCAACATGTCCGAGCTCAGTCAGACGCAATTGGATGAGCTTGGCGTCAAAACCCTGCCTCCCACCCTGCTGCACGCGATTGAAGCATTTTCTGCAGACCCGCTCAGCAAGGACGTCATGGGAGAAGATCTGTTCCAATCTTACGTCAAGCTCAAGACGGCTGAATGGTGGGACTATCACAATACGATATCGCCGTGGGAAATTGAGCAGTATCTGACTAAGTTCTAGAGGGTTGCAACCTGCCGTAGTGACGGGGCACTGTCATGCTAGGTGACCCAATTGGGAGTGAAGAACCGTGACTGTTTCTCAAACATATGATCGCTCGCAATTCGAAGGCGTGTTCAAGCCGCTGGAGTTGGCCGAAAGCCTGCCGCCATGGTGCTACACGTCTGAGGAATTCTATCAGGCGGAAGTCAAAAATATCTTCATGAAAACCTGGAATTTTTTCGGACATGTTGATCAGGTCAAGAATGCGGGTGACTATATCGCTGTCGAGTATGTTGGCGTTCCGATCATCATCGTGCGGGGGCGCGACGATGTCATTCGGGCATTTGCGAATAGCTGTCGTCACCGGGCGGCACCTGTTGCCGAAGGTGAGGGTAACGCCAACCTCTTTACGTGCCCCTATCACTCATGGACGTATGAGCTCAACGGACAATTGCGTGGCTGCCCAGGCATGGAGAAGGTCAAAGACTTTGATCGAGCCGACAATGGGTTGCTTGAGCTGCGATTGGAAGTCCACGGTTGTTTTATCTTCGTGAACTTTGATGCCGAAGCGGAGTCCCTGGAAGATTATCTCGGGGACTTTCCTGAGTTGATGGGTTCGTACGATCTCGCCAATCTGCGCTTGACACGCAAGACGGTCGATGTCGTGGCGTGCAACTGGAAAGCCCATTTCGAGAATGCGATGGAGGAATATCATCTGGCGACGGTTCACAAGAAAACCCTGAACCCGAAAGAGATGGAACATTCAGCCGCTCCCACGGTCGGGAACTGGTTTGATATCCGAGAGCATCACGATGAGAACACGCGGGCCCTTTTGCCGGAAGATCTTGAGCACGCATTTCCCCATATTCCCGGACTTGAAGGACGCGCCGCCGGTGGGACCAACTATGTCGCGCTCAACCCGTCGACGATGCTCGGCATGACCCTGGATTGTGTTTGGTATCTGCAACTAATGCCGCAAGGGCCGCATCAGACGACTGTGATCGCAGGGGCGTGTTTTCCATCAGAAACGGTTGCACGGTCCGACTTTGAGGAGAAGGTGAAGTATTACTATAAGCGTTGGGACACCACGCTTGCCGAAGACAACGATATTGCAGCCGTGCAGCATCGCGGGTTGCGCTCACCATTGGCAACGACAGGCCGGCTGTCTCATCTTGAGCCTCTAGTTGCGGAACTCGGCCAATGGTGGATTGACCGTGTCGCACCAAAAAATGGTGCGGCCTAGTCAACTGCATCTGATTGTCGGCGTGAAATATGACGGATAAGGCGTTCGGGAGAAGTTGATGAGCGACACGGTTGATCCAGCAAAAACCTTCAATCTGCATATCGACAACGACAGTAGTTTGGGCGTGGTTTTTGAAGCGACACCGGAGCGCGTCGATGCGGCTCTGAAGCGTTTTCCGGATGTCGCCGAGCGCCTTAACGTTACCATCGATCAGGATTGCGAGAGTTTTGAAAAACACATCGCTGAAGCCGATGCACTTCTTTGCTGGAAGTTTGAGGTTGAGGATATCGCGAGGAGAGCGCCGCGATTGAAATGGATTCACGCAACGGGGGCGGGCGTTGAGTACTTCACACCGTTTGACTGGCTGCCGGAAGGCGTGACGTTCATCAACAATCGTGGTGTGCACGGTGACCGAGCGAGTGAGTACGCGATCATGGCGATACTCATGTTGAACAATCGAGTGCCTGAGATGGTCACTCATCAACGTGCCGGCAGATGGCAACAGGTCTTCAATTCGGCGATAACCGGGAAAACACTCCTGATTATTGGCGTTGGTAGTGTTGGTGGCGATGTCGCGCATCTGGCCAAGCAATTTGGCATGTCGGTTATTGGCGTCAGACGGTCTGGCGACGCGCACGCCGCGGTGGACGAAATGCATACTCCGGACGCGATCCCGGATTTAATTCCACGGGCAGATTTCGTCATCGTTACGACGCCAGCGACTCGTGACTCGCATCATCTCGTTGGCAAGGCCGAGATCAATTTAATGCGCCGAGGCGGCGGCATCGTCAATTATAGTCGTGCGCATGTCGTTGACTATGACGCTTTGTGCGAACGGCTGGAACGCGATGAGTTAAGTGCCATCCTGGATGTCTTCGATCCCGAGCCATTGCCCGAGAATTCGCCGCTCTGGAACACGCCCAACTTGATCATCACGCCACACTGTTCGTCTGACGATACCGAATCCTACATTCCAAAAACACTCGATCTCATGCTCGGCAACATACGGCGTATTTTCGCAGGTGAACCCGTGATCAACAAAGTTGACCCCAGTCTGGAGTACTGAGCTGCCGGCTAAAGACTGTCGGGAGTTGCGATGCGGTGCCGGACCCCAATGGTGGTTGCCGACAGCGGAATCAAACATCGTGGTTCAGCAGATCTTGCACAGCCCGCCGGATAAATTTTTCATCGTCTGCGGATAGGATCGGGTTGCCTGCACGATGTCCCCAGATCGATTGGATTGGACGGAATTCTGCATTGGGCATCAACTGGGTTTCGGCTTCACTGTCCGTTTCGGTAAAGTACATGTCGGTCGAGCCCGGCATGATGATCGAGCGTGCTGAAATTGAGCCGAGAGCTTTTTCCAGGTTCCCATCGAACGTTGCATTGTCTGAAATGTCTGAGACGTACCAGGTCTCGATCATTGAGAGCAGGTCCTCGGCGTCTCTGCGGAGAAAATTTCCTTCCCAGGAGCGGACGAGGAAGTCCTCGAGAGATGTGTAGCCAGCTGCCAACCATAACTTTTCCCGATAAAACGCCTGGCTGACGGCCCAGCCTGCATAGACGCGTGAGAATGCGCGCAGTGCACGCACCGGTCTTTCGACGAAGCACCCGCCCTGCCAGGCGCTATCGGCAGTTAGAACTGAGCGAATCCCTTCGAGAAATACCTTGTTGTGGGGGCTGGTGCGCGCAGACGTGCATATTGCACACAGTCGCTGAACCCGATCGGGAAACAATGCGCCCCAATGAAGAGCCTGCTGACCACCCATCGACCAGCCGTATACGAGCGCCAGCTTTTCAATACCAAACTGTTCACGCAGCAGGCGATCCTGGGCATGGACATTGTCCCAATGTGTGAACAACGGCATTCGGCCGTTTCCGTATGGTTCGGGGAGATTGCTTGGTGATGTGGACAGCCCGCTACCGAATTGATTGGGGATCACAATGAAATAGCGTTGCGGGTCGAGCACCCGATCCGGCGCGATGAGCCAGTCGATATCGGAGTGATGGGCCCCATAGGATGTCGGATAGAGGATGGCATTGGATTTGTCGGGTAACAGTTTGCCATACGTCTTGTACGTCAATTGGGCCTGGGGAAGCGTTAAACCGCACTGAAGCGTGACCGCGCCGAGATCGAACACATCATAGTCTGCCATGGAGAACCCCAGCTCTTGTTGACACCTGACCTGGAGTTTAGAGCGCTGAGACTGAAGTTGGAAACAATTCTGTTTACCAACGACCTTGGCAGCCCGCGTTGTGGACTACGGACAACTGCCTTGAACCCGGCCGGGAAGCGAATTGGTCTGCGCAGTGGCAACGACGGACCTTGCGAGAATTTCAGCGACGAAAGTCAGGCCTTTCCGGCTTGCATGATAGTTATCTTTGGCATACGGCCGTTTCGCTCGAGCAAGGCGCATCCAGCAGCGGCCAATAGGTGCGATATTGGCGTCAATTGCTTCAGCGACGCGTGTGGTGTCTGTCGTGATCAATGAAAACAGGTGTTTGGGATTGCGCGGTGGATTCTTAAACCAACGCCCCCAGACGCCGCGACGATGATAGAGCGCATGGCGCCGACCCTGTGGCCATGTCTCCCACAACAGAAGCTTAGCATGTGCGGGCTTGTGCTGGTCGAACCACTCCACTGCCGACATGAAGCGTCGCCGGCCGTGGGGTGTTAGAAAAGCCGTCGTCGATTCCTGAAGAACAATTACATCCCACTTCTCAGATCTTAAGATGCGCTTTGTCACCGATCTACGCCTGCTCTTGCTAAGCGTCGTGCCGATTTTCGCGACAGTACGATAGCTTGGAACGCGATCAGTCTTGGCGGAAATGCGTCTACGGACTTTTTTGAGAAAGCCCGGCATCAGAAGGTGCGAGTTGCCAACAAGCAGCACGGAGAGAGGCCTGGCGATATGAACCTTGGTCTGCCAGTCATCGCGATCCAAGGGCTTTGCCTGTGTTGACGACGGATCAGCGACAACGAGCGCAAAGACTGCAATGAGGATGCCTGGCAAGTTGGATATCATCCAAGGAGCCTAAGGATGTCTTCGACCGCCGACAATGTTTGAACCTTGTGTTGTCGTGTTTGTGAGCGGTTTTTATCTCACGTTAGCAGAAGCCGATTTACGGTGGGGAATGCGCACTTGGAATCGGACAATGAAATTGAGGAGGCTTCGTCCTCGGTGGGCGATGACGACAGACAACTGGATGCTGTTCGCTTGTTGAACCATGTGCGTCGGTCTAGGGTTTGTTAATGCTCATTTCTCTTGTTTTTGTTGCGGCTGCCGCGCAACTGATCGGTGGTCTGGCTTACGTCCGTGACACGCTGCGCGGGCGGAGCAAACCAAACCGGGTTAGTTGGGCCTTGTGGGGGGCGGCTCCGATTGTTGGAGTGCTGATCGCGCTGCTTGAGGGCAATACAAGCTGGGCCCTGCTTCCCGTTTTTATGGCTGGCTTTGTTCCTGTCCTCGTTCTTCTGAGTTCCTACTTTAACGAACATGCCTACTGGCATTTGGACCGCTTTGACTACGTTTGCGGAGGTTTTGGGGTGATTTCTCTGGTGATGTGGCTATGGGCCAGTCAACCGGTGGTCGCCGTTGTCATGCTCGTACTGACCGATGGATTGGCCGCCGTTCCAACAATTCGAAAGGCGTGGTCCAGTCCCGAGACAGAAACATCCGCCGCTTACTTTGCAGCCTTGTTTGGTGGGACCGCTGCGTTAGCGAATGTGCAGCAATGGACAGTCCTGCAATATGCGTTCCCGGTCTATCTGGTGTTGATCAATGCGGTGCTGTTGTACGCTATTCTTGGCAGGAAGGCTCTTATGGGTTCGAAACCGTCCGGCATGTCTTGATGCCAATTCCAAAAAATTGTGTGAGCTAAGGTTTGTTGGAGCCGTTAAGGGCAGGGTGTCTGCCCGCCGGCAGACTTGAGCCGGAGCAACTGAATTGCGTTATGCGACTAAAGGATCGCGCGTCTTGAGACGCTGCGCCTGCACTCCACCAGATGGGGTCGAGCTGTTTGTGTCCTGCTCATGCACTAGCTGAAAGTGCGTCCGTCGCAATTAGGGTCTTTACTTTGCGCCCCAGCAACTGAAGCAAAATCATGACCCGCTCATCGTCGCGCATCGCAATCACTTCACCAACAAGATTGGTAAAGGGGCCCTGCGTGACGCCGACTGATTGACCGGGCCGAAAGGGCGAGGGTGGCTTGGCAATGATGCCGTCAGTTTCCCGTTCACGTAGTGCTTCGACAAAGGAACCATCCAAATAACCGGGCGCACCGCCTGTCTGAACAACGCCTTGAAGGCCGATTGTTGAGCGAATCGCCTGCCATCGCTTCTCGCTCTCAAATGCGACAAAGACATACCCCGGAAACAGCGGACGCCTGACGTCTCGCGAACGGCGCGCGTGACGGATTCGTTTGTGCACCATTGGACAGTAAACTCGAAAGTTTTGGTGCTTCAGATGTGAGATCGCTACGGCCTCCCGGTGAGGCTGCGTCATGGCAACGAGCCACCGATCGATGTCGCAACACGCATTAACGCTCAAGGTCAACGGCTCCAATAGATAGTGACAAAACCGCCTCCTGCGACTTGCAGGAAGGTGCAGCGGTAATCCTGCTCTCGACCCTCAGACTACTGAGGTATTCAAGACAGCATCTTCATCTATCATGTCGACATAGCGTCACAAATACTTGTTTTGAAACTATAATATATTACAATTAACGGTCTTGACTATGTGGGCGCGCGCGCCATTGCAGTGGCACTTGAGGTGGGAGTGCGACGACGGATTGGGCGTAGCTGGCTTGGTCCTTCTCGCTAAAGCTGTTGCCCGGATCAGCTCGTCTTGGCGGGTCGTGCTGGGTGCGAATCTTCTAGCTGCTGTCTCGACGTCAGTCGCTGCGCTGTCGCTTTGTCCCGCCAAGGTCCCTGCAATGGCTGCAACTTAAAGTGTCTGAATTCCTGACGGGCAGTTTACGATTGTCGTGACACGGATGCGGTGTCCGGTTGAATCTGTCGGGGTAATTTCGCGCAAGACGGAGCGGCACTATTTGCTTGCTGCTTGGCTGACATCGGCCGGCCGCGCCGTTTAGTCAAACCGGCGGCTTATTCATCGCGAGACATGAGCGATACCAACCAACACCCGGATGCTGATGAAACGACTTCTCGATGGAATAGTTAATCGGCGCGAAATGTGATTTTTGACGCAGTTTCTTCCATCTGTCATTGCCTGCTGAACGGACGTACAGCGACTGAGTAGCCGGATTTCGAGCATTGTCTTGCTATAGCGCAGGACCTCTCATTACTGCTGTCAGACTGGACGAAGTCATAGTAAACCATTGTGCGATGATATATTATCCTGACAATGTTAACCATTGACAATAAACATTTTTTTGTCTTTTTGTTATGTGGAATAATGGATTGTTGGAGGACGCGCCCGGCGGGCGGTCAAGCTTAGCATGTGCGCATTGGTATGCGTGCCCGATGGCCGCGATCGTGGGAGCGGGTACGACCACGCGGTCGATTGCTCCCGTCAGCCAATACTGGAATTCCAGCAATGCCGTTCGAAGAGATCATGTTTGGGCTGCCGCCAAGAGCCAATATTTTGCGCAAAGCTGCATCTTGAGAAAGGACGTACTTCCCTTGCTTTCTAAGCTGCGACGCTTGGTTTTCTTGTTACTTGGGGCTTGCTTGCTTGCGTTGGCGCCGGCAGAGGGACGTGCCGAATACATTGTTCGGTCCGGCGATGTCCTGGAATTGAAAGTGGCTGGCTCTGCGTCGATGCAGTTTCGCCTACCGATTGACATTGACGGTGCGGCTCGCGTTCCGCTCGTTGGATCAGTGCATGTTGATGGCATGGGTCTTGATGCGATCAATGAAACCATTAGGGAAAAGCTGAGACGAAAGACTTTGCTGAGGGTTTCGGAGACCGGGAAGCTCATTCGAGAGCACTTTGATCCGGAGCAAATCACGGTGCACGTTGCTGAATATCGTCCGGTTTATATTGCAGGAGACGTCGTCAAGCCTGGAAAGCAGCCGTTCCGGCCAGGCATGACCGTCGGCCAGGCGGTTGCATTGGCGGGCGGGTACAACTTGTTTCCGAACCAAACTGCCGAAATACAATTGCGGTCGTTTGATTGGCAGAGCGAACTTGGCACATTGTTGATCACTATGGTGCAGCACAATTTTCGGTTGCTGCGCATAAGGAGCGAGCTGGCAAACGCAAAACAACCACCTGATTTTTCCGGACTGCGCACGACCGTTTCTGCGGAGATCGTTGCCGACATGGCCGAAATAGAAACCAAGAAATTTCTGCTGAACAGGTCCAAGTACGAAAAAGAGAAAAAGTACCTCCAAGCGGCAATTTCAACCGGCAAAGCCCAACTGGATACGCTTGTCGAGCAACAAGCGAAAGAGAAGGGCGGTCTCGATGCCGATACGAAAGAGCACCAACGCCTGCTCGAAATGGCAAAAAAGGGTATTACGACATCCGCACGGGTGACGGCCGCGAGGCGGAACATACTGTTTTCGTCGACACGCTATCTACAAACGACATCGCGGATCTCTGCCATTACGAGGGGACAGGATGATCTTCGGCGACGATTGGAGAAGTTGAAGGAAGATACGCGTAGTGCGCTACTTGAGGAATTGACGGTGTCGGTTGCTGCGCAAGGAGCAACCAACCAACAGATAAAGTTCTTGCTGCAAAAACTCGCCTCCGCGACGGGAGGTAAACAGTTCTTGCAGGATGATGCCATGCAAGTGACGCAAAAAATTGCGCGCAGACGTGGCGGTTCCACCATTGTGAAAAAGCACCGTTCTGATGATCTGCTGGAGCCGGGTGATCTCCTGACGATCGTGCTTAAGAAGAAAGCCACGGTTCATAATGTGCAGAATTGAATCTATCTCGGGGTGTTCCGGGAGGCGGTGGCTATGATGTCGAGAGGTTCGAACGTCGACCGTGCTAGCCGATCGCCAGTGCTGCTATGCCATGCCACAAGCCAGCTGTTCGCAGTGCTGGCGACATATCCCAGGCAGGTTTCTCAAGTTGGGCGACTTTCTCGGCGATCCTGGGGGCTGACCAAAATGATCACGCATAGTGCGTGCTCAATCCGTCAATTCGCTTCGATTGACCAAAGGAAGATGAAGCGGGTGATTGTTCGATGACCATTAGATCTTGGCGGTTTGGCAGTCTGGTCGTTGGAGCTGGGAAGGAGCATCAACCACAGTCCGGTTGTGTGAACGATCTTGCTTTGGCGGTTGCCAAGGCAGGCGTCATCGAAGTGAACCAACAAAGCTCCAAGCGCTTGGTGATACAATCATGGTAACAGGCAGTCAGCGCGCGCAATCCGACGGCGAGAAAAGTTCGATTCGGACGACGGAGAAAGGGCATGTGCGGGACATCGGAACGGGCACGTCAATGGAGAATAGGCCGTTGGCCGCTCGGCCTGTGAACCAGAACGAGTGGTTCGAAACCACCGACGACCAAAGTCAGCCTGATGGGTTGAGGCATTTCCTTCGTATTCTCAAAGATGGAAAACTCACGCTGGCGGCATGCCTTTGTTTTTGTTTGATACTCGCGTCGATGTTCTTGTTGCTGTCGCCATCCTACTATGTGGCGTCGGCAACCATCATGCTTCAACCACCTCAACGTGAGAAAACGTCCAGCTATTTCGACGACGTCAGGAACCAAAGCCAAATTCTGCAATCGACTGTTGTCGCGCGGCGTGTTGTGGAGAATCTGGGTCTAGCGAACTCTCAAGCACTGGAGTTGGACAACAAGAGTTTCCTCAAGGATATCGTGAGAAGGTTTGCTGCCTGGACAACGCCGACCGGGGTCAAGGCGTACCTGCACGACGCAGTTTCAGAACCCGATGGTAAAGGATCTCTGTACCAGATTGCCAGACGCATTGTTATTGCGATTTTTCCACCAGCGGTCGAAAATTCTTCGATTGGCGCCGCTGCTGTCGAGCTGGTTCGAAACCTCAAAGTTCGACGTGTCGGCGTTGAAACACGGGTTCTTGAGGTTTCGTATCGCTCAGTCGATAGATTGCGGGCCGCGATGATCGCTGATGCATTTGTTGAAGCTTACATCGCGGACGCACGCGAAATGTCTGTCCTCGCTCGGCAGCGCGGCAAAGACGAAATGGCACTCCGGGTTTCCGAGGCGAAGCAAGAATTTGAGGAAGCTGAACGCGCACTGGATGAGTTTAAGTCCAAGGATGTCAGTTCGATCGATCGCTATGACAGCAAGCTTGGCAATTTGGTGGCCCGAGTTGATTCCCTACGTGCGCTGCATGAAAACCTCATGCAGCGTGCAATTGATTTGGCGCACAACTCGAGACAGCAAGCGGCTACAGCACGACTGCTGGGCAAGGCCAACGTTCCAAAATTCAGTGACCAGCCTCGAACCAGGTCCGTGCTCGGGTTCGCCATTCTGTTCGGTTTGGCGATGGGAGCCGGAGCAGTTCTCGTCCGCGACTACTTCTCGAGTGGATTCAAAACTGGATCTGATCTTGGTGCTTTTCTGCGATTGCCGGTTTTCGGAGAGCTTCCAGCTGTTAAGCCAACGAAGCAGAAATCTGAACCCGATGCTAATTCACGGTCCTGCTCAGAACTCGTTGGCGCAGCGCGTCTGGTTCTGGACCGGCCAAATTCAGGAGCCGTTGACGCCTTGGCCCTGGCCCAAGCAGCAATCTCCAAGAGCTCAAGCGGTGATGGTCCGCGTATGATCGGCGTTACGTCGGCAGTAGCTGATGAAGGGCGTTCTACCACTTGCCTCAATTTGGCAGCGTTGCTCGGGGCATCGGGCAAGCGCGTACTTATTGTCGATGCCGATTGGAAGGGCAGGGGATTGTCTGAACGACTTTCTGGTGATCCAGAAAATGGTCTGGTCCAAGTCCTCTTCGACAAGATGCCAGCTTCAGAAGCCGTTTGGAATGAATCAACGAGCGGAGTCAAGTTTCTCCCAGCAGGACGGATCGAAAGGGCAGACCAGAACCCAAATGGTACTCTGGCAAAGGCAACGCGAATGGCCTCGTTGAATGTAGACGAGCGCCTATCAGAGTTTTCCGAGGACACCGACTTCGTGCTGGTTCGATTGCCACCAATGTCTGCAATGGCGACCACTGTCTGGCCTACTGACTGGCTGGATGGTATTTTGTTGGTCGTTCGAAGTGAGAGAACGCCCCCCGAAACAATATCTGAGGCGCTAAGTCGGTCCCCGCATATGAGCGAAAAAATTGTTGGCGGGTTACTGGTAGGATCCCGACGTTTAAAATAGGGCGGTTATGACAAGTTGTTGTTTGAGTTCGGGTCTTGATCGACGGGGATGTATTTGTCTATCGATTGCCAGTTGGTTGCTATCGTATGCTATAAACTTACGTATTAACTATAAATATATTGACGTAAGATAAATTCATCAACTGTGCGGTATGTCGGATGTCATCTGTAATATTACGATGAGGCGACTCTTAAGTGTCACCATACATAGCCGATTAAATCTGATACTCGTTTATTGAATATGATGCCTGGGCATTCCATCAAGGGTAATATCGATTCAGCAATGAAGAGTGATGCGAGTATAAAGTTTGAACTTTACTGGCGATTGTCGTTTATGGAAATATTTTCCAATCGTCAGTGTGCGGTGTTGCAATAATATATCGATATATATACATTGATTTTTAAAATAACTCGCTAACCAAAATGAAGGACGTTTGGTGTGTTTTCTGTCGTGGCGCGTTTTTTGGCGATTCAAGTTATATTCGGCGTAACTGTGTTTCAAACAGCGAAAGCTGATATGGTTAAGATCAATGATCTCAATGAACAAGTATTAGATCTTTATCGACAGGGCCAGTACGTTGAAGCCGCTCAAATTGCGAAACGCGTGCAGGCACTGGCGATGGAAAAGTTTGGGCCCGACCACCCAAATGTCGGAACCAGCTTTCATAACCTCGCCATGGTATACGAAGCGCAAGGACGTCATCTTGAAGTCGTGCCGCTGCTTGAGCGGGCTATCGTGATTTTTACGAAACTGAACGGCGAGGCGCCTTCGATAACCGGGCCAGCGGTTGAGTTTTTTCGTTCAATACCCGACAAGCGAACTCAAGTCGCGAAAGATTCGCGGTCACGCCAGCGCAAAAAGACTTGGCCAAGTGTAGCGGAAGGGGGAGACGGCCGTCAGGTCGCTGTGTCACGTGAAGGAAGCGTTGGACCTGATAAGAGACCGGGTGGTCTCAAGACGGCGGCGCTGCAAAGGTCGCCTGGGGCTGGCGAGAAAGAGATGGAGCCGCCCATCGCGACGTCGTCGTTGCCTGCCGCCACACCGGCTGAGGCGCCTGCGACGCCGGGTGCCGCGCCAGACGAGGACGGTGGTGCAGTCGCCGCATCTTCTGCAGGAAACGCTGGAGTAGGTGAAAAGCCGAGCCGTCACATGACGGCAACTTTAAAAAAGTCGTCCGAATCGAGTGATGCAGAGAAGCAACCGCCAATCGTGACCTCTTCGTTGCCGGTTGCTACAGCGCCTGAAGTGGCTGTGAGCCAGAGCTCCGCGTCAGAGGGGAATGACGATGCAGTTGCCGTGGTGCCTGGCAAAAACATTCGGGCTGATACGGAACGGGGCGTTGTCAGCACGGCCGCGTTGCAAAAGTCGCCTGAGCCTACTGGCACAATGAATCGGCCTCCTGTCGCGGCGCCGTTGTTTCCTGGCTATTCACCGGCTGATGGAGCTGTCACGGAGCGCAGCGTTCTCGATGAAGACAGTCGTGAAGTGGTCGCGTTGGCTGATGGAAACGTTCGGGTTGACAAGAAAAACGGCGGTCCCGAGATCGCGGCTTTGCAGAAGCCGCCTGAGCCTAGCGAGGCAAATAAACAACCACCGGTCGCGACGATATCTGCATCTGACGTGTTGTCAGATACGACACCAGTTTCGGGGCGGGACGCGGCTGATCAGGCTCAGCGAAAAGCTGCGACGTTGACTGGTGAAACGCCAGACCGTCTCAAGGTAGCCTTACCGCGCAAACTGCCGAGGCTGCAGAACGTCGCGCACCCGGAGACAGTTGTCGCATCGCTCATGCCTGTCGCCTTACCAAAAAAGGCACCACGTCGTTCAATGAAGTTTGATTTGCCGCCACTCCCGGTTCTCGGGGCGCGAACTTGGAATGAAGTCAAGCCGAAACGCAAGGCAATTGCGCGACGTCAACGTTCGCGGTCCTCTCGCTTGCGGCGTCTACGTTTGCGGCGTTTACGTTCGGAACGTCTGCGTAGCGGCTTGGAGCGGCCGACCGCGGTTGATCGTCCACGAGCTGTAATCTCGATTCGCCCGTTGATTCGTTAATCGGATCGCGTTGTCATTGAGCCGACGATCGTCTACCGGACACCGCCTGGCTCAACGACATCAGGCACACCGATCCGCTTGACGTGGCGGCGGCGTTTTATCCAACGCGGGAAGTAATATGCGCGCTCGGCGAGATCGCGCGCGTATTGGATCGATTTGGTGCGGGATTTTCTGAAGGCGGGCACAGTGAATTCCTGTACGCCGTATTTGGCCTTGTAGCTTGCGGCGCCGCCCCAGTCGAACTGGGTTACACCGCGCGCTTTCCAGTGCCGCATGGCGAACCAATGAAGAGCCTCGTTTGGCCGAACGTTTTGGTGCTGGCGAAGGCTGCCATTGCCCCAAAACAGCGCCATCTGACCAAACCCCGGATAAATTCCGGTGGCAATGCATAGGCCGGCACGGTCCTTTACTCTTGCGAGCAACAGATCGCCCGAGGGATGCGTGAACTCGATTAGCTTTTTGACGCGATCGAGGCTGTAGGTCGGGGTCATTTCCTGCTTGGCGAAAACCTCCTCTAGCTGCTTGTAGTACTCTACCGCGAAGCCTTCGGGATCAGCCTCTTCGACGACTACATTTTCCTTGATTGACTTTCGAATTGCCCGGCGACAGGCACTCGTCATGCCGGAGAAAATGTCGTCCTCGCTTCGACCGAGATCGGTCACATAGCCTTCATAGGTGCGCGGGACGAATCCGAGTTCGATACCCTGATCATGGGTCAGATGTCGATCGGTCAGTTCGAGATGCCAAGCGCCGAGCTTTCGAAACGCAAATGTTTCGAGGGCTTGCATCGCCGCTACTCGAGAGACATCAGGCTGCAGGTTGAATCCAAGGTATGGTGTCGTCCAACCTCGAAACGGACTTCCCAAAATCGGTATTCCGAACTTCTTGAAAAGAACGCCTGAGAAATAGCCGACGGCTTGTCCGGTATCGCTAACCTCGGCAACGACGACCTCGCCTCCGGTGAAGGCGGCAATGAAGTCGAGCCAATGACGCCTTTGAGAGAATTGCCGGTCGTCGAAATCATCCAGCGCTTGCCAGTCAATATCTTCTGGCGGCAATCGTTCGAGCGCTAGCATTCTAGTCTCCTTATGACGAGTTGGGCAGTGACGAGCCACGCCTGTGTCAGATATGCGGGCTGTTTTCGGCCTGTCATCAGGCAGGCTCTAAGCAAATGTTCGAGGTCTGCAATCAGCTCACTTAGCGCCAGCGAATTCGCTTTTCGACGTCGATTGCGCCTGCCATTGATCGCTGCGATAACAGGCCATCACGTCTGAGAAACCGGAAAGGCCAAATCCATAACAAACCAGCACATCATCTGGCGCATCGCCCTCGGGAAAGTAGACATTGCTGTACTGAAAAAGTCCGTTGGGAACAAAGCGCGTCCGTGACAGTCGATAAGGCAGGTCAACAGGGAAGCTAAAGAGATGCTGCCAACCGCCTTCGTCCAGCGATCCCGTCCACACATAGGAGGCGGATTGATCGTGAACCTCGGATGGCTCAGCATTTGTTGAGACAAAGGCCTGTCGTCCAATCAGTCCAAGATAGAAGTTCGTGTTTTCTATTTCAGCAACCCGCTCGAAGCGGCCGGTCTGCTTATGGTAGAGGCAGATATGATTGGGGTCGGTCGCAGAGTCGGTGGCTGTGAGAAGCACGTCCTCGGTGACGATCGTGCTGAAGAAACGAAATCCTTGTCCGCCCTGCTTCACAATCTGTAGATCCGTGAAGTCGCGTGACGCCCTGATCAACTGGCATTCATCATCGTAGTCACCTGTGCAGATCCAAAAGCAATCGTCGAAGCGATCATAGGTGATGCCATGCACATGCCGGATCGCACCAGCTTCGAAGGTATAGATGACTTTCCAAGTGAGACCGCCATCTTCGCTGCCGTATATGTGTACCGGCTCGCGCGCCGCATTGCTCCAATACTCACCAAAAACGACGAGGTCGCTGGCTCTATTGGCAAGGGAGACCGGCCGACTGCCGCGCTGGACGGCATGGCTTAGTTGTGCTGTCGGTTCACCAACTCGCTGGGTGTAGATGCCACCGCGAAACACGTAAACCTTGTTGCCGCTGGGGAGAACCCGCATTCGGTAGACCTGTGCCCGCGCCAACCTTTGAGCGAGCGGTGACATTCTAATGATGCCGGCATGCGGCAGCTGCAAGTCGAGCTGACCAACGGTTTCGAACGACGCTCCATAATCGTTGGTTCTGAGTATTTTGTCGAACTTGGAGCAGTAAAGCCAACCGTCGTGAAAAATGTGCGGCTTGATGTGATTTATTTTTCTGAAGGCGCGACTATGATCACCGCTTCTATTAATCACGTGACCACTCCTTGTTTCGACTATTGATGCGATTTATTGCAGTGCTGAACACCTGAAGGCACGAGTTATCACGCTCCGATTGACCATCAGGTATTCTGTGGTGAGTTCGCTTCGGTCCATACACCGCGCGTATCAATCAGGTCTTTGTGTTTTAGCTTTTCTGGCGGAATTGCGCGAAACACGTCATGATCAACGAGCATGACGAGTAGGTCACTGTCGAGACCTGCTTCAAGTTTGACCAACCTAACGCCCGTACCCTTTTCCAATTCTGGTGGCAGCTCGGCAATATAGGGCTCGACAATGTTCAGCTTTATCTCGGAGCCCATCATCTGAAGCTCTTTGGCGAGATACTTGACAACCTCGACGGCTGGGCTCTCGCGTAAATCTTCGACATTGGCTTTATACGCCAGACCGAAGCACGTGATTGAAGACACGCCCCCAGATGCAGCTTTTTCCAGAACCTTACGGACGACCTGTCGGGGGCGCCCGTCGTTGATCCATCTTGCTTCACGGATGAGGCGCGCGCGTTCACCAAGCGCAGATACGATGAACCAAGGGTCCACCGCAATACAATGGCCTCCAACGCCGGGGCCTGGCTTGAGAATGTCGACGCGGGGGTGGTGGTTGGCGAGTTCGATCAACTTCCAGACATTGATATCCATATCTTCGCAAACATCGGCAAGTTCATTCGCAAATGCGATGTTCACGTCCCGGAACGAGTTTTCTGTCAGTTTGCAAAGCTCGGCCGTGCGCGAATCAGTGGCGAGACACTTGCCGCCGACAAAGGTTTCGTAGAACTGTTGCCCTGCTTTGGCGCTGTTGGCGCAGACGCCGCCAATCACGCGATCATTCTCAACGAGTTCCCGCAACATTTGCCCGGGAAGGACGCGTTCCGGACTGTGTGCCACAAAGATGTCTGGGTCGTCCGTTCGACCTCTTTGTGCGCAATCCAAGTCGCTTCGAGCGGCTCCAATCCAGCGCGCGACTTGTTCTGTCGCTCCGACGGGAATCGTCGACTCGACGATTACGAGATTGCCCTTGCGGAGCGCTGGGGCGATTGCCCGCGTGGCTGCCTCAACGTAAGAAAGGTCCGGTTTGTAGCCGCCGGTAAATGGTGTCGGAACCGCAATGACGAATACATCAGCAGGGCGGGGCTGTGTTTGAACGGTTATCTGTCGTTTTTCAATGAGATCGCCGATGGCGGGACCCAACCCTGGCTCTTCGATCGGGCACCGCCCCGAATTGAGCGCTGATACCAATGACTCATTGATGTCAACGCCAATGACCTCCATGCCAGCCTGCGCAACCACGACCGCGGTCGGAAGGCCGATATAGCCTAGCCCGACAATGACGCAGCTTTTAAACTCATGCTTTTTCATTCTGAAAACTCGCTTGTTTGGCCATGTAGCAGGATCTCGAGGATGCGTTGTGACGCGTGGCCGTCGCCGTATGGATTGTGCGCCCGGCTCATATATTGGTAGCTGGCAGGATGAGATAGAACGTCGCTGACCATCGAAACGATCTGTTCGCGATCGGTGCCGACAAGTCTGACTGTTCCGGCCTCAACGGCTTCGGGGCGTTCCGTAACGTTGCGCATGACGAACACCGGTTTGCCGAGTGCTGGCGCCTCTTCTTGAATTCCACCGCTGTCTGTCAGGATTACGTGTGCGCGCTTCATCAGATATACAAACGGCAAATAGTCCTGCGGTTTGATCAGGTGAACATTCTTGATGTCTGAAAGAACCTTTCGAACCGCTGATTGAACATTGGGATTGAGGTGAACCGGATAGACGACCTGAATCGGATGCTGCAACGCAAGGTCCCGAATGGCCTCGCATAGGCTCAAAAATGGTGCGCCAAAGTTCTCGCGCCGATGACCCGTCACGAGTAGAATTGCGCGATCGGGATCAAGAAAGTCGAAGTGATCAGCCAGTTGACTGGCAACAACTGGATTTTTTTCGATACGCTGGGAGATCTGCAAAAGCGCGTCGATGACGGTGTTACCAGTCACGAAGATGTTTTTGGCCGCAACGCCTTCCTTCAGCAGGTTGGCGCGCGAAGATGCCGTTGGCGCGTAAAGCTGATCAGCCATGACATCGGTAACACGCCGGTTCATCTCCTCAGGCCATGGTTGCATTATATCGCCTGAGCGCAGTCCGGCTTCCACGTGCCCGACGGGAACGTTCTTGTAGAACGCGGCCAGGGTCGCGGCCATCGTGGTCGTGGTGTCACCGTGGACTAGTATGCGATCCGGGGCGACTTCATCAATAATCTGGGACAAGCCATCGAGGACCGCGCTCGTCACGTTCTCAAGCCCCTGTGCGTGGGTCATAATGTTGAGGTCGTAGTCCGGCGTGACTGCAAACAATTGGAGGACCTGGTCGAGCATCTCCCGGTGTTGTGCGGTCACACAAATGCGACAGTCGATGTCCGCGGATTGCATCAACGCCTTTGCAACGGGCAGCATTTTGATTGCTTCCGGACGGGTCCCGAAGACGACGAGGACAGTCTGGGTCATGACTTGCGACTTTGTGATTGATCTATCGATAAGGTCGTTTGCGAGAGGTTGGCCGCCCTAAACAGCTTCGTCAGCCGCCGGGCGTGCCACCGTTTCTAACGCCGCAACGCCTTCCAATGACTGCAGCATGTCGGTAGCGAGCGCTGCCCGATCATAGCGGACTGCAGCGGCGCGGCCATTCTTGGCGAGCACGTCCAGCTGATCCGGTGTTTCCACAAGTTCAAGAATCAGGTGCGACAGCTCGAGGTCGTTTTCGGGTTCAAAGCAGATGCCCGCACTTTCGCTTTCGATAAGCCGTGCCGACTCACCGACAACGCCGTGTAGGATCGGGATTCCGAGCGCCATGCATTCGAACATCTTGGACGGTATCACCGTCTCAAAAAGCGGCGTATGCTTGAGGTGTATGACGGAAACATCGACCAGCGACCAGTAATGAACAACCTCGTTGCGCGGGACGCTGTCGACAAACAACACATTGTCGAGATTGTGCTCCTTCGCCCACGCCTCGAGGGTCGCCTTTTCCGCGCCGTTGCCAAGAAAGAGAAAGCGGACGTTATGTGCCGCGCGCTGGGTCTTTAGCCGCTCGGCTGCACGCAATAGCGTTTGTAGTGCGTGCGCCATGCCATGGGTGCCGATGTAACCGACGACGAATTTATCCTCGAGCCCCAACTTGCGGGCCAGCGTCTCGTCGCGAGGCATTGGCTGGAATCGGGATAGGTCGACGCCGTTTGTAACGACATCGATTTTCTCGCTTGCGATGCCGCGCGAGATCAAGTTTTCCTTGAAGGAATGAGTAACACTTATGATGCGGGCAGCCCGGCGATAAAGAAAGAGTTCAAGGGATTCGAGAGCGTCGAGAACTCGTGAATTCTTCATGGCGCCGACCGCACGGATCGATTCCGGCCACAGGTCGCGTAGTTCGAATATGTAGGGTCGATTCTTAAAAAGACTGACGACCCAAGCGGCGCACGGCGTGAAAAGCTGTGGTGACGTTGCGACGATAATGTCGACGTTTTTGACCCCAATGGCAGCGGGGATCGATGAGGCCATGAAGCTTGCGTAGTCGAGCGTACGTTTCAGGAAATTCTCGTTGGCGGTGATGTAGGTCCACACACGGATGACGTCGATGCCGTCGATGATTTCGCGAGACCGCCAGCGGTTGCGGTAGCCTTCATAAACTTTGCCCGCCGGGAAATTGGGCGCGCATGTGATCACCGTGACCTTGTGGCCAAGTCTGACCCACTCGCGGCAATGCTCGAAAGTGCGCGATGCGGGGGCGTTCACTTCCGGCGGGAAGTTGTCGGTCAGAAAGAGAATGTGCACTAGCGCTGCCACTCCAGCCCGAAGTCGAGGCGGCCAGAACGCAGCGGCGCCAGCAGCGTGGAAGTCGGTAGACGGCAACCGAATTCCCGAGCCCAGTTTCCGTCATCAATCGCCACTGGTTCGCTCGACTTCCAATGCACGGATCTGTTGGATGAGGTCGTTAGAACACCTTGATGGCTACCTTGTTCGATTGTGCTCGAAACGCCATGACCGAGATGGAACCGTGCAATCGCGTCTGGCACTCTTACGCCGAGAATTCGATCGACCATTTTCAATGCTACTGGTGAGAAGTACCACGTGCGGTAATGAAGCGGCCGACCTGGCAAACGAGAATAGCCATCGTGCGATGCTGTGATCATGACATCGCTGCCGTTATCCTGAATAACAACATTTGCAACCCGCGCGCGCCGTGCCACGCGAAAGCTTGCCCAGACTTCCGATGAATTCTCGCCGTCGATTTCGACCGTGCTATGTGCAGCCGTCGCGCGCTCCGCTTCACGAAGTCCGCCTGGGGCATAAGTGGAAGTACCCCCGTTGACAATCAATCGCTCATTGCCGAGCGTGAGTTCGAATGACAGCGTATCGGCATGCGCGTGACCCGGAAGATAGTCCGGGCCGACGGACGCCAGATCGAGTATTGCGGTCATATCATCGCAATTGACACGGACATAGCCGGACGCCGCCAAGTGATGGACGCCCTCACCCGGGCCTGCTACGGGACCAAGTTGAAGACGCATTGCATAAGCTTCTATGTCGTCTCGTTTTCCTGCGATCCCGACCGCTGCATCGTTGAAGAATGAAAGGTTGCCATCACGATGTGTCATGGCTGCCAGCCAATACCGCATCCGCCGCGTCAGGTCGGGTAAATCTTGAAACACTTCGGTATTGGGGCTGCCGTAGTGTCTCGACAAATTTATGAGATCGAGAAGGTCTTCAAGAATGATGGCGTGATACATCGGCGACAGCTCGAAGTGCGCCCCGTCGTCGAGTATCTGTTCTTTCAGCTGCGCGGTGTAAATCGCGATGCCCTGGTCGAGCCAGCGATCTGCCTCAGGGCCATCAAAGTAAAGCCCAGCGAACACCAGTGCTTTCGCGTTCGCGAGGAGATGGTTTCCCAGAAGGTGCCACTCGATATGGTGTGTGAGCCAGCTCACCTGCATAGCGAGGCTGTCGCGCATCTTGGCATCGAGCGTTTCGCCGGACAAAGCCCACTTGACCCAGTTCACTATCCGCAATGAAACTGGATAGGGCTCCCAGCCGTTTCCATCACCTGGTGGGTTCTCTTCGATCCAGCGCGCAATGAGCTCACGTTGCAAGCCCCGGCGGTTGTAGCCGTCGCCTGCGCAAAGATCATCGAAGTAGTGCAGATTGTAGAGCCAGAGTTTTGCTTTGCCGGGGTCGTTCCATTGTGCGCGGGACTTGATCTCACCATCCTCGTTAAGGAATCGAACCTGGAATCCCGGTTTTAGGCTGGCGGCGCGCGAGACGGTAGCGACCCAATGGCCGAGTGGGAGTCGTGTTTTTGGCGCAGGCGTTGGGTCAGGCACAACGCGTCGTAGCTTCGCCTGCGCGCGGCCGACGATTTGAGCCGGCTTGAGATGCCGGACGGTATGGAACAACCGCAAGGCATTGCCAATGCTGATATCTGCTGGTCGCATAGTCAGTCCAGTGTTTTCGGTTTCCGCGGTCTGCCGGCAGGACGAGCTTGAAACGTTACGAACGTTCCGGTGGCATTGGCACCGTGCTCAATCACAACACGGGCCCGCCGAGGCAGAACGACTCTAGTCCGACTGATTGCTGCCTCGCGTCTCCGCTAGGGCAAGTGTAATCCGGGTGACCTCGGTGATCTCGTCAAAGGGAATCGGAGGTTGGCCACCATGTTCCAGAGTTTCAGTGAAACGTTGGGCGCAGGCTCGCTGACCCTTGTCCTGGCTCCACAGCTTCATCGACTTGAAGCCTCGCCAGCCGTATCCGCGTAGCACCCGAAAGTTGTCAAGCTGCAGTATCCGGCCCCCGGAAAACACTTCCAGTCGTTCTTTCGGAAAGGCTTTGCTGCCGTTTGCGAAGTAATGAATGGTCCCTGTCGAACCGTCTTCGAAACCGAGCGTGATCGTTGCGGTGTCGCCGGTCGCTGCATCCATATGCTGGATGTGGTGCGTCGTAATCGGCCGGCCGGCAAGATAGCGCATCAGATCGATGAAGTGGCACGCCTCGCCGATAATGCGACCTCCGCCCACGTGAACGTCCTGCGTCCAGTGCTCGTGCGGGATAGCGCCGGCATTGACCGTCATAACCATGGCTTTCGGGCCGCTCTGGCCATCGAGTATGCTTTTCATTTTGGCAACATGCGGTGCGAACCGGCGGTTGAAACCGATCATCACCATCGGTGGGTCACCGGCGGCAGCGCGTTCGTCATAAGCAGCCGTGATTTGGTCAAGTTCATCGTGCGTAAGGCACAGCGGTTTCTCGACAAAGACCTGCTTGCCAGCCGCAATCGCGGCGAGCACGAAGCGGGCGTGGCTGTCGTGTCGCGTGGTGATCACGACCGCGTCAATTTCAGGATCTGCGATGATACTATCCGCGTCTGTTGATGCAGCATCAGCGCCGTACTTTCGCGCGGCATGGACGCCACTCACGCCGCCTGACGATACGATGGAGACCAGTTTGGCTCCGGCCTTCTTGAAAGCCGGTAGCAGAACGCCGGTCGCGTAGCTGCCCGAACCGATGAAGGCAATTCGCGAACCGGCTGTCTTGCTGACGGGCTCAGACGCGATTCCAACGCGCCGGTTGAGCAGCATCGGATCGGGTTTCTCGTCTGGCAAGGAATACTCCAGGACCATGCCAAGTGCAGGCTCGGCGTTGGCCAGAATCGTGTAAGCGGCCTCGGCTTCGCCAATTGGGTACTGATGGGAAATCAGGCTGTCCGTATCGAGGTTGCCATCGGCCAGCATGTCGAGTACGGCCCCGAAGTTGCGCTGCTCGGTCCATCTAACGAATCCGATTGGGTAATCGAGCCCTTCTTTTTCGTAGCTCGCGTCATAGCGACCCGGCCCATACGAGCATGAAACTTGAAACGTCAGCTCCTTCTCGAAGAAGTCGGCGCGCGATAGCTCAAGACCGGTCATCCCGACCAATACGATACGGCCACGCTTGCGACACATGTGAGCGGCTTGATGCACCGGCTCACTGGATCGGGTCGCCGCCGTTATGATGACTGCATCGACGCCGTAACCGTCTGTGTAGGCCTTGGCTGCCTGTACGGGATCAGCGCCCGCGGCAAGGTTCACAACCTCGGCGCCATAGCTGCGTGCAAGGGCGAGCCGCTCATCATCGAAGTCGAGACCAATGACGCGGCAGCCGTGAGCCCTGAGGATCTGCACCGTAACGAGGCCGATGAGGCCAAGTCCGGATACAGCGACGGTCTCGCCAAGCGTTGGCTGCACGAGGCGAATGCCTTGAAGAGCGATCGCTCCGATAACCGTAAACGCGGCGGCATTGTTATCCACCTTGTCGGGGATCTTCGCACAAAGGTTCGTTGGCACGACGACGACCTCGGCATGATACCCGTTCGATGCGACGCGATCTCCTACCGCAAAGTCAGTTACTCCCTGACCGACTTCTAGCACGCGACCGACATTGCAGTAGCCAAGCGCGAGAGGGTGGTCGAGCTTGTTCCGGACGGCTGTAATGGTTTGAGCCACGCCATCGGTACGTGCCTTTTGAATAACTTCGCGCACCTTCTCCGGCTGCTGACGGGCTTTCTCGATCAGACCAGCCTTGCCGAAGTCCACTAGCATTCGCTCTGTGCCAGCAGAGATGAGTGAGCGCGTCGTGCGGATCAGCAGATGGCCTGGTGGCAGTGTCGGGCAAGGCACTTCGGTGAGCTTGGTTTCGCCGTTGCGTAGATTCTGTAATAGTTGTCTCATGACCGACCGGTTTTTTTGTTCATTTTTCAGTATGTCACCTCGTTTGATGCAAGGCGACAATTAGCTTTATTGAATCTGGGATGGATTGCTTACGTGTTTGATTTCGTCATCGAACGCGCGATCCGGCCTGCTGATTTCTTGGTCAGGTCTCACGGACGAATTCACATCATCGACCGGCCGACCTGAATTCTATCGGCATGCAATTTCAAACCCTGGTCTTTGAAGTTTGGTGGCTACTAAAGTTGCTACGCACCGTGAGCGATTTTCAGAACTTCGTCATAGATCGGCGACCATGTCACATGCTGGTAACTTTGCGTCGCGGTGAAGAATGCTCCGAGCGAACAAACACGATGCAACTTTCGCTTTAAGACTTTGTCATCCAGGCGATTGGCACTCAGCACGAGACCTAGATTGATTGGTGGAGACCATTGTCCGTCGAAAGGGATAAGATCTTCGTCGAAATGCTCTTCTCGATCCTCGCTCATTATACCATTTAGGCCTGGGAGAGAATAGATGGAGTTGCCGACAAAAATCTTGTTCGGATGCCTTTTTCGTAGCTCCAGCAGCGTTTCACGCAAATGCTGAAGCATTTCATTGCGAACGCTTTTAAGTGGATGATGGACGGAAAAGACGCTGCATTGATCAAGAAAAAGCCCGTCGTATGGATAGGATTCTAGCGTGGCGGCGCAGGCATTCAAGAATGCCGCCTTCCATTCGCTTGAACGAGGGTCGAAGACGCGACGCCGTTTCGCCTCGACACGGATCTGGCCGCCCCAAGGCCAGGTGCGCCAAGCATTCCTGACACCGCGCAGAACGTCATGCCCGGGCCCGGGTGATGTCGTTTCCAAAATGGTCATCTGATAGGCGAGCAGGACAATATCAGGATTGAGCGCCTTAACGTCGTCTCGCCATTTGCGGAAGTGTCGACGGTTGTCTTGCGGGACAAGCGCAAGTGGGTATCGCGCGACCGCGGCCTCTTGCCCCTGTTGCTTTGGGATTCCAGGATCGATGAAGGCGACTGCGTATAGCGGGGGAATGCGACGGCCCTGATAGGGGACAGTTGCTTTCCGCACAGCCCGCGCCCAATCAGGCTGAGGACTCGAAGGCGATGATGCAGTGGAACCTAGGCCGGCGGCTACGGCTCCAAAGACAAGGGCGCGACGCTGGAGGTTCGGTTTAGACAAAACGACTTCCCCTTGATGTGAACTTGGCGGTGCACGTTTTGACACGTACGTTGGAGCGCGAGGCATCTATCGACGCCGCAGTGTGCGACCGCCAGAAGACATTGCGATTTGCGGCAGCCGTTCCATTCGGTAGAAGTTTGGCAGTTATAAACTACTGACGAGCGACATTGGCGAGTAGCGCCCAGGTTTCGCGCGACAAGCGTTCCCAGGTGAACCCGTCTGAGCGTGTCAGCGCACTGCTTACCGCTTGCTGCCGTGCTGCCTCGTTGTCGATTGCAATGCGCATTGCGCCGGCTATCGAAGCAGGGTCCTCCGGGTCAAAGTAGATGCCGTCTTCACCGAGCACCTCCGGCATTGGTCCCCGATTGGAGCAGCAAATTGGGATTCCTGAAGCCATCGCCTCAAGCAACGTTATGGGCAGGTTTTCGCAGCTCGAGGCAAAGATGAAAAGATCGGCTTCGCCAAGGTAGGAAGGGATACTGTCGTGTTCCACGAACGGTTCTTGTTTGACGAATTCGCCGTTGGCGTCATGCTGCGCAATGGCCGCCTGCAGACGCTGTTGTGAGGTCCCCTTGCCTCCTCCAACCAGACGCAGCGATAGATTCTCGCCATCGGCGCGCAATTGTGAGACCGCGTCGACGACGTGCCACTGGTGTTTGTATGGCGCCGCGTTAGAGACATAGAGACATCTAATCTGGCCTTCGGTTGGCCATGGACGCCGGTTTGCAGCGACAGAGCGGAAAGAATCGTCGATTCCGTGTGGAACAACAGCGCTTGCGTGAAAGGCGCCGACCCGATCGCCAATCGTCTTGTGCGCGTGGGCGGTCAGGAATAACGCCAAGTTGGCCCGGGCGAGGCTGCGTGCCTGCACACGCTTCAGAATTTCCAAACGTAGACGCGCCTTCGACCAGCCGTAACGCTGGATTTCGCCCGGTTCGAAAGGGAGCATGTCCTGACTGAGCGTCACCGACGGCGTAAAAGGGCAGATCGCGCCTGCGTCCGTGTTGAAGATGACCTGGCAGCCACTGGCCCGCAAAAGCTTGGGCAACTCGAAGTATTGCCAAAGGAGCTGGTGGATGATCGAGCGGTTGGTGGCGGCCACCCGATGTTTGGTCAGCCAAACTTGGTCTTCGACGCTATCGAGCAGGCTGTCGAAGGCCCAGAAGTGGACGTGTGCGATGCCTGCGTCTCGCGGGTCGGCACCGGACATCAAACCACGCATATGCCCGGCCCCACCGCCTGATCGGCTGCGCGAGGCGTCTACGCCGACGATGAAACCTTCGCGGTTCATTTTTTCAACCTTCCATCGTATTCGCAGAGGTGATGATCGTGAGGTTTTGCCACGACAGGGACCGATGCAATGCGAGGCCCATACACGAGGAAGTGACAGCTACGGGCGGCAATGATGGTGCTTTCTCCAATTGGACTGAGCCCGTTTACTTGAGCAGCATGTCGAGCCGATGCAGTAGATTGAGGTTCGCGACCTGCACGTTGCCGCCGGTTTTGAGCGGGCTTGGATGTCGAGCGAAGATATTTTCAGCAACTTTTGCGATTGGACTTGCGATGACAGGAGTCATATTTTTCTCAACGTCATGGCGAAGTGGCTGGTGAAGAAGTAGGCCGCCAAACTATTTCCAAACAACGCCTGACCTGCCGGTCCGAACCGCCCAGGAGAGGACCATCTCTTGCGCTCAAGTTTGTAGCCGGCCTCCTCGAGCATGGTCTGCCACAGGCTTGGCGGTTGATGCTTGCGCCACTCAATTTCAGAATCAAACGGATTGCCAAGCCTCATGCGCGGATAGAAGTTCTGTGAACTGCAATCCGCAATGTGAAGCACTCCACCCGATGAAGAAAGCTTACCCAGTTTGGCAAAGATCCGGCGAAACACGTCTTGGCTCGCTTCCGATTCTTTTAGCGATATGCAAGCCGATTCATCCAGATGATTTATGGCATCCTGAATTAAGATTACATCGAACGGCATTCCGTCGCCGCTGTACTCCTGAAATGTGGTGTCAATGATATCTACGCAAGTCGCGCCCAGGGCGGCCTTCCAATTATGAAACTGGTCTTGCATGCCAGATGTGCTGCCGTCATATTCGGGTTCCAGATTTACAACACGTGCGGCGCCACAGGCATGAGCATAAAAGGAATGGATGCCGTTTCCACCACCGATATCGAGCACGCGACGGCCTGTAAAATCGATGTGCTTGTAGTGAAACGACATCGTATGGCGCCACCGCTTTTCGGCCTGGCTGCCCAATGATTTTCTTAACGTTAAGAAAAAGCGTTCGATGACATCATCGTCTACCTCGTCCTGTATCGACATTCTTTCCTCCCCCTGGCGCTCAGCGCACTGGTCGCACAACCGCCTCGCGGTCAACGATGGCTGTGTCGTTCACGATTGAAATTTGATGAGCCTCGACCGGCTTTTCGATTTCTGAGCTGCGCCGAATTTCTGACAGTACGGGAGCCCAAGTGCTGCCGAAGAATCGGAGGTCAGCAATCCGATCAAGTATCAATTGGGCACTGGCTAGGCTGACAATTGCACGTCTGGGTTTGCCACGAACCAGGCCTGTGCCATGAGAACGCTCCACAGATGCGAAGACCAATCCGTACCATCAAGATGGGCCTGCCAGCGCTTTCGAATTTGTGCAGTTTGAAAAACACCATTACGTTCGAGGCGGTCCGCGCTCAATAGTTCCTCGGCCCATGGCCGCAGTTCTCCGCGCAGCCAAGCACCAAGAGGAACGCCAAATCCCATTTTCGGTCGATCGATGAGTTGCTGAGGAATGCGTTTGTACAAGATTTCTCGCAGCGCCCATTTCGTCACGCCGTCTCGAATCTTCATATTACGCGGCAACTGCCAGGAAAACTCGACGAGGCGATGGTCCAGCATCGGAGACCGGGCCTCTAGAGCAAACCTCATACTGGCTCGGTCCAATTTCGTAAGAATGTCATCGGGCAGAAATGTCATCTGATCCAACAACATCATGCGCTCGAACAACTCGGGAACCTGTGAGCGCACCGTGACATCACCAAGCAGGCTGTGGTAAGGAGTGCCGCCGATGACGGCCTTGCATGGCTCTTGCCAGAAACTCATATGCCCGTGATTCATGACATCGGGATCATCATTTGCCGCTGCTCTCGCGTAATAGAGCAGTTTTGCCGACATCTCATTTTTAGCGTATCTGCCTGGAACCAGACCGGTCATGCGATCGAGCAATTGCCGAGGACAGCCGAGCAGCGAATGCGCCATCACCTTGCGGGCTGTCTTTGGGACCTGAGAGATATTTTGCCAAACGTTTAGGAGAGCGTCGTAACGCCCGTATCCGGCAAAGAATTCGTCCGGGCCGTCGCCGCTGAGTACGACCTTGACGTTCTCTCGAGCAAGCTGGCACACCAGAAGCGTTGGCAATTGTGATGGGTCAGCAAAAGGCTCGTCATAGCAATCCGGCAGTTGCTCCACCAATTCGAGTGCGTTTCCCGGTGTGGAATAGAGTTCCGTATGATCTGTGCCCAGGTGGTCAGCAACCGATCTTGCATAAGGTGCTTCATTCCAGCGTTGTTCATCGAAGCCTATCGAGAATGTCTTGACCCGTTGGCTCGACTGCTCGACCATCAAAGCCGTTACCAGGGACGAATCTATTCCGCCGGACAGCAGCGCTCCGAGCGGCACGTCGGAGACGAGACGTCGCCTGACAGCGTCGCCCAGCAGATCATCAAGCTGTTCCAGCACCTCTTCTTGCGTGTAGTTGAACGGTGTCGAACTTCTGCATGCTGCTATTTCTCTGAGATCCCAATATAGGGAAACATCCGGTTGACCTTCCGGTCGCATGCGCAGTATTGCCCCGGGGGCCAGTTTGTTAACGTTCTTGTAGATGGTAACCGGAGAGGGGATATAATTGTATTTAAGAAATGAGGCGAGCGAATTTCTGTCGAGTTGGGGATGCCATACATCCAGCGCGCGCAGCGCCTTCAGTTCCGAACCAAAAATTAGAAATCCGTCGACGTTTGCCCAATAGAGAGGTTTTTGTCCCAGTCGGTCCCTGGCAAGGATGAGTTCTCCGAGTTTCTTGTCGTACAATGCAAAGGCAAACATGCCGATCAATTTTGGCAGGACCCGATCAACGCCCCATTCGGCGATTGCCTCAAGTATGATTTCCGTATCGGAGTGTCCTTTGAGGGTCCGCCCCGTATGGGACAATTCCTTGCTCAGTTCGCTGTGAGAATAAACTTCACCATTGTAGACAAATACGTACCGCCCGCAGCTGGAGGTCATTGGTTGAGCACCGGCATCCGACAAGTCACGTATCGACAGACGCCGATGTCCCAGCCCTACCCCAAAATCGGGCTGATACCAGGTGCCCCGTGCGTCAGGTCCCCGATGGCGCAACGTATCGGTCATGCGACCGAGTTCTTCCTCGGATGGCAATCTCTTCTTTGCATCGGTTCGCATGAACCCGACAAATCCACACATCTTATCCCTACCGTGAAACTGCTCAGGACTTCTGCCCGGCAACCTGTGAGTCGTTGCGGAGCTGGAGTAGCGGCGAAATTGCCCACACTTGTAGAATCGTGTGGAAGACCTGGACGATAACAAAAGCAAGCGCTGCGCCGACGACTTCGAAATAGCTCAGCAACGGCCAAATGATTGCGAGATTGACAAGCATTGTAGCAAACGTAATTTTCGCTAGCGTTGCGGTTTGATCCTGAGCGATCAGAAGTAGCGACATGAATGAGCCGCCGGTAAAGCAGAGAGCAATTGCGAATACCTTGAGCACGCGCTGAGCGAGCAGATCCTGTTCTCCAGCCACCAACCAGACCAAGGGGCCTGAGAGTACGTAAAGAGCCACCGCAGCAAGAATAAGAAGTGTGGAGTAGACGGCGAGCGCGCGCCGGGCCGCGCGAGCGAAGGACTGGAAATCAAGGGCGCGCATTTGTGCAAGCACCGGAAACAACGCTTGGCCGATGGGGCCGAACATGCCCCAGATCGCTTGGAAGATCTTTTCGGCAATTGCGAAATGAGCGACGGCAACAGGTCCGAAAAAGATACCAAGTAGAATCGTATTTATGGTCGAGTAGAAGTGAACCGCGATGCTTGACAGGCATACCATCCCGCCGCTGGCGACGTGCTCTTTGAAAAAGCTGATGTCCGGCCGCTGCCACTTGAGGGGACCGTAGCCAAACGCAATCCATCCTGCCAGGAGCCCTGTGGCCAGGGATCCTGCCGCTTCGATAAGTGGAATGAAGTACACGTCATCCGCTGAGCGAACCGTGAGCAAAACGGCAATCACAAACAACGTTCTGTAACCAAGGCGCAATTGGGTAATTGTCGCCATCCGTTCCTTGCCCTGGAACAGCCATATTGGGAATAGTGCCTCTCCAACGAGAACCAGCATGGAAAGAAGCGTCAGCGTCGCGACGTTCCAGATATTCGAGAATGTCAGTGCAAGCGCCGCGAAGATCACGTATGAGAGCGCAAGCATGGCGAAGCGCACTGTGATGACAACGGCATACAGCTGTAGGACGAGCATCCCGTTGTCGCGATGCACGGAGACCGTCCGCGTGGCGGTGAGGTCGAAACCATAGGCCACCAAAGTCCGGAAGATCGAGACGAATGAAACCGCAAATACCCAGTCGCCGAAAGTCTCCAGTCCGAGGGTGCGTGCGAGGAACGGAATTAGCACCAGTGGCAGCAAGTAGTTCCCGCCCTGGAGAACAGCGAGGGCCAGAAAGTTTTTTGCGACACGAGCGCTAAAAATTGAGGACATTTCTTATCTGCTCGTGCCCTCAAGGGCTGCTGAGCGGACGCAAAAGTCAAAGTACTCCTTTGCAACGACCGAGACTTCCAGACGATCGGCAACGGCGGTCGCACGTTCTGAGATCTGACGGGTCAGCTCAGGGTCGGCCGTCAGCGCTTTAAGGCGTTGGGCAAATTCGTCAACGTTGCCGACGGGCACGAGATATCCGTTTTTGCCGTCTTCTATAAGTTCGGCAGGACCGGTCGGGCAGTCGTAACTGACAGGCGCCACCCCAGCAGACATAGCCTCTGCAAGCGCGTTTGGAAAACCTTCGAAGTAAGAGGTGAATGCGAATACAGAGGCTCGTGCATACCAACGCCAGACGTTCTTAACCGTGCCCTCGAAAAGTACCCTGTCACCGATGCCAATTGTCTTTGCCTGCTTCTCAAGTTCCGGGCGTAGCGGGCCGTCACCACACAGGACCAGCCTCCAGTCGCCAACATCCGCGCGGGCGAAAGCCTCGAGCAGATCCGAATGTCCCTTTTTGGGGACCAGCCGCGCTACGTTCAGCACGATCTTTTCTCGTGGCTCGGTGCTTTGCGGCGTCAGGTTGTCGACGGGATTGCTGATGACCGCAATGTTGGTATGACATCTACGCTTGATGAGGTGCTGCTCGCTCAACTTCGATTGGGTAATGATGCCCTTGGCGCGTGGGTAGAGCCACTCACGCAGCAGCCAGTTCAAACGCCTGCCGGGTTCAGTTGGGCTGTCGCGTTCAGAAACGATGACGGGAACACCCGAGCCGGTCAACGCAGCGAGGCAGAAGACGTTGTACTTATTCATGAAGGATAGAACGAAGGCAGGCTGCTCAGCGAGCACTGCCTTGCGAAAGGACCCAAGAGCTTTCGTTAGCGCACGCACTTTCTTTAGCGGTGTGAGGTTTGGTTGCAGCCCAAGGCCGACTAGCTTCACGCCTGGATCGACCGGGTAGAAGATCTCGTCTTCGAACATCAGGAGCACGGTTACCCTGACGCCTGGATACGAATGCCATGTGTTCGCCAGGATCGATGCAACACGTTCGGCCCCGCCAGCGCCAAGGGTTGGTATGAACACGACGACCGACCGCGCGGATGAAGCCGCCTGGTCAAGCTTTGTTGCCGTAGCGTCGAACCTGTCACGCCGGTGAGACCGTCGTTCGTTCAATTCTTCACTTACGCTGCTAATGCCAATGCCTCCCTGATCGCGGGCTCAATCCCGTCTGAACGCGGTTGCTGTTCTCGCGGAACAACAGGTAAGTCAGTGCGAGAGACCAAATCACCGGTTGCACCTGAAAGAAGAGCGAGCTTCTCGGCATGTAAAATACAAGGCTCGCAAAGGCTGCCGCGACCAAGAACTCACGAAACCGGTTTGCCCGTAGCAGTTGCGATTGGCAAATGCCGCATAGGCAGCCGTAAATCGCAAGGCAGACGGCAACACCCGCTACACCGAAGTTTACGTAGCTGTCAGCGACAATTCCGGTTCCCGGCCCAGTGTGCGGATTGGGACCATAAAGATGCCGGGCGAAATAGTAGGCACTACTCATATCGAAGGAGCTGATCTCGAAAGTTCGCGAAACCCAGCCTGTCAACAACGGAACGGCGCTGAGAATGTTGGTGAGAAACGTTTGACCCCAGAAGAGGCCACCGCGCTCCTCTATGACCTCAACGCCCAGATAGACCGAAATTGCGCTATTGGCGAGGTTTACGGTCGGGAGCCACGGGTTGAAGTCGTTCAGAAAGAGGGCAAGGTCACCCCAGCCATGGCTGCGGACGTGCCCAATAATCGTGAACAGCAGGCTTCCAACTGCGATTGCGACGAAGAACTCCCACAAACGGATTGCCCGGAAACAGGATCCGACGATGAGGCTGGCAAGGGCCATAACCTGGATCACTTCGGAGCGCGCGCCGGCAAGTAGAAAAACCAGAGTATAAGCCAGCAGGGCGCATAGGCCGACGTTCAAGAGAAGGTCAGCCAATCCTAATCTTTCTCCTGCTTCATAGCGACGTTTAAGAATGTATGCTTCCAAAGAAAATACGGCGATGGCGAATAAAACCAGCAGGACATGAACGTAGGCTGCGATACCATCCAAGGTGACAAAGCCGCCTGCTCGAACTTTGGAATAAGTTTCCCCAAATAGGAACCCGGGGCCGACCAACATCAGAAAAATGATCAACAGGCCCAAAAAAATCACATGGGATGCAAAGCGACCCTTGATGGTCACTAGGCGGGGTGTAATGACTTTCGGCTCGTCGCTTTGAAGACTTTTGCGCGGACCCGCAAGAAATGGATGCTGTCGCCGTCGCGATCCTGCGTTCATCTGCTGGTAGCCGATCAGATAGCCCAATGCCCAGGTTGTCAGACCAATCGCAGAAAGCCATGTTCCGTACGTCATGTACAAGCTGATGAGTCTCGGAAGATTTTTGTCGAGACGGAATGCCGTCAGCTGCTCTTCCGGCACGATTTGATCGACCAGAATCATGGCCGGCCACTGGATATTGACGATCAGAAAAGACAGCAAGAACAGCGTATCAACGCGCAGCCAATTTCGCTCGCTATGAACAATCAGGTGGATTGTCGTGACGACCGCGCAAGTTGACACGTAAAACGTCAGCTTTCCACGATCTGCATCAAGGACCGTTTCAGGCTGCCACAAAGCAAGAAACAAGAGCACGAGAAGATACACATACGATGCGTATAGACGAACAATTGAGTCCTTTGCGCCGGTTCGACTAATCATTTTCTGCGATATTTGCATCAATGAACGCTTCGTGAAGTGCTTGGGGGCCGTACCCTTCGGCGCGCTGGATGAGGATCTCCAGATCAGCCAGTGCATAACTTGACGTCTACGTGTGGGGGCAGGATCATGTATGATGAATGGACGCTCTGGCCATGCTCCCACTGGCAAACCCATTACTCGTTGACTTGTTCCGCCATGCGCGCGTCAACGACGAGTGCATCTTTCCGCGCACGATCCGGATAATTGATTAGTACCGCCCGGTATTTTCCCTTGAAGACGAACAGACTGCCGGCGGCTGCACCGATGATCGGGAAATGGTGGATCAACTCTTTTATGTCGTCGAGGCGGCCAGCACCGCCCAGAACGGTGATGGGCAGTCTTGTTGTCGCCCGACAGTGTTCCACGAGATGGAGATCATAGCCATTTCCCATCCCATCTCGCTCAATGTTGTTGACGATTAACTCACCGGCGCCTGCTTCGTCAGCGAGAAGCGCTGCCTGCTTGATCGTGTGATCTGTCTTGATCGTTCCGCTGTGCGTGTGCACGCGATATTCGCCTTGTCCATCGCCCTTGACGTCGGCGACAATGGCGACGCTTTGACTGCCGAGTTTCTTTGCAGCTTCGGTGATGAGGCTCGGGTTGCTCATCGCGGCCGAGCCGATCGCCACTTTTTCAACGCCGAGCCTGATGATCCGTTCGACCTGATCCACGCTTGTGATGCCGCCGCCATAGGCTAGTGGCATTCGGCACTCTGCCGCCATCTGGCCGATGAGCTCATAGTTCGGCTCGCGGCCGTGCACTGTCGCGTCAATGTCGACAACCAAAAGCTCGTCGACCTCTTTCTCGTTGAAGATCCGTACGGCGTTCACCGGATCACCGACATATGTCGGGTCGGTAAACTGCCTGGTCTTTACGAGGCCGCGTTCGTGGATCAACAGACAAGGGATGATGCGTGGTCGCAACATGCTCAGACCTCCGCAAAGTTCTTCAAAAGGCGAATTCCCCAACCGTGACTTTTTTCCGGATGGAATTGGACGCCGTAGCAGTTGCCTTCCTCGATGGCACAGGTAAACCGGCCACCATAGTTGGTTTTGGCCAACACAACGTCATTTGTTCGTTGAAGAAAGTGGTAGCTGTGCAGGAAGTAGAACCGCGAATTGTTCTCGAGCCCGGTTAGCAGGGGCGATTGACGCTGCAACTCAATAGTGTTCCAGCCCATGTGAGGGAGAATTAGCGGATCACCTTGCGGATTGTGAGGAAAGCGTTTGACCTCGGCATCGATCCAACCTAGTCCGGCTTGCTCACCTTCGTCGCTTGACCGCGCCATCATCTGCATGCCAACGCAAATACCCAGGATCGGTCGCTTGGCGATTGTGACGGCGTCTACCAGGGCCTGCCGAAGGCCTGATTGCTCAAGACGCTGCATGGCCCAGTCGAACGACCCAACGCCAGGAAGCACGATGCGCTCGGCATCCGCCAATCCCTGCGCGTCGTTGGCTAGCGTGACCGGGATATTGAGACGCTTGTAAATATTGACAATTGCTCGGACGTTTCCCGAACCATAGTCAACGACCGCGATCATCTTTTTCCCCCAAGCTCAAGCCCCAGCCATCGCATCGCGGGTGCGCCCAATGCGTAGATGGTCTGCTGCGATTTGTAATCACGATGAGTCTTGTTAGGCGCTTCGAGATAGCTTCTCAATTCTTCAGTGCTAATGTCGAGCTTGGTTGCGATATATTCAAAATCGCGTTCGATCGTTTCGGGGTCGTAGGCCGGCTGTTCAAGTTCTTCCAATGCCTCTTCACGCGTCATTTGTCCCGTCAGGATGAGGCTCGAAAACTGTACACGGCGCGTGTCGTAGCCAAACTTTTCGGGCAGCCAATAGCCTTCGTAAAAGCGGGTGAAACGTGACTCGAAGTGTTTTTGCGAGAATGGCTGCCACCCGAGTTCCTTGGCAAGATGCTTTGTTGCCTCTTCCTTGATGTAAGGCACATAGTCGAGCGGCCGAACCAACTTGATCCCTTTTATGTAGGGCAAATAGATCTTGTGGCGAAGTATTGACGTAACTGGAAAATTGACGAGCGGACGGGTGCCAAACTTCTTATGTATATCGCGCAGCTGGATTGAGTCGGATTGATAGTACATCCATTCGATGGGATTGCGGATGCACTCGGTAGAGTAGTTGCCGCCCGTCAAGATATACTTGACCTTGTGGTCCGTGGCGAACTTGTACATCGTTGCAAAGAATGCATGATCTTGCGGCGTATCAATATGTGGTACGCCTGACTTGAAAAACGCAAGTTGAAGGTCTCGCATTTCCTCCCAGTCAATGACATGGGTATACAAGTCGAGGTCGAGCTGTTCGACGAGCTTCTCGATATTGTTGACCGCTTCTTGGGAATTCCACCCACCGTCAACGTGGAAAACCAGCGGTCGCAGTTTCATGACCTTTTTGGCCAGATAGGTTAGGTAAGAGCTGTCGCTGCCGCCGCTGACGCCCAGGATGCAGTCGAACTCCTTTCCTTGACCTTCCCTCTTGATATCTTCGGTCAGCTTATCAAGTTTTGCGCGGCCCCGCTCGTCCGTGTGCCAGTTCGGCTTGATCTGCGTATTGAATGTCCGACAATGGTCGCAGACACCGTTGGCATCGAACGTTATTGCCGAATCCGATGTGTCCATAACGCAGTTGCTGCAGATCTGATAGTCATCTTCCGTCATGATGGTCTTTCTAATGCATTCCCTGCTCGACGTTTAAGTCTCTATAAATTTGGAGCGATCCGTTTCAGGTTGGTAGTCGTCAAAGATATTTGGATTGTCGATTTTCTAACCTACGTCGGGCCTGTTTCGTCAGTTTGTCGTTTCATAGGATGAACGCCGTTACAGCCTGGGTTGGCGACGTGCTCTTATTGATCAGGGCGCCCCAGTTGGGTTGTACAGGTGGCTTGGCCTGCGCAGTTTCCAAACTGCCGAAGCGACGCTGTAGACACGCGAAATGATCCCAACCATTCTTCAAAAAGCGCTTATTTGTCAGAATTGCTTCACTGAGTTTGCCGACGCATTTAGCCTTAAACAGCAAAGCCCGGCGATCAGACGAATGGTGTTCACGATCCGCCAATCATTGCACTTCGAAATCTAAGACTCAGGGGGCATGCCAAGCTACCGCACTCCGGGTGAATCGATCACCAAGAGTATTCATTCACGAATTTTGCCAGTATGGCTCACCGACCAATCAAGAGACGTTTTGCTCGGTCGCGTCATTACAATTGTATTAAATGGATCAGTAGCTTGTGTCTACCCGCTTACAATTCCATCTCGCCGCAGCTCATGCCAAACATCGGTTATGGTTGACCGGTGGATCGACTCGCCGAAAAGGATCATCGGAACCGTTCGAATGGCGATTTGAAGATCGAGGAGCAGCGACGCGTTTTTGACGTACCAAACATCAAGGGCGGCTTTGTCATCTGCAGAAACGGCGCGTCCACCGACCACCTGGGCCCAGCCGGTGAGGCCCGGGCGAACCAAAAGGCGCGCGCAATCGCTGGGGGCCTGATCGCGGGGCAGGAGTGGGCGCGGGCCAACGAATGACATATCGCCTACCAAAATATTGAACAGCTGAGGCAGTTCATCGAGCCGGAAGCGGCGCAGGAAGTTTCCGACCGGGGATGTGCGCTCTTCATCACTGAGGAGACGCCCGGTTTCGTCGTGGGGCGCTCGCATCGTGCGAAACTTGTAGAGTCGAAAGGGTACACCGCCGCGTCCCGGCCTTTGTTGCCAAAATGCGACGGGAGATCCGATGAAAAGCCTAACCAGCGCGGCAGTGGTGATAAGGACGGGGCTTAGCAGCACGAGCAGCGAAAGAGCAGCGATTGCGTCGATACATCGTCTTGAAAGAGCGTTTGATCGACGGGCTATGACCTTCATTTCCTCCATTGGGAATGAGAATCTCAACGGAGGGTCTTGCTGGATAGCGCCTGCTGACTGCTCCCAGGACTGCGCACTGCTGGTTGGCTTCTTCGGCTCAAGAATGCCCAGTTGCTCGGCGAACAATTGGAGTTCGCACCGACCACTGCTTTCCAGTTTCAGCAAGGCTTTTCGCGCCTCGACCGACAGGGCGTCAATTCCGGTCGTGACGACGATACGACTTATCACGGTTCCATGCGGTTCGAGATCTCTTACAACCGTTTCTATATCTTCGGCGACACCAAGCACGGGGCGAGCTGAGACGAGGCGGCCGACATGCCGGTCTTCGGTGGCAATCAGGCCGACGATACGAACACGGTTCGAAGCAAATTCGGAAACGGACTGGATATAAGCTTCCGCCAAGCTATTGATGCCGACAACGAGGACAAACACATCATTGCGTTGCTGCAACTCAATCAAGTTCGCCGCACTGCTCTTGCTGCAGCTGTTGCGTCGGAGACGGCAAATCTCGCGATAGACCAATCGTGTCGCAGCCATCATGGACGTTGCCAATACAAAGTGAATAACCGGGATCGCGTGAGTTATGCTGTCGAAGCGGGAAGCGAGCAGCGTGACGAGTGTCGCGACCGTGATAACAAGAAGACTGGCTGTCGCCGCCAATAGATAGTCGTTCAGTGAAATGAACCGCCAAATGCTGCGTTCCAACCCAAAGACTGGGATAAGGAATACTGCCGAGCCCAATATGGCGACATGGTAAACCCACGCATCCATTGCCGCCGGATTGAAAAACTCCCAATTGTGACGAAGTCCGAAAGCTACAAAGCCGGCAATGGAAAGCAGGGCAGTGTCGACGATGACCAACGCTGCCTTGCGCCAACAATAGAAACCCATTTAATTCAACCCGCTTACGCAACTTTCTTAATGATTAATTTAACCTAAGCCAGAATGTTTCGTGAGTCTAGGCCCTGTCATGCGGCTGTTCGCCAACTAATCAGTTGAAACAGCGAGCTGGTTGTCGCCGCCGCGGACCAGCCTCACCGTGCGCATTGATCTGAGCGGAGTTGCACGAACTTCGTTCGTTGGGCGCTTTCATGAATTCGATATAAGAGTTAGGCAGTGTTCCGGGTAAATCTCGGCGCGCGGAAGACGTTGCCGAGGTTTTTTGAGGGTATCGGGGTGGTTGCTATTGGCAACGAAGTCATCAATCCCATGTTCTCGACCAACCGCGACGTGGACTTGCTGCGACAGGATGCGGTGCCTGAGGGTTGGATGGCGAGCTGCGCCGGGCTAGGTCTCGATCGGGTAACCGACGATACTGCCCCATTCGGTCCATGAGCCATCATAGAGCTTAGCGTTTGGGTATCCGATGATGTGGGTCATCGCCAGCCAAACCATCGTGGCGCGATGGGTCAGTCGACAGTAGCAGACAATGTCGTCAAAACTCTCAGGCACGATGCCGGCCATCTCCAGTACATGGCGTATCTCATCAGCCGACTTGAACGAATCGTCGTCATTCAGCACCTCCTTGAAATAGAGATGAACGGCGCCTGGTATGCGGCCGGTGCGCTCTGCGCCATGATCGACGGGGAAAGTGTATTCAGACACGCGTTTGCCAGTGTATTCTTCTGGCGACCGGACATCGAGCAACAGCCGTTTGGGCCGCTTTAGATTTTCAAGAACATCGCGCCGGCCGACGCGCATCGTTGATGTGCCGGCTGGTGTCGGATATTCTTGTTGCGGAAAACGCGGCACGTTCTGCGTAACCGGGCGTCCTTCGGTGATCCATTTTTTGCGCCCGCCATCAAGTAACCGCAGGTTCTTGTGCCCGGCCATGGTGAAGGCCCAATAGGCATAACTGCCGTATTGAACAGGATCACCATACAGTACAACGGTTGCGTCTGGCGCTATGCCCATCGATCCAAACAATTTTGCAATTCCGTCTGGCGTGATGAAATCTCGGTCAGCGCTGTGCCAGCATGCGGATTTCCAATAAAGCCACATGGCGCCAGGGATATGCGCTTCATGGTAGTTCTTGTCATCGCACAGTGAACAGATCTCGATGATGTGAAGATTGGGATTGCCAAGATGACCTTCGAGCCAATCCGTCGTGACGAGGGGTGATGATGCCATCGGAAATTCTCCTTGGAATAAGGGCCTCGATTATGAGGTGGTTTTTGTGCACTCGGCGTGAGGCCATCAACTGTAGAGTCCCAAGTCAGCCTTGATCAAACAAGAGATGCGTATGGCTTAAGATCCGCGGACTCTGACTGTCACTGCTTTTTCCGACTGCTTAGTCACGATGCGTCAAAAGGCGACGCCCGCGCACATTTTTTTCAGGCGCGCGAGTACCGGACAAAGCTTAGTGGATTCAAGACGATCGAATCCGTTAGTCGCCTGCGAACGGTGATTGATGAGGATCAATGTGCCGCTTCGATGATCGACGGACTTTGTCCAATCTCTTTGCCGTGACCAGTCGGTCAGTTTGCAGGTTATGTCGTTTTCCAAGGACAGGGTTAGATGGCACAGCGATTGTCGGATGAGGCGGGCAAGCCGAACTCCAACTTCGGTGCGGTAAATTCGAACCTGAAGGCTCCGGCCAAGCAACCGGCCGACCGTGAAACGGATTTGACCTTGGTTAATAGAGATGCCGTCGGGAATGCCAATTCGCCTTTTCGGCCTGACCGGATGTTCGAACGCGACTCGTTCACTGCGACCGCACTTGAGGAAATCTACAACCGATCCTTCCACGCAGCGATGGCGCGAGGGACCCAAGGGCTTTCACCAGCGGCATTGGCGCAGGCGCGGGAGGATTGGCTCCTGCATCTCGCATCTGCGCCAGGCAAGCAGATGGCATTGATCGAAAAGGCTGTCCGCAAGTGGTTGCGCTTTGTGCATTATGCCGCGCATGCGTCGATCGGCAGCCGGGCTCCCGAAGCTTGCATCGATCCGTTGCCGCAAGACCGTCGGTTCAACGCAGAAGAATGGCAGAAATGGCCGTTTAATCTCTACTATCAATGGTTCTTGCTGCAACAGCAATGGTGGCACAACGCAACCACTGACGTCCCCGGCGTGAACGCTCAGCATGAGCGCGTGCTGCAATTCGCAGCCCGACAGGTCCTCGACGTCTTCGCGCCGTCGAACTTCCTGCTGACCAATCCGGAGGTGCTTGCCAGATCGCAACAAGAGGGAGGGCGTAATCTTTGGCGCGGGTTCCAGAACTTGCTGGAGGACATCGAGCGGCACCGCGGCGGTAAAGGTCCGGTCGGCGTCGAGAATTTCTTGCCCGGTGAGAATGTCGCCACAACACCCGGCAAGGTCGTGTTCCGTAATCGCCTGATCGAACTGATCCAGTATGCACCGGTTACCGACCAGGTGTGGCCCGAGCCGCTCTTGATTGTGCCTGCTTGGATCAACAAGTACTATATCCTCGACCTGTCGCCACACAACTCGATGGTAAAATATCTGACCGGGCAGGGTTACACGGTTTTCATAGTTTCCTGGCTCAATCCCGGTCCGGAGGATCGTGATCTCGACATGGACGATTATCGTCAGCTTGGCGTGATCGCATCATTGGAAGCCGTGCAGGCCATCGTACCGGACAAGAAGGTTCATGCCGTCGGCTATTGTCTCGGCGGCACACTGCTTTCGATTGCCGCCGCCGCGCTGGCGCGGAGCGGCCAAAGCCCGATCGCAACGCTGTCGTTCCTGGCAACTCAGATCGATTTCAATGAGCCTGGTGAACTGCAGTTGTTCATCAATGAAAGCCAGTTGAACTTTCTCGAAGATATGATGTGGGAGCAAGGCTTCCTCGATGCCAGGCAGATGTCAGGGGCCTTTCAACTCTTGCGCTCAAACGATCTGATCTGGTCACGCAGTATGAGGGAATATCTGCTCGGTGAGCGTTCGGGAATGATCGACCTGATCGCGTGGAATGCTGACTCGACGCGCATGCCTTATCGCATGCATTCGGAATACTTGCGCAAGCTGTATCTCAATAACGATTTTGCCGAAGGCCGCTTCGATGTCGAAGGCAAGCCAGTTACGATTTCGGACATTAACGCGCCAATATTTACTGTAGGCACCCTTGGGGATCACATTGCGCCCTGGCATTCCGTGTATAAGGCGCATCTGCTGGTTGATACTGAGATTACATTTCTTCTGACGAGCGGCGGGCACAACGCCGGTATCGTTTCTGAACCGGGCCATGCGCATCGCAGTTACCAAGTGGCGGCGACATCCGACGAACATCGTTATGTTGACCCAGATACGTGGGCTGCGAGGACGCCTATGAAGGAGGGATCTTGGTGGCCGGAGTGGACGAGTTGGCTTGACCAGCACTCCGGTCAGCCTGTGGCGCCCCCACCAATGGGAGCGCCTGCCAAGGGGTATCCGCCCATCACAGATGCTCCGGGTACATTTGTGCTCCAGAAGTAGCCGTTTCGCTGTTCGCACTTGACCTCCATCAATGCGCTGGCGGCGTTTAAAGCTCATTGATGTGATGATCAATCAGGCAGCAAGAGGAGGCCTCGATGCTTGCAAGTGATATCATGACGAGGGATGTTGCGACCGTTCCGCCAGATATGCCTGTGCAGGAGATCGCACGCCTCATGACCGACAAGAAAATTAGTGGCGTGCCGGTGATTTCGCCAGCTCAAGGCGTATTGGGCATGGTTAGTGAAGCTGATCTGCTGCGCCGGGCTGAACTTGGTACGGACCCGGTACCGACACGCTGGTCCGACATGTATGCGAAGCCAGACGAAATGGCGCGAGAATTTGCCAAGTCTCATGGCACGAAAGCGCATAGTATTATGGCTCGTCCGGTCGTGTCGGTACAGCATGATGCGGAATTGCAGACTGTTGCGGACACACTTGACAGACATGCGATCAAGCGGGTGCCGGTTATGAAGGACGGCAAGCTTATTGGCATTATTGCACGCAGCGATCTCGTACGCGCATTCGGCCAAACCAATGCCTCGCCCGGCGGTCATGTGCATCTGAGCAACGGCATTGTCCACAAGGCCATCTCTGACGCTATGAACGATCTGGCATGGCTCGACACCAGCTATATCAATATGACGGTGAAGGATGGCGTTGTTCGGGTCTCGGGTTTCGTCCAGTCAAAAGATCATCATGACGCCGTGCGCATATTGGTTGAAGAAATGCCGGGCGTTGAGCGTGTTGAGACCGACCTGGAGGTCGGGATGCCGACGTTAACTTGGGACGGCCAGTTGACACGCGATCATATGCTGACATGACGAACAAATAATGGATCGGACGGAGCTGCCTGATAGTTGCCGGTGGGGGAAGCCCCCTAAATCTGGTTATCACGCGCATGTCTAAGGGCCGGTCGGAACTGGCGGCTGCACTGGCAACGGTCGCCGGGTGGCGCGCGTGGCGGCACACGATCCGCCCTCCGCCACAGAACGATTCTGAGATTGAGTAGTGTCAGCTTTTCAATTGAGGTGAATTCCCTACCCGACAAAAATGACTTCTCAAGATAGCTATGCTTTCGCGTTGGCGACCTGCCACGCCGCGAACCCGCCGGCCAGTGATACGACGTCGGTGAACCCCATATCCTGCAAGGTCTTCGCGGCCAGCGCGGAACGCCCGCCAGTTCCGCAATAAAGAACAACCCTTTTGTCAGGATCGAGTGCCGGATTGTGGATTGGACTGTCCGGATCAGCATGGAATTCCAGCATGCCGCGAGACGCGTGGATGGAACCTGGAATGGCGCCGTCAGCTTCACGCTCAGCGGCATCCCGCACGTCTACAATTACCGTGTCGGGGTCGTCATCGACATACAAGAAATCCTGAACAGAGATGGACTCGATCTCTGCATTGGCTTTTGCAAGCAAGTCCTTGAAGCCAATTCTTATTGCCGTCGCAGCCATGTTCTTCACCCCTGACCCAGTCGCTTTCAAACCGTGGGGCCCCGCAAAGGGGCAATGATTGACAGTGTAAGACGGATACGTGAAGCGCGTTGATGTGGGTCAAGCCCCGTTGTGCCGGAGATGCTGGCTCGAACTCGGTTTTGATATCGCTAGTGTCTATTGCCTTGGCTTGGCCTTCTCACGCATGTCACAACCGCTGGCAGGACCAAACGGCGAGGTCCTGGTGAAGCGATGGAGCGCAATTGCAATTGGCATTCCCTCTGTCGTTGCGACGATTATGGCCATTGCCGGTGACCGGTGCACCGCTGTTGCCAATACGCTTGTGTCGCATCTTTCGAATCGCGATTGTCAAAGCGTGTTGATCGGTACCTTGAGGAAGGTACGCCCGTCGTTGTCTTCAGACGGAAGTTTGCCGGCGCGCATATTGACTTGTAGGGACGGAACGATCAGCCGCGGCATATCCAGTGTTCTGTCACGCGCTTCGCGCAAGGTAATGAACGCTTCGCGTGATGTTCCGCCGCCAACATGAATATTATTTACCTTCTCGTCGGCCACCGTTGTTTCCCAGCGAAACTCCCTGCCTCCGGGGGCGTAGTCATGACACATGAAGAGGCGCATATCGTCGGGCAGTGCCAGCACCTTATGAATGGAATCATAGAGCGTGCCGGCATCGCCACCAGGGAAGTCTGCGCGGGCGCTGCCGCCATCCGGCATGAATAGCGTGTCTCCGACAAAGGCTGCATCACCGATGACATGGGTCATGCAAGCTGGGGTATGCCCCGGCGTGTGCATGGCGAACGCATTCATTGTCCCAATCTTGTAGGTATCGCCGTCATCGAACAGTTGGTCGAACTGGCTGCCATCGCGCTGGAATTCGGTTCCTTCGTTGAACACTTTGCCGAACGTGTCCTGAACGATCGTAATATTGCGGCCGATACCGATCTTTCCACCCAGTCTTTCCTGGATGTATGGTGCGCCTGAGAGATGATCGGCGTGGACATGCGTCTCGATCAACCACTCAAGTTTCAGACCGCGGTTCTCAATATCGGCGATCACCTCGTCGGCGTGATCAAATGAGATTCGGCCGGCTGCGTAGTTGATATCCATGACCGAGTCGATTACCGCACAGGCATTTGTTGCCGGGTCCTTGACGATGTAGGTTATCGTGTTTGTCGATGGATCGAAGAAACCTTTGACATCAGGTTTGACAGTCAGATCGACCGAGTAGCTTGTCAGCGTGACTTCCATTGATGCATCTCCGCGGTTCATTTTGAGGTGGTGGAGGTTGCGACGGGTGTGTGGGAAGAAGGCGCAGATCTGGCGAGGATCATCCGAGTTGCGATTAGGCCTGCCAGAAGGCCGCCGACGAATATGATCACCTCCAGGCGTCCGGTGCCGATCGCAGGCAATGCGCCGCCGGGACAAAAGCCGGCTATGCCCCATCCCACACCGAATATGGCCGAACCAGAGATCAGTTTCGCGTCGATCCTGGTCGAAGCCGGAAGTCGAAAGCGCGCTTCCAGCACTGGCGCCTTGCGAGTGAGGACGGCTCTGTAACCGATGAATGTCGTCACGACGGCGCCGCCCATGACGAAGATCAGACTTGGATCCCAAGCGCCGAAGATATCGAAGAAATTAATCACTTTCGATGGGTTCGCCATGCCGGAAGTCATGATGCCCAGTCCGAACAAAAGGCCGATGAGGTAAGTTGCAGCAAAGCGCATGGTTCAACCTCCGAGGACGTGGCGGACGACAAAGACGGTTGCCGCTGTCGTTGCCATGAAGGTCAGGGTTGCCGCGAGTGATCGTGAGGAAAGCCGCGCAAGACCACAGACGCCGTGGCCTGACGTGCAACCCGATCCGAGCACAACGCCGACGCCGACGATGGTGCCGCCAACGACAAGTGCGGCGTTGGATACTGGGACGGAGATTGTCGGCATCTCTCCCGTCGCGAGGAGTATCAGCGCCGGAGCAGTCATCATTCCGGACAGTAACGCTGCACGCCAGATCCAGTCTTCGAAATTTGCCGGGAAGACGAGACCAGTGACGATACCCGTCGCGCCGGCGATCCGTCCAAGCACAAGCATCAGTAGAACCGCGGCCGCTCCAATCATGATTCCGCCGGTCAGCGAGGCATACGGAGTGAACTCTGTAATCATGCTACGTTACCTTGCACGAGCTGACCCCGATGATCCGGTATAGTGGACAGAACCGAATGAACGCGGTGAGTAACAGTATGACGCCGACGGAGGTCATGCCGTAGATCATGTATGGTGTGGCCCAATATTCGTGTTTGAGAACATGAGGTGTTGCGACGAGTATAAGACCGAGGATCATGCGGAGTGCCCGGTCGACTGATCCAATATTTGCTGTATTGAACATTGTATTACTCCATTGGATTCGAATCCGTTCCTGGCTGTTTGGCCGTTGCGAATCGACATGCGGACTTCATTGGAGGGCTCAATTACACCAAGACCGATCAACGCGAATTGTTGTGGGACAGATGCCTCAGGCGAACAGCCAGAGCATCATGCCCGTGCCAATTGCGCCCCAAACCATCGTGTTGATGAACATGCGAAAGATGACGCGGTTATCATCATTGGTTAGGCCTGCCGCGTCACTCAGTAGGTCTCCGGGTGAAAGATATCTCAGCATTGCCACGTCTCCAATACGAATTCATATATTCGAATGTATTGTTTATTTGGGGCAATCCTGCTGAAGCTGCAAGGCGTAGCGGCGATATTGATGCTGCTGTTAGTGTCGCATGCGTGACGACCGTCAGCCGCTTTGAATTGATGAAGGTCAATGTGAAATTCGCCAGGCCGCTTTTATTGGAGCGATGGCAGACTTGGAGCTTCTTGACGTAGCGGAGAACAAGAAGGAATGGGCGGTCGTTCCGCCCCAAGGACATCGACGTGCGGACAACTACTGGGCGTCATGCGAGTTGATCGGCCTTGGTCAAGTTTGCGGCTCGGGTGTCTGTGCGCCTTTTTTTGGCGTGCTACGCGAATGCCGGGCGCGGAGCCAGACTATCCTTCGCCGTCCTTAATGCTGTGACGATCCGCTGGCATTTCTGCCTTGAAAGATGATGGGAGGCGCATGTGGCATTTGAAGACTTGATCGCCAAAATAAACCTGTTTCTGAGTGATGTTGAGAGCCAGCCTGCGGATGCACACGAGCAGCTTGAGAAACTTCACCTTGAACTCAATCAACTGCGCGCGACCGGACAGCCCATTCCTGATGACCTCGCCCGGTTGGAACAGTTACTTGAAGAAGAATTCAGTCTACGAAGCCGGACCGAGAACATTGTCGAAGAGGACTGACCTCGGCCCGTCGATCTTGTTTGCTATCAAGGATGAGGCAATTGCAGTGGCGCCTCGGCAGAAGGTGCTCGGTGACCGAGGCGCCGGCAAAAGCGAGCGCGTTCCTGGACGCAAGGAAGTAACCATAGAAGATGGCATTTCGGCCAAAGCGTCTTGATCCTGATCAATGTGGATGGTTGCCGTTTTGCTTATCGAGGATCCTGCAAATCATTGGCTGTGATGTAGTGGTGGCATCTTGATGGTCAAGTCATCAGAGGAGACTACTTCGATGCGGAAACAAGACAAAATGAAAAGAGGTAGACCTTCAGATTCTGAGGCTATTCCCGACATGTTTCAGCCCAATCTGGTGATGGCAACAAATTTGCTCTCGCCCATGTTGTCGGCGCACATTGCGTATTTGAACTGGAACGCCAAGTATTGCGAGAGGCTGGCACAAGCCTATAAGCAGTGGTTCGACTTTGTTGGTCATCGGTTAGAGGAAGACGCGTCGTTAGCTGCGCAAGTGCAGTCGGCAAAGGATCCGAAAGAGGTAGCGCAGGCTTGTTCGGATTTTGTCGCGACAGCTACGAAAGACTATCAGGCAGAGCTTTCGGAACTGACAAAATTGACCGATGATTTGTCGAATGGCGCAGCAGATGCTTTGCAGGACATGAGCATTTCGCCAAACGCCGGAGCTACAATGGGCGAGTGATGAGGGCTTGCTTTTGGCGTTTGAGTGCGCTCCCGCCTGCCGTTCTTTGTCGTAACAGTTCAGCGAAAGCCGTCAAGTTGAGCTAACGTGGGGACCGACGAGGGATCGAGGAGTGAGCGGAGCCACCTGAAGAATAGCCGTCCGCAAAATGGGGTTCGACTTCTCTGCGCTGTTACTTTTGTTGTTTGTTGCCATGACGTTGTAGCCGATCTTGATGGGTCGCTGGTTCGCTCTTCGTCTGGCCTAAGCCATCCGCTTGATCGAAACCGCTCACGAGAGCCGTGTGATCACAATGATCCGCCGGCAGGAGAGGCGCAGCCTGCTCGGGATGACAGCGGCTATGAGAGTCGACCCGAGTGACGCCGAAGCCGACGTTAGCCGTGGTAGCGTCTATCGGTGACTTGGCAAAATCGCTGAAGCTGTCGCCGACCTCAAAGCAGCACTTAAGATTGTCCCGCACGTTGATTTCGCAAGGGAACACATCCAAGAGTCGTTTGGCGGTCTGGATGCGTGGGAAGTCCAGCCAGGTGGTCTGCAAAGTGATACACGGGCTCTGGCAATAAATGGCGATATTATGCAGTGCATTCTTCGCCGGCAGACGATCTCGCAAAGCGGCTATAGGTACCTGTACCGCGAGCGGTACGCGCTACGCTGACTTGGCAAGTCAGGTCATTGCGAAGCACAAGTTGGCGATAGCTATTCATCCGTCTTCAGCGCTGACCGTTGGACGATGATGATCGTGAAGATCGGCGCTAGAACCGATATAACGGCAACCGTGATCAGCAGCCAGCCTAGGAGACTGTAGTCGGCTGCCGTTACAATATCGCCTGTCCCCCGGTCGCGGACTTCACGTGTGACCGTGAAGATCTGGTTGAGGTACTTGGTGAGCAGACTGCTGGCAGACAGGGCTAGGTTCGTGAACGAGGCCATCACGGCAAAGAACGTCGCCTTGAGATGGTTCGGCGCGTTCTTTGCGATCCAGGCAAGCATCGGAATCATCGCGATCTGGCCCAGAGGCGATTCTATTGCGGTGTCGATTACGGCAACGAAGCGGGCGTCGACCACTCCCCCTGTTAGCGGTGCTGTCCATTCATGGATGCCGTAGTAGAGTGCAATGTTTGGGATCGACAGAACACCGGCGGCAATCGTCAGAATTACGACGATATAGGCGATCGACCGCGATGCCATCATAGGGCGCAATGCGACCATTCCGACCAATGCCAGAATCGATGCCAGTAGCGACAAGACCGCAAGGAATTGCTGGTCGAATTTGAGGACATCGATCTCGAACCAAGTCGCCCCGGCGCCCGGTAGCGGAACGGCTCGAAAAACGAAGATGATGATCGCCGTACCGATAAGAACGCGGGCCCGGTTCGGTGCCAATTCTCTTACAAGACGCGCCATCAGAAACAGTACAATCGCCATCGATCCAGCAAATACGATCTCCTGCGCAAACGGTGGTGAGGTGAGGCCGATGAGCAGCGTCATGACGACGAATGCGAGCCCTCCTCCAAAGTACCAGAAGTTGGGTTGGGTCGTTTCGTTGCGGACATCTATCAGGCGCTCGATCTCTGCCTCCGAGAGACCTTGCGCCCAGAACGCACGCCGCTGATGCAATCGCAGGAACTTTGCAAGCAGCACACCGCTCACCGAGATCACGGGAATGAACAGCGCTAACAGATAAACTCGTCCATAGATTGTCGACTTCCCAGCCTGGTCCATTGCCGCAACGCCGTCGAACATGAAAATGTTGAGGCTCGCAACTGCAACCAGTCCAACGATCAAGGCGATCCGCCCGAAAGTCTGCATGGTTGTGTGTAATAATTTGGTTCGTGCTTCGCTCAGTGGCTGCCCGTCGGCGTCGACGCGCGGTACCGCCTCGACCGACATCGCATCGGCAACCGCGTCCTGAATGACGTACCCTGTCGGCGCGAGCAATGCGCTTACGACATACCAGGATGCCGGCGACATGTATTCCGCCATTACAGATGGGTGGCTTACCAGCCCGTACATGATCAACAGGCTGGCAGCGATGAGCGCAGCGCCGAGATACACGAGCAATGACTTGCGGTGCCACATCACATCGACGAGGTGTCCGAGCGGCATTTTGAGTGCCCACGGCAGACCTGCCCAAAAGCCAAGGCCGGCGAGAAAGGCGGCGGAAAGACCGAGATATTCCTTGACGAAGAACGCTCCGACAATGGCGGTGAGACCCGAAACTCCGGCTGCGAAATAGACCATGAGCGGCGGTAGGAATGACCAGTGGAACTGTCGACGCAGGTCCACAAATGCACGATCGAACCAGTCCTGCATGAATTTCGGGCCGCGACTATAATCCATCAAACAAGACGCCTTCATTCCTCATTCGTGACGCAGTGCCTCAATTGCATTCAACCGTGCTGCGTGACGTGCCGGGAAGCGACCGAACACGATGCCGGCAAGTGCTGAAAAGCCAAATGCGATGAGGACGATTGTGAGATCAAGCACAAACGGAGTTTTCATTGTCGACGATGCACGGCTGGCCAAGCCGAACCCCAATGTGACGCCGATCAGGGATTGTATGCCCGATTGGGCCGAGAATTGCGTCAAGACCTGTAGTTCGCGGGAGGCGATCACGTGATCTTTTTCTTCGAGAGCCCGAGGATGGCTTCTTTGTCGGGCTGCATTTTGCGAGGTTATGGCAAGTCGTTCATCGCAGAAACTCCGAAATTTTCTGGTGAGTAGGTTTTGATGAACGATGCAGATCGAGCCTTGACTAAGGTCAATTGCCTGAATGTTCATATTTGGCAAATCGGCCAGCTTGATCTCCATCAAAGTTGCCGCAGGCTGGCCGATGCATGACGGACATGCGTACAGCATTGAGGCCGAGCCATGACGATCCGCAACCTCGACACACTGTTCAACCCGTCGTCGATCACCTTGATCGGCGCAAGCCCAAGATCCGGTAGTGTTGGCTACTGGACCGCGCAAAACCTGACCAGTGCTGGCTTTGCTGGCGACGTTCATTTCGTCAATCCGCGTCATCTCGAAGTTGACGGCAAGCCATGCTTCAAGTCCATCGCCGAACTGCCTAGCACACCGGATCTCGGCGTCATTGCCACGCCTGCAGCCACGGTTCCGGGTATTATTTCTGAGTTGGGTGAGAAGGGCGCGCGTGCGGCTGTATGCATCACGGGTGGTTTGAGTGCGGAGGCAAAGCAACACATGCTGGATGCCGCCAAACCGTACTGCTTGCGTATCCTTGGGCCCAATTGCATTGGTCTGCAGGTCCCAGGAATTGGGCTTAATGCAAGTTTTGCTCACCGTCATGCTCCAGTGGGCGATATCGCGTTCCTGTCGCAAAGCGGTGCACTCGTTACAGCCGTTATCGATTGGGCTGCAGAGCGCGGCATCGGGTTCTCTCACGTGATTTCGAACGGTGACATGACCGATGTGGATTTTGGTGACATTCTAGACTATCTCGCGGGGGATACGAGCAGTCGCGCGATCCTGATCTACATAGAGGCTCTGACCAACGCCGCAAAGTTCATGTCGGCGGTTCGTCGCGCTTCACGTGCGAAACCTGTAATCCTTGTCAAATCCGGCCGAACCGAGATGGCAGCAATGGCTGCCATGTCACATACCGGTGCGTTGGCTGGTGCCGACGATGTTTACAACGCCGCGTTCAAGCGCAGCGGTGTCCTGCGGGTCGATGATCTTGAGCAATTGTTCGAGGCGGCCGAAATTCTCCGCGTTGCCCCAAGGTTGAACGGCGAACGTCTCGCGATTTTGACAAATGGCGGGGGAGCTGGCGTCTTGGCGGCAGACAGACTGGCCGAATTGGGCGGAACGCCGGCTGTTCTCAGCGAGGCAACACGCGCATCGCTCAATGCGGTGCTGCCGTCGACTTGGTCAGGGAGTAATCCGATCGACATCATCGGTGACGCCGACGCGGCTCGCTACCGGCGTGCGCTGCGGACTGTTGTCGACAGCGAAGATTGTGATGCGGTTCTAGCGATTTACTGCCCAACTGCCCTCGCGTCCGGCACTGAGATTGCGCAATCGGTTGTCGAACTCGCGTCTGGTCCCGATACATTGAAGCCTGTGCTGACCAATTGGCTTGGTGACCCGGCCGCAAGAGAGCCCCGGGACATGTTCACGCGCAATGATATACCGACGTTTGAGACGCCAGGTTCTGCGGTACGAGGTTTTATGCATCTTGTTCATCATCGGCGGGCACGCCGTGAATTGATGCGTACCTCGCCGGCATTGCCGGCAGCGCAAGAGGCCGATCGCCAATCGGCAGCGACGGTCATTGATAAGGCGTTGCAGGCTGGTCGAACCATCCTGACAGCAGACGAAGCCAAAACCGTATTGTCGGCCTATGGCATTCCAATCGTAGAAGCGAAGTTCGTATCGGATATCTCGCAGATTGAGCTTGCGGCGGAGAGTTTGCTTAAGAGCCATACGTCTGTCGCGCTCAAAATTCGTTCGGGTGACATCTCCCACAAGTCGGACGCAGGAGGCGTTGTGCTTGCTCTCAAATCCGCAGTTGCCGTCGAAACGGCGGCTCGTGACATGCTAAGCCGTATTGCGGTCAGTCATCCCAATGCAGAGATCAGCGGCTTTTCCCTGGAGCCGATGATCGAGACGGCGAATGGCATTGAGCTGCTGATCGGCATGAGCGTCGACCGTACGTTTGGCCCGACGATCACATTCGGTGCTGGTGGCGTATCGGTCGAGGTTGTCAAGGATACGGCTATTTCCCTGCTGCCTGTTGATGCCCGCCTCGCGCGAGATCTGGTCGAACAAACCGATGTTGCACGACTTCTGCATGGCTACCGAAATCGGCCTGCTGCCGACTTCACTGCGATCTACGAGACGCTCGTGGCAGTTAGCACCCTTGCCATCGAGTATCCTGCAATACGCGAGCTTGATATCAATCCGCTGGTGGTCAATGAGGCAGGAGCGATCGTGCTAGACGCGCGAATCCGCATAGCCGACCCTGTCAAAGAACCGCGTCAGGCGTTATCGGTCCGGCCCTATCCGAAGCAGTGGGAACGGGATTGCAAACTCGCTCAATTCAGCAACGTGCGAATTCGTCCGATCGTTCCGCAGGACGAATTACTATACGCACGTTTCGGCGAGTTGATGACGCCACAAGATGTTCGGTTGCGGTTGTTCACAACGCCGACGACGTTGTCGCACGAGTTTGTCGCCCGGATGACGCAGATCGACTATGCCCGTGAGATGGCGTTCGTGGCAATCGATGAAACCTCAGGTGAACTCCTCGGAATCGCTCGCCTGATTGCCGATCCCGACTATCGACGGGCCGAATATGCCATCATCACGCGATCGGACGTGCACGGCAAAGGCCTTGGTTGGCAACTCATGCAGCACCTGATCGACTATGCCAAGGCGGAAGGTCTGGCGGAACTATTCGGGTCGGTGCTGTCGGTCAACAAGATGATGCTGAAGATGTGCCGCGAACTTGGCTTTGATATCGACCCGGTTCCGGGTGATGCGACGCTGCGCCATGTCCGGCTGAAATTGGATCGGTGATCAGCGGACGACAAGTACCGGAATCTTTGAGTGCGTCAGCACCTTGGTTGTTTCGCTACCAAGGAGGAGACCTGTAAACCCTCTGCGACCGTGCGACGCCATGATGATCAAGTCGCAACGTTGCTTCTCCGCCGTGTCGATGATGCCTTCGTAGATCGGGTCATCCTGCGAACGTATCGTGACGCAGGGGACCCTTTCGCGCTCGGCTAGCTCTTTAACAGCGTCCAGGCATCGCTTTGCCATTGCCGCAGTGCGTTCCTCAAAGATGTTTGTGTCCATGGCGACAGCAACCTCGCTGGTCATGTAGGCATCAAAGGGAATGGTCACCGTAACGCCAACAACTTTGGCACCGACGGTCTTGGCGAGCGTAATTCCGTGTTGCACGGCCTTGGCTGAAAGATCCGTGCCATCCGTTGCGACAAGTATGTTCTTGTACATCAGCGCGTCTCCAATTGCTGCATCTCAATGGACCCGACCGTCGCAGAGCCTTTCCCTGCGCAGATCAGCGAGGATGGTCTTGTAAGACTGTCAGGTCTCGGGTGCACGCAAAAATTGCGAAGAAACTTTGCCCAGGTTGCTTGCTATCGGATTGTCAGAAGTACTGGCAGTCCCGTCGATCAATGGTTGGCTGACTTAATCGCAACCTTTTGGGTTTTGGCTTCGACTTCCGGTGGCTTTGGCAAGACAACCTTCAAAACGCCGTCTTTGAACTGAGCCTCGATCTTGTCGACGGACACATCGAATGGTAGGCGCAGCGATCGCTTGAATGAGCCGTACGAGCGCTCAATCATGTGGTAGTCGTCTTTTTCTTCTTTTGTCTCTGCTTTTTTCTCGCCGCGGATCGTGAGCATATTGTCAACGATAGTGACCTCGACATCTTTATCCGACATTCCGGGTAACTCGGTGGTAACTTCAAGAGCTTTGTCGTTTTCCACGACGTCCATGCTCGGTGAAAAGAACCTACCCGCTTCGCTATTCGTCGGCGAAAGCCGTGGTAGACCAAAGTTTCGGCTGAAGTCGGTGAATACCTTGTCGATTTCTCGATGCAGTGAATGCAGTGGCGCATCGTTATTGTCGGAGCCGCCCAAAAGAGATGGCAATAGACGGGACATTGTTTTTCTCCTGTATCTGACTGAAACAAGTTTGCTGACTTGCGAAGTGTCGGCGGGACATTCGCGAAACAATTTCTGACTATTGAAAATTGATTGGATCGACGTTGACGCAGGTCAAACTTTCAGGACCTGACCGTAACCTTCTAAGCTTGATCCGAATCAATGCGCAGTGGCACATGCGGTGCTCTGAGTGCGGGATGACCAGCGACAATCACATTACAGGAGTTCAAGCTGGGGAACGGCAAGATCAAGCAGACGTTATTGCGTTTCTCGGATCACCATCGACCTATGGCGCAGATGTTGGCGAAGTCGACCTGATCGAGACGCATGGCGCCTTTATCTTTCTTGCTGGCGATCGCGTTTACAAGCTGAAACGCGCGGTGAAGCTCCGGTATCTGGATTTCTCGACACTTGATAAACGTGCAGCCGCATGCCGCCACGAAATCGATCGCAACAAGGCCGCTGCGCCAGACATATATATTGGTGTTCTTCCGATTGTGCGTGAGGACGATGGTGAATTGAGATTAGGTGGGGCCGGGTCGGTATTGGACTGGGTCGTCGTCATGAACCGCTTCGATCAGTCCGACTTGTTTGATCACCTTGCAACCCAGTGTAATCTGCCCATTTCCCAAATGCCTATCCTGGCAGAGCGGATCGCGGAATTTCATGATGCGGCCGATGTGTGTCGGACTGGCGATGGCAGTCGTGAGTTAGCCGGGGTCATAACACAAACCGTCACGTCACTGTTCGAAGCCGGCAATCACGTCGATCTAAAGCTGGTTCAGCAATATGCGGGCGCGATTGTCAAAGAACTCGACGCTCACTCACGACTGCTGCGTTCTCGATCTCATCACGGCTTGGTTCGATTGTGCCACGGTGACTTGCATCTCAAGAACATTGTTCTTCGCAACGGCCGCCCCACGCTGTTTGACGCAATCGAGTTTGATGACAAAATAGCGACCGTCGATGTTCTGTATGACTTGGCATTCCTGTTGATGGACCTCTGGCATCGTGATTTGAAGGCGCATGCAAATCTCTGCTTCAGCAGCTACGTCAGCGAAGCCGTAGCGACGGAAGCACTGGATGGTCTGGCGGCTCTACCGCTCTTTCTGTCAACTCGCGCTGCGATCCGCGCCATGGTCGCGATCGACAAAGTGGCAGTGACCGGAGGCCTGGATCGGCAATCAGGCAACAAGGAAATCGAAGAGTATTTTTCCCTAGCGCTCAAGTTTCTTCAAACCAAGAAGCCCGTTTTGATTGCGATCGGGGGGCTTTCAGGCACCGGTAAGACGACGGTATCAGAAGCATTGGCACCAGAAGTCGGACGCGTTCCAGGAGCCTTGCATCTGCGGAGTGATGTTGAACGTAAGCACATGGCCGGCATCAATCCCCTGGTCCGGTTGCCGCGCGATGCATACACGAAGAGTACTTCTGACAAGGTCTACAAACGTCTTTGCCGTCGTGCGGAAAGGGCGCTCAAGGCAGGGCAGTCGGTCATCGTCGACGCTGTGTTTCAGGACGCTGCTGATCGTCGCTGCATCGAGAGGGTTGCAGAGCGTGTTCGCGTTCCGTTTCTGGGCATTTGGCTTGTGGCCCCGCAAAACCAACTTGTCGAGCGGGTGTCTCGACGCTTCCATGACGCTTCCGATGCAGATCCAGCCGTCGTGATGATGCAAATTGCGCGAAGATCAGTCGTGACGTGCTGGCAGAATATCGATGCAAGCGGTGATCGTAGTGGCACAGTTCTCAAAACGAAATCGGCCTTGCAGACACTTTTTGGCAGGCACTGATCCGTATTTCAGGAAGGGGGATTGCAGGCAGCCTGTTTCTTGCGATCAATTCCCCGACTCTAACGACAGGCAAGCCATGCGGATATCGACGTGTAACAGGACATTTTTTGCGCCGAAGCAAAAACGAAATGGAGGTTCATAATGCCGGAAAAGATATTGGTTCTTGATGGACATCCCGACCCTGATGAAGAGCGTTTTTGTCATGCTCTTGCGATGGCCTACGAGGAAGGTTGCGAAACAGGTGGTCACGAAGTGCGCCGTATCAGAGTTTCCCAGATCAACTTTCCTCTGCTGCGCACCAGTCAGGAGTTCGAGAGCGGTCAGCTTCCTCCCGACATCCAGCATGCTCAGGATGCACTTTTCTGGTGCGATCATATCCTGATTGTCTATCCACTTTGGCTGGGTACGATGCCCGCGCTGTTGAAGGGATTCTTCGAGCAGGTATTTCGACCAGGGTTTGCATTTGATCAGAACGCGAAGGGGTGGCCCAAGGGCAACCTTTCCGGCAAGTCAGCGCGGATCGTCGTGACGATGGGGATGCCAGGCTGGGTTTATCGTTGGGTCTTTGGGGCGCATAGCTTGAAGTCGCTGGAACGCAACGTATTGAGGTTTGCCGGCATCAAACCCATTCGAGAATCGATCTACGGGATGGTCGAGGCTGTATCCGACGGCAAGCGGGCTGGTTGGCTGGCCGAAATGCGCGAACTTGGCCGCAAGGCTCGTTAAACGATTGATTTGTCCAACCAAATCGATAGGGACTTATGCCCGAAATGATCAAACAAACACCAACAACATTGACAGCGCACGATCGGCCGACACTGAAGCGCTCTTTGACGTTGCCGCTCATCGTACTTTACGGCCTTGGCGTTACGATTGGCGCAGGAATATATGTACTGGTGGGTGCGACGGCGGGGGTCGCCGGGGTTTACGCACCGTTCGCCTTTGTCCTTGCGGCATTGGTCATGCTGCCATCGGCGTGTTCATTCGCAGAGTTGGTTGGCCGCCTACCGGTCAGCGCCGGTGAGGCCGCCTACGTGCGGGCTGGTTTCGGATCGCAAAACTTGTCGGTGATCGTTGGTCTGATGGTGGTCTCTGCCGGAACGGTGTCGGCCGCTGCCATCTGCCTGGGCAGTGTTGGATACATCCGCCAATTTATTGATTTGCCGGGCGCAGTTTTGATTCCGGCTGTCGTGGCATTGATGACGCTGGTGGGGGCCTGGGGCGTGCGTGAGTCAGTTACATTTGCGGCCGTCATGACGATGATCGAAATCGTCGGTCTGCTTGTCGTGATCGCAGGCGGCTTCATGGGTGCATCTTCCGTGGCAACGATCGATGTGACTCCCTTACCGGATGGCATGACGCTGATGCAGATCGGTTTCGGCATCATGAGTGGCGGTGTGCTGGCATTCTTTGCCTTTATCGGCTTTGAAGATTTAGTGAACATGGCCGAAGAAACGCGGGAGCCGGGCCGAACCTTGCCGCGGGCGATTTTTTTGACGCTGATTATTTCGACATCTCTCTACGTACTGATTTCAATTGTTGCTGTGTTGAACGTCCCTGTCCCACAATTGGCCAGCGCAGAGGCGCCTCTCAGCCTGGTCTTCGAGCGCACAACCGGTGCGTCCCCTGCAACGATCAGCGCGATCGCCATCATCGCAACGCTCAATGGTGTAATCGTCCAGATTATCATGGGCTCGAGAGTGCTTTATGGACTCTCCCAGCAAGGTAGCCTGCCGGCTGTCTTCGGCTATGTGCATCCGGTTACGCGTACGCCTCTCTTTGCCACGGGATTGATCGGAGCGCTGGTCCTTGTACTTGCGATTTTCATTCCCCTGAAAGGACTGGCGGAGCTGACGTCTCAGATTACGCTCACGGTATTCGCTCTGGTAAACCTTTCTTTGTGGAATATTAAACGTCGCGGAGATCCGGTTCCGGCGGGAGTTTTCGTCAATCCCCAGTGGGTGCCAGTTGTCGGTATGATTTGCTGCGGACTGTTTTTGATTGTCGGATTTCTTTGAAGGGGAAATTAGGAACCCGCAGTATCACCTCTTGACGACCCTCGTCTGGTACTTCACGCGATCGCCTTCTGCAAGACCTCTCGTGATGTTCGCATAGAGCCCGTTTTTGCGTAAAACTCTGCATGCCACAATCGCGCCTCGCCGTCTGTGACCTCGAAGAATGCCCAGGAGCCTTGCGTCTCGGAAACGACTTCTGACATGCGTGCCTGTTCTGCTCTAGGACACTATGGTCTCCATTCGACCGTCGTTAGTTAAGGGGGATCAAATCGATGGCGGTTAAATTGATCGGCATCAATGCCGAAGGGGGCCACGGGTGATGATTAGGTGTGACGCTTAGAGATTGAGGATCCGAAATGAAACCAACAATCACATGGATTGTTATTGCGGACGGCGCCCATGCCCATGTGCTGCGCAACGACGGACCCGGCAAGGGAGTTTCTGCCGTTGAAGGCTTGGTCTTCGATGGAGATCATTCGCGATCATCTGGAATCATGTCTGACAGACCGGGACGTACGTTCAGTTCGGTTGGCAATGCCCGTCATGCTTTGGAACCACCGACGGATGCGCATGACGAGTTGAAAGCGAGATTCGTCAAGCAGATTGCCGACGTGCTGCTGGATTGCGTGGATGACTACAATCGCCTCATTCTAGTGGCGCCGCCGGAAGCGCTGGGGTTGCTGCGAAAGTCGCTGCCGGCATCGGTTGCCCGCAAAGTCACCGGTGAGCTGGGGAAAGACCTCACGCACCTTCCTGATGCCGAATTGCCGTCTCATCTCGGCGACACGCTGGCGCTTTAGATGCAAGCCTTGATTACAGCGAAGCCCGAGAGGAGATCGGTCCATGAAGAGTTCTTACGCCGGGAAATATCTTTCAGCTGCGGTGGGCGCGTTCGGTTGCCTGGCGATTGGCCAAGCCGATGCGGCAACACTGGGAGAGCCCACAGCAGGGAAGGCGTATGCGCAGATGCATTGTGCGTCCTGCCATTCGATTGTACCGAACGGAAATACATCTCCAGTCGCAGAGGCCTTGCCGTTTCAGATGATCGCGGACACGGGTGGCATGACGCGAACGGCGCTTTTTGTCTTCTTTCGAACTCCGCACCCCACCATGCCGAATCTAATTGTCCGGGGTGACGATGTCGACAATATCATTGCCTATATCCTCAGCCTCAAGACCGCCAAGCAATAGTCGTCAAATTCGATTCAGACTATCGTTTTGAGCAGATGGCCCAGTACATACGCGACCAAGGCCGCGGCTGCACCGATGAGCAAGGTCTCGGTGGCAGATTTCCAGGCTGGCGCCAGCGACCAATGGCTCTTTAACGCACCGATAACCCCAAATACACAACCGGTTGCCACGATCGAGACTGTAAACCCTTGTGGCAAACCTAATGCGAACGGCAACAACGGAACGGCACCGCAAAGAACGAATGCCGAGAACGTGCTCAATGCAGCTCTTATCGGCGAGCGCAGGACGCCCGTCAGTCCGTATTCCTCTCGCATCATTGTCTCGACCCAACGGTCTGGATCCGACGTTACTGTCTCGGTGGCCTGCTCCAATGCTTCTCCGCTCAACCCGTTTCGCATCAGCAACTGCCGAACTTCTTCCCGTTCGCCGTGCGGAATTTGTGCGATGTGCTCGCGTTCAATCGCCTGTAATCGAGAGTAGTCGTCGATTTCCGTTTTGGTGCCGCTGTAGTTTCCGGCCGCCATTGAGAATCCATCGGCGAATAGATTGGCAAGCCCCATAATGAGGATTATTCGAGAGCTGAGGTCTGCGCCCACCACGCCTGCAACAATGGCGAACGTCGTCACTGCTCCGTCGATTCCACCGTAGACCCAATCGCGCAGATAGGACGGCTTTGGCCTGCTTGCGAGACGAACTCGAACCGCAGCTGGTGTATGCTCGGCCTCAAGTTTGTCATTCGTCACTGCGCACTACCCTTCTTGCGGGTAAATGTATCCATATAGGCCAGAAGATTATTGATCTCGGCAGGCGAGAAAGTGAATTTCGGCATATCGGCATGGCCGACAATGATGCCTTCGGCGAGCGCTTCCTGGAGCCCCCAGACTGAATAGCGATTGGCGATTGCAGGGAATGTCGGTGCCAAACCATGCTTGCTTTTCTGCCCGGATATGATCGCATGGCACCGGGCGCACAGTTTTTCTGCAATCGCCTGACCGACTTTTATGTCCTGCGCGAAAACCGGCAGGGCTGTCACGCAAAACAACGCAAGCAATATGGCCCTGAAAACTTTGCCAAACGGCATTTCGCAGCCCCTGTTCTTTGTTTCAAGAAACCCCACAACATGCGTTGTCAGTCAATCTCGTTGTGTGAGGGTCAGGGAGCATTGACGAAGATCAAGCATACCGGCCTAGCCCCTCGAGCCGTCAATTGGAATCTATTGTGTTCGCAATTGGCGAGTTGGTTCTCTTGCTTGGATTGTCGGACGACTAGGTTTGTGCCGGTAGTTTTCGTCTGAAGTCCGTCGATGCAATCCGGTCATGATCCAACGATTTTTCATAGCCATCAACGAATGTCGAGCCACTGAACGAGGCACTATTCTGACCGAAACCGACGGCGAAGGCGTTGGTCAAGTCGATAGTTTGCGGGTGCCGAGCATCGGTACGGCGCCCTTCGGGCAGTTGGCGCGGATAACCGTGACAGCGCGAACGAGCTTGGGCAAAACCGTCGAGATCGAACGGATGATCAAGCTTGGTGGAACGCTTCGTACCAAGGGTGTTCACATTCTGTCTGGTTATCCGGCAGCGACCTATGCGCTCCGCGTGCCGACGTCGCTTTGGGTTTATTTTCTTCGAACAGTCCTATGGCGACGTTGATCGCGACAGCGCTTTCCCGACCACGCAGCAATGCATCATCCTGATGAAGCTGTTTTGCACATGGTTGATATCATCGTTGTTGCTGGTACGCCAAGCAATCACAGCCCTTTGATAAAGCTCAATCAACCGGTCTTTCGCGCGCGCTATGGCTTTAGGGAAACAGCCGAGTCGGGACTGAACGATCTGGTGCACCAATTCGCTTTCGAGAAGGCTTTAGAATGAACACGCAGCAGCTTTGAAGTCGCTCCGTACTTGCGTCCGATAATCGAGGTCTAAATGAGCTTTACGAACGAAACTGGCGGGCCGGTACGTTTTGGCCTCTTAGATGAGGTGTGCAAGATCCTGGCTAGCCATGCGGGCACGCTGATCTCAGCTGGCGTCGCGTGGCAGTGATGGAAACGCATTTTATTTTGCTTGCCCTTGGCGGGCTGCTACTGGCCGGTTTGGTCGCCGATGAGGTGGGGCGTCGAACGCGTATGCCACGCGTGACCTTGTTGATCGTGTTTGGTGTGATCGCCGGGCCATCCATGTTGGACCTGGTGCCCAAATCACTTTCCAATTCTTATGAGTTTCTAGCGTCGATCGCGCTCACAATGGTCGCATTTCTGCTAGGCGGCACACTCTCCAATGCCAAATTGAACAAGAATGGTAAGACGATACTGATCGTATCGTTGTCGGTCGTCATTCTGACGGCAATGCTTGTGTTCTTGGGACTGATTGCGATCGGGGTTTCGACGCAACTGGCTTTGCTGTTAGCTGGCATAGCAACGGCGACGGCGCCGGCTGCGACTCAGGATGCCGTGCGCCAGCTCCGCGCAAAAGGACCGTTCACCGACACGCTACTGGGCATTGTCGCTGTCGATGACGCCTGGGGTCTAATCATGTTCAGCATTCTACTGGCTGCGGCAAGTTCACTTGCCGGCGATGCAAATTGGGCGGCGATGGGACACGGATTATGGGAACTTGCAGGTGCTTTTTTGGTCGGAGTGGCAGTCGGACTACCTGCGGCCTTGTTGACGGGTCGAATTCAATCCGGCGAACCGATGCAGGCTGAGGCGTTAGGTGTCGTATTGCTTTGCGCCGGTTTTTCGGTTTGGCTGGGCGTCTCGTTTCTTTTGGCCGGAATGGTTACGGGTGCGATCGTCGCCAATCTGGCGAGGCACCACAATCGCCCCTTTCACGAGATCGAGAATATCGAATGGCCATTCATGGTTCTGTTCTTCGTGTTGTCAGGGGCGTCCTTGCATCTTGACAGCGTGGTTCAGATCAGTGGGCTTGGCGTTGCCTATATCGTCCTGCGCGTCGCCTCGCGGGTTACGGCAGGCTGCCTGGGGGCAATCTGGGCCGGTGCACCTGTTGTGCACCGGCGTTGGATTGGCTTGGCGCTGACGCCGCAGGCCGGTGTCGCTCTAGGCATGACGCTGGTCGCCGTCGGACATTTCCCAGAACACAAGGAAACGCTCATCGCCGTCACGATCGGCACGACGGTCTTTTTTGAATTGATTGGCCCTGCTTTGACCCAGTTGACATTGCGTAAAGTAGGAGAAGCGGAATGAGCAGCTTCTTTTCAAGGCCCTAGAGGAACTCCCCAGGATACATCAAAGAATGTCGTTCTCGATATCTTCGGCTGAAAAATTGAGTTTTTGGAGACCCTCCTCCAGATAGTCGGCAAGCAGTGGAATACCGAGCAGGTAGGCTGACGTTTTGTTGACGCGTTCACTGCGTGCCGTTGCGATCGCGGTGTCCAGTTCGTCGCTTTCGTAGGTGCCGCGACCGATCCACATCAGCGCCACCA
>JAGDYV010000011.1:0-13556 GCA_049116495.1 Hyphomicrobiaceae bacterium | reverse complement strand
CGTTATAGGCATGGTACTGCCAATCCGACTGTGCGACGCCAAATTCAAGCTCGCCACTGCGCACGGTATTAATGTTGTAGATCGAACCGCCAGTCGATTCCGCTGAACAGCGAATGCCGTGCTTCTTACGGCCCTTGTTGACGAGACGGCAAATCGCACCGCCGGTTGGATAGTAAACGCCAGTGACGCCACCGGTGCCAATTGAAATGAACTTCTGTTGCGCCATCGCCGTGCCGGCGCCAAGCGCAGCACTTGCAGCGATCGCAAGGCCTGTATAACGGATCAGCTTCATTTGGGTCTTCCTCTCTCGAACTTTTGAAGAGTGGTGCTGAGCACCTTGCCGTCCCCCCAACCATGATCGGAACGCATGGCCAGGCTATGGTTTCCGAACTCAATTGCCCCGTACAAGACCGTCTCGCATTGGACTTGGACGTTTCAACACGTGCGGAGTAACCCTTGCCATGATGCTCCATCCCTGACGGATTGGACAATTTTGGGAACGTTGATCAAGCAATCAGATCTCGCCACACGAAGGCGTACCACCACAGGCGAATGATGCTTCATGGCTGCAACCTAGACCAGTACAATCCAGCTTCGCAAGCTCAACTCATATAAGTACTTTCCACGTATAAGTCGAAAGAAGTCGAGCATTCGATGCGTTAACCTTAGACGGTTGAGGCCGCACTGGGAGTTGTGTCAGGATTAACCTTTCAACGCCTTCCACGAACGAACGGAGACCGCATGTCCACCTTTCTACTGTTGCACGGCGCCTATCAGGGCGGCTGGATATGGAAACCGCTCGTCGAGCGTTTACACGCCGCCGGCCATACAGCTTATGCACCGACACTGGACGGTTGTGGCGAACGTGCGCATCAATTGCGGCCCGGCATCACAACGGAAACGCATGCCGAAGAAATGGCACAGTTTCTCTACTATCACGATCTCACGGACGTCGTTCTGGTTGGAACGTCAAGTGGCGGCATGGTGATGGCTCGGCTTGCAGAGCAGGTTCCGGATCGGATCAATCGGCTGGTTTTCGCCGATGCACTGATGTTGATGGACGGTGAAAAAATCCGCGATGTAGTCACGACGCCCGCCGCCATCAACACCGACCTTGCGCTTGGTCCGTCTCAAGAAGACGCTGAAACCCGGCTACTAGTCGGGCTGGAACCGCACCTGCGTCGCTGGACGGCTGAGCGTTTCACGCTGCACCCAACCGCCGTATTTCATGAGCCGGTCAAACTCAAGAAGTTCTGGGACATGCCTTGGAAGGCATCCGTCCTTTATTGCACTGGCGCGGTCAATCCAGGCGAGGCCCACCTGCGCCGCGGCGCCGACAAACTGGCTGCACAGTGGCATGTCATCGATACAGATCACTATCCGATGTTGAGTACGCCGGATGACCTCATCAACGTCATCCTGTCAGCGTAAATCAAGGACCCTTCCACGTTGGCGAACTGAGATTAACGGCCCTCAATCACTTCCCGTAGAGGCGCTATCGGTGCCGCGCTGATTTTTCCGGTGTCGGCATCCCGCATGAACAGTCCCCGCAACTCATGGCCGCGCATGACGAGTTGATCGTTGCATCTACCTTCATAGGCGACACGCAGAGTTTTGTTGCCCCATTCATCGATAGTAAGCGTGATGATGAGTTGGTCACCATAGGAGATCGGAGCCAGAAAAGTCCCCCCGGCATCGATCAAACCTGTTCCCATCGTACCGAGTTTTTCTGCCAGTATCCGCTGATCAAGGCCGCGGCTCTTCAAGAATGCGTGGTAGGCCGCATCAAACCAGCGAAAATAATTTGGATAATAGATAATGCCGGCCGGATCACAATGTCCCCAGGCAATATCGACAGCAAACTCGAACGGCGCGACGCCCATCGGACATTCTCCACGTTTGAAAGAACTCCTATATGCCGTGGCTGACCAAGATCCGGCAAGTCGGCTAGGATGTCCGAACGCTAATCGAAGACTGGATCAGACACAGTGGTACAACTGAAATCAATCGGTATTGTTGGCGGCGGCCCCGCAGGCCTGTACGCTGCAACACTGCTCAAACGGCAGATGCCGCATGCGCGCGTCACCGCTTACGAACAGAACCCGGCAGGTGCAACGTTTGGCTTCGGCGTTGTCTTCTCAGATCGGGCGCTCGACTTTCTGAAATCGGACGACCCTGAGACGCACGACTTGATCACGCCGGCGATGGAACGTTGGCAAAACATGACGCTCGTCCACCGCGGTGAAACCGTAACTCTGGACGGCATCGGATTTGCCGCAATTGACCGATTGCGACTCCTGCAGGTTTTGCAGGCACGAGCCGGCGACGTCGGCGTCGATCTGCGCTATGGCGGCAGAATCGAGAATATCGGTGCAATCGACGCGGACTTGATTGTCGGTGCCGACGGGCTCAACTCCGCCGTAAGAGCCACCGACCCGCAAGGCTTTGGCGAAACACTCGGTGCCTTCGAGAACCGCTTCGCATGGTTCGGCACCACACGGCCGTTCGACACATTGACGCAAACGTTCATCGAGACATCGCACGGAGCAATGAACGCACATCACTATCGCTACACACCGGACATGAGCACCTTCATCGTCGAAGCGGAACCACAAGCCTTTGCCGGCCTCGGGTTCGATGAGATGGACGAAGCCCGTTCAGCCCAAAAATGCGCCGCATTGTTCGGACAAGCCCTCGATGGTGCGCCGCTCCTGACCAATCACTCGCATTGGCGGCGGTTTCCCAAGCTTTGGTGCAGGCACTGGGTTTCAGGCAACCGCGTGCTGCTCGGCGATGCTGCCCACACGGCTCACTTCTCCATCGGCTCCGGAACGCGGCTCGCCATGGAAGACGCCATTGCCCTGGCACGTGCCCTCAAAGATCACGATGTCCTCAACGATGCCTTGAGTGCCTACGAAACGTCACGTATTCCAGTTGCTGAAAAAATCGTCACAGCAGCCAATACGTCGGCCGCGTGGTATGACAAGTTTGCACGAAAGATGACCATGGCACCGCTGGATTTCGCATTCGATTACGTGACCCGATCCGGTCGCATTGATATGGATCGGTTGCGACAGTTATCGCCGAAATTTATGGCAACTTACGAAGCGCACACAGCGGAGGCGTCGTGACTGAAATCGTTGACCCTGTTGGCAGCGAAACACCGGGCGCCCGTGAGATCGGTTTCGACAAGACGGCGCACCCAAACGCGAGCGCCATCCTGTTTGACAATTTGAAGCGCAATCCCGACGCGCAGGCCGTTACGGGCCCGATGGGCGCCCGCACGTTCGCCGAACTCTGCGCGGAAGCCGCGCAATGGGGACATGCCTTCGAGGCATTCGGCCTGCAACGAGCAGACCGCATCGCATTCTTCACGGATGACACCCCGGTGTATGTGGCCGCGTTCTTTGGCGCCATTCGAGCTGGCTTTGTCCCGGTCCTCCTCAATACGCAATCGCCGCCCGACCTGCTCCAATATTATCTCGCCGACAGCGGCGCCCGATTGGCACTGTGCGAGGCCTCGTTCCTCGAAACCTTTTCAAGTGACGCCGTCAATGGCACGCCACTTGAGCGCGTGATCATCGTCAACGGTGACAACCCCATCAGCAACGACTTCAAATCGGACGCAACCTCCTTCATTGCCGGACAGCCGACGACGTTGCCCTGTGCCGACACCGGCCCGGACGATATGGCATTCTGGATGTACTCATCCGGCTCCACGGGCCGCCCCAAGGGTATCGTGCATCTCCAGCATGACATGGCCTACACCGCCGAATCCTATGCCGCCAATGTTCTCGATTTGCATGCCGGCGACCTCTGCTTCTCAATCCCGAAAATGTTCTTCGCCTACGGCTTCGGAAACACGGTCACATTTCCCTTCTCTATTGGCGCCGCCAGCCTCTTGATGCCCGGGCGGCATGAGCCGGCTCGTATTCTGCAACTCGTCGAGACCTATCGCCCGACGATTCTGTTCGGGTTGCCAACGCTGTTCACTGCGCTTTGCCGCGCACCGGACGCGCGCACACGTGACCTCTCAAGTCTGCGGCTCTCGATCTCGGCGGCCGAGACGCTCTCGCAGGAAATCTATAACAGTTGGAAAACGCTCACCGGCCACGAAACCATCGAAGGCTTGGGCTCAACGGAGCTGCTCCACATTTATATCTCAAACAGCCTCGGGGAGCAGCGTCTCGGGTCCGCCGGCAAACGTGTGCCGGGTTACGAAGTCATGCTCCGCGACGCCGACGGCCAGCCAACGCCACCTGGCGTCGAAGGCGTCATGTGGGTGCGTGGCCATTCCTCGGCACCGCTATATTGGAACCGGCCGGAAAACACCGCCGACACCATGCGCGGCGACTGGATCTATACCGGTGATCGTTTCCTCGAACGCGACGGCTTCTATTACTTCCAAGGTCGCGCCGACGATCTCGTCAAGGTATCCGGTCAATGGGTCTGGCCGCTTGAAGTCGAACGCTGTCTTGCCGAACATGATGTCGTCCATGAATGCGCCGTGGTTGCCGAGACGATGGCTGACAAACGAACAACCTTGCGCGCCGTCGTCCGCCTGCGCGGTGGCGAGATTGGCGACGAAGCGCAGGTTCGTCGTCTCCAGGATTATGTCAAACAGACATTGCAACCGCACAAATATCCGCGCATCGTTGAGTTCGTCGATGACATTCCGAAAACAGGCACGGGCAAGATTGATCGTCAGGCCCTACTGCGCGCCACGGTCCGTGAAGGAGACAACCCATGAGCACAGCGCCAATCGAGACCCCCGAACGCAAAGCGTTTTACGAACGCATCGACAAAGACAACCTGACCCCCTTGTGGAGCGTCCTTGGAGATCTCGTCACGCCGGAACCAAAATCCGGTTGCCAACCATTCGGCTGGAAGTTCAACACGGTTCGCGAGGCGATGATGGAAGCCGGCGGCCTGATCACCGCCAAGGAAGCCGAGCGCCGCGTCCTGATCTACGAAAACCCGGGTCTACGCAGGCAATCGCGCATCACGACATCTCTCTATGCCGGCGTCCAACTTGTGCTGCCCGGCGAGGTCGCCCCGGCCCACCGCCACACTCAGTCGGCACTGCGTTTCGTGCTCGAAGGGTCGGGCGCACACACCGCCGTCAATGGCGAGAAGACGATTATGGAGTACGGCGACTTCGTGATTACACCACCGATGAGCTGGCACGACCACGGCAATGAAACCGATGCGCCGATGTTCTGGCTCGACGGCCTCGACATCCCGCTGGTCTCGTTTCTTGATGCCTCGTTCGCCGAGAGCCTCGGCGAAGACGAGCAGCCGGTCACCCGCGACACCGGGCAAAGCTATGCCGAATTCGGCCACGCGCTGATGCCGGTCAACACGGAACACGCCGGCATCGCTTCACCAATATTCAATTACCCTTATGTTCGCAGCCGCGAGACACTCGAAGCTATGCGGCGCGGATCCGACCCCGATCCCTGCCACGGCTGGAAACTGCGCTATGCCAACCCGCTTGATGGCGGCTCGGCGATGCCGACCATTTCAACGTTCATCCAGATGCTGCCACCGGGTAAGACCATGCCCTATCGTGCCACCGACGCGACCATCTTTGTCGGCGTTGAAGGCGGCGGCACGTCAACCATCGGCGATGTGAGGATTAGCTGGGGACCACGCGATGTCTTCGTTGTACCTTCCTGGCATTCTGTCGTGCACGATGTCGCAGATGAGAGCGTCCTGTTCTCGTTCTCCGATCGGGTCGTACAGGAAAAACTCGGCCTGTGGCGCGAGCGCAGCGGAAACGCATAACGCACAGCGGGCAACCCATTGCGAAAAGTCGAGGGCGACGCTTGCGATCGATGACGCTTGCCAACATTGTTATTTTGGCTCCAACCGAACGGTAATTTGGCCAGCGCAGGAGGAACATTATTAAGGCCCTCTATTTTCTCGGAAATCGCTAGCTCGACATCCGCGAGGCACCCGATCCGACGCCCAGACCGGACGAGGTCGTCCTCGAAAGCAAAGCCCCGGCATGTGCAGCATCAACCTCAACGCACGTTCCTTTGCCATCAAGGCGGCACGCAAGTGGGGCCGCGTGTGCTTCATTGGCGAGGGCAACCTATTGCGACTTCACATCTAGGACCGGCTTGAGGAATTGAAGTCCGACGCAGCCAAGAATCTATGCTGAACAGAGTTCCATGACGCCGCCGAGTCCGCCTCATAGTCATCGTTAGCAGGACACCAACTTCGGTCGCAGGCCACTCTCGGCTGCGAACCTGTCGGCCGTAAAGGACAATTATAGCGATGTGCTTTTGATTGACACGGACAACACGAGAGCCTATCAGATCTGCCATGACCACGAATGTGAACATGCGACGTCGCCGTTCTCCCTTGCCCTTTCAGGTGCGAGAACGATGACACACGCATAGAACAACGTGATCATCTGCAAACCGCGCCTCGAGCGCGGTTTTTTTATGCGCAGGAGGCCAATCGAGAGCAACCATCCAGCAATAGGACATCACCATGAGTATTCGCATCGGCATTGTCGGTATCAGCGGTTTTGGCGGCGGCGAAGCGATGCGCCTGATCGCGAGCCACCCGTCATTCGAACTCGTCTACGCCGCGGGCGATGGCAGCGCCGGCAGCAAGCTAATGGACCGTTTCCCCGGTGTGCCGGCCAAGCTGGCCGAGCTCGTGATCGAGAAGTGGGACCCTGGGGCGCTACCGAAGCTCGACGTATTGTTCGCGTCGCTGCCCACGGGTTCCTCGGCCGAAGCGCTAGCGGCCGTCCCCAAAGACGTGAAGATTGTCGACATCGGCGGCGACCACCGTTACGTCGAAGGCTGGACATACGGCCTGGCCGACGTCTGGCCAGACAAGATCGAGGGGCAGGTCCGCATTGCCAATCCCGGCTGCTACCCCGCGGCGGTGCTGAACGCGCTGGCGCCGTTGCTGGTCGACAAGCTGATCGAGCCAGGCAACATTGTCATCGATGTCAAGACGGGCGTCTCCGGTGCCGGCCGGGGCAGCGCCGACAACAGGTTCGGCTACGCCGAGACCAACGAGAACCTGCTGCCCTACAGTCTGCTCGAGCACGCCCACATGCCCGAGATCGCAACGACGATTGAGCGGCTGAGTGGCGGCAGGGCGACCGGGCTGGTGTTCACACCACACTTGGTGCCGATGACCCGCGGCGTACTCGCCACCATTTACTGCCGCGGCCGCGTCACCACAGATCAATGCTTGGACGCGGCCCGGCGCTTTTACGACGGGCGGTCATTCGTACGCGTCACCGACCGACCACCACAGACCAAATGGACCACCGGTTCGAACCTATCAATGGTCAGCTATGCAGCTGATCCTGAGCGCAACCTGGTTATAGCGATGGGCGTGGTCGATAACCTTGGCAAGGGAGCAGCCGGACAGGCGGTTCAGAATGCGAACCTGATCTGCGGCCTACCAGAAACCGCAGGGTTGGGCGGCGCGCCTGTTTGGCCGTGAGCATCAGAGCCCTTCAGACTTAGATGGAACCCTTCTGCCGGACGGATTCGCCCCGACCTAGGCGCCCCCGTCTTGCCCGTGGCACCGCCATGCACGGCGACGGTCCACTTGATCTCAGGCCAAGTCCGCCTCGGTAGAATGGTTCATATTTATCGCCCGACGCTCTAATCCACGCGTTGATCGGCGTCGCCACTCAACCCCGTCGCCGGCCGAGATTACGTATGGCCGCCAACTCGCGCGCCCACTCCCTAAACGGCCGGGCCGGGCTGCCACCCATGCGGGCACCTGCCTCAACGTCGTTCTTGACGTGCGCGAGCCCCGCGATCTGCGCACCATCACCGACCTTGACGTGCCCCAGGATACCTGACTGCGCCCCCATGACGACATAGTCGCCGAGTTCAGCTGAACCGGCAATGCCGCTTTGCGCGACAATCACGCAGTGCATTCCAATCACAACGTTATGGCCGATCTGAACGAGATTATCGATCTTCGTGCCTGCTCCGATCACCGTGTCGCCGATTGTGCCCCGGTCAATCGTTGTGTTCGCGCCAATCTCAACGTCATCCGCAATGCGAACACAGCCGATCTGCGGAACTTTCGCGTGGCCGGTTGGCCCCATCGCAAACCCGAAGCCATCCTGACCGACCTGAACCCCGGCATGAATTATCACGCGATCGCCCACGATTGCGTGCGTCACCGCTGCACCTGCACCAACGTAACAATCTCGGCCAAGCACTGAGCGGTAACCAACCACCGAACCGGCAGCGACGATCGTCCCAGCCCCGACGCACGCTTCCGGGCCGACGATTGCGCCGGCTTCAATAACCGCACCATCTTCAATCTGGGCACTCGGGTCGACAATCTGGCCACATGCGCGCATGCGGTCGGTGCCAGCCTTACTGCGCAATGCGTCAGCATAAAACAAGCGCATGGCGCCAGCGAATGCATCGTAGGGCTTGGCTGCAATCAATGTCTCCACTGCCGCCGGGGCGAGCCCTGCATCGCGTTCGGCCAATATGCACGCTCCCGCGGATGTCTCCTGCAACTGGCCTGCGTAACGCCGATTGTCGAAGAATGCGATGTCGTTGGCTGAGGCGAGCCGCAACGAGCGCACACCGCTGAACATGCGCGCGCCATTGTCGTCCGATTGAAGGTCGGCTCCGACGTGATCCGCGATCTGTGCCAGCGAGAATGGTCCTGCAATCTCGAAAAAGCCTGGGTGCATGTGGTTACCTTTCAATCCAGTCGAAACGCAAGAACAGTGTATCGTGGCAATCAGTCGAAGACTGGACACTTACGCCACCGGGCTGGATGAGGCGATAACCTTGAGCTGAATTGGCGAATCTGACGGTCTCGGCTTGCATTGTACGATGCCTTCGGTTGTGCATACACGCTGATTTGGACACCGCGTTGTATGTGCTGTCTGATGTCTATTCGATTTTGGGGATGATCTGGATCGCACGCCCAATACTGCAAAGGCGAAACGGATCGATTATCTGGCCAATGTCGATGATGGTGCGTATCACATGGATCAAGCGACGAATAGGCAAACCGCGGATAGTGCGCGCAGAGCGCTTAAAGTCGCTCATGGCCCGACCCCGCCTGCCACATTAGGGAGCATACGGATACACCACGACAATGATCGTGAACCTTAGCGCCCTCTGGTCTTCGCCCTTTACCCCTCACGCCCCACCAGCAAGGCCTTATCCAGCATCACGTGAATTCCCTTGTTGCCATTCACCACCTGCGTCACACGCAAATCAGCCGCCAGCGAGCACAGCGCATACGCCTCGGCGCGCTTGAGCCCGGTGCGCGCCACAATCAAATCAATCATCTGGCGCAGCGCGATGACCACGCAATCGTCGAGATCTGGATCAAACGCCATCGTGATCATATGCGTCGGCGTTTCCGCCAGCGGCCAAACCAGCGACATATCCTTGCGCAAATGAAACTCGAAAGTGCCGATCAGCCCCGTCTCAATCGCCGTAACGCAAACCTCGCCGTCGCCCTGTACGCCATGTCCATCACCGGCCGAGAAATTGGCGCCGTCAACAAACACCGGCAGATAGAGCGTCGTCCCCGCAACCAGTTCCTTGTTGTCGAGGTTGCCGCCGTTGCGCCGAGGTGGCAGCGTGCTGACCATGCCCCAAGCCGGTGGCGGCGCCGTGCCCATCACCCCGAAAAACGGTTTCAACGGCAGCTCCAGCCCCCACGGCAACCGTCCCGTCATACGATCAGCATCCAGCGTGATGTGAATCAGATGTGATTGGTCGAAATCATCCGGCAGCGCACCAGCCAGCGGGCGGACACGGTTGTAGCCCCAATCATAGTTGAGCGCGATGTCCTTGATGCGCACCTCCAGCACGTCACCAGGCTTGGCGCCTGCAACGCCAACCGGCCCGGTACAGATGTGCCCCGGCAGCTTCATCGCCACCTCGCGATGAATGTTACGCAGCACCTCGGGCACGACGAGCGGTGGTTCCGGCATATCATCAGGCCGGCCAGACACTGTCGAAAGGACCACGGTCGCGCCGCTTTCGACCGTGACCAGCGGCTCAAGCGCCGCGTCAAAATAGCCCCAGTGAACGGTATCGGTGGCGGCATCGATTCGCTTGGCATCACTCATGATCGTCCGTCCTTACTTCGTTGCTCTTGATCGGCACCTATTTCAACAGGTGCCTCCCTGTCCATCGCGACATTGCTAAGCGACGATATTGCAATCTAATGTAGCCTACTTATCCTGCCATCAGAATACGCATGCCAACATCGGAGCGTCAGCCATGTCCTTCTTTGCTCAGCTCAAAGCGGCCGCAGGCGACGAATGGCACGCCTACACAGAACACCCGTTCACCAACGCGATGGCCGACGGCACCCTGCCCGAAGCCGGCTTCCGGCATTATCTCGTGCAGGACTATCTGTTTCTGATCGAATTTGCGCGGGCCTATGCCCTCGCCGTCTACAAGGCACCGACGCTCGCCGACATGCGCGACGCAGCGGCCGGGGTATCGGCAATTCTCGATGTCGAAATGGACCTTCACATAAAGCTCTGCGGTGGTTGGGGATTATCTCCAGGCGATATCGAGGCAGCCCCGACCGCCGCTGAAACCTTGGCGTACACGCGCTACGTTCTCGATACCGGCATGCGTGGTGATCTCCTCGCCCTGAAGGTCGCGCTCTCGCCATGCGTGATCGGTTACGCGGAAATCGCTTCACGCCTTGCCGCACGTCCCGGCGCCATGGATGACAACAATCCCTATCGGGTATGGATCTCCGAATATGCCGGTGCGGCCTACCAGGAAGTCGCATCGCATGCGACGGCGTCACTCGATGCGCTAGCCGAACGCTATCTGACGCCAGCCCGCAAAACCGAACTGACAACAATCTTCCGCGAGGCCACCCGCCTCGAGGCCGATTTCTGGGAAATGGGCTGGAAAGTGCGCGACGCGTGAGTAGCCCGGCACAATCGAGCAGGACGCCCGCGTATCACAATGCTGCGAGGTCACGCCCGTCGCCATGATCGCCTGCTAGGCTCATCCCCCAGGCAAGCAAGTGTCATCCCGGGAGGGCTCCCATGTTCCGCACGATCATCCTGCTCATCACATTCCTTGTCGTCACCGGCACCGCATACGCCCGCGAGGCAACGACACTCAAAGCCGCGGATGGATTGAAAGTTTCCGCCGACGTATATCGCGCCATCGACAAGCCGGGTGCACCGTGGATCGTCCTTGCTCATCAGGCCGGCTCCAGCCGCGGCGAATATCGCACCATCGCGCCGCGCCTCAACAAGCTTGGCTTCAACGCGATCGCGATCGACCAGCGCTCGGGCAAGGCGTTCGGTGGCGTGCGTAATGAAACAGCGCAGCGCGCCGCAACACGCGGCATCCGGCAGAACTACGCCGCCGCGCTGCCGGACATCGAGGCGGCGCTCACGTTCGCCCGCGCCCAGACATCAGGCCGCGTCATCCTGTGGGGCAGTTCCTATTCCGCCGCCCTCGCCATCTGGATGGCGGGGCAGGGGGCGACTGCCATGGACGCTGTCGTGGCGATGTCACCCGGCGAATACATCCGCGGCCGCGGCGTCGCCCGCGCCGCAAAAAAAATCAAAGTCCCGGTCCTGATCACCTCGCCAACCAGCGAGCGGCGCAAGTGGCGCGCAATATTCAAAGCGATCCCTGGCGATCAAAAGGTCGGCTTCGCCCCCGCATCCGGCGGTCGGCATGGCTCATCCGCACTGATTCCGGCGCGCAATAAATCGGCAGATACGTACTGGTCCGTCGTCGAAAAGTTTCTGCAGGATCACGTTTCTTAGGACAAACACCTGCGCCTGCTTGGCCGAGCCGGCACACACGCCATTTGACCGGCATGCATCAAGCCGATTTCTTCGCCTTCTTCACCTTCTCGATCGATTTGATCGGAGCGCGCGGTTTGCCCGACCGCTCTGCGATTTGGCGATCCTGCGCGGTCAGGAAATCTTCGATCGCCTGATCGGGATCAAAGTCCTCCAGCACCTCACCCGGCACCTTGCGGTTCGACGTCAGGGAGCCATCTTCATAATGCACGTTGAACAGCGCGAACTCATTTCGCGCCTTGGGCTTCATTCGAGCCATCGTCCGTTCCCCTCTTCAATTGCTCGCGGCACCGTGCCCGCTGCCACATGCCGTGCCGCGTCTGCAAACGATTGTGTCCGATTGTTAAATCTTATTTTTGCACTTGCGCCGCAAAGCAAACCATACGCGATCGTTCGATCGCACCTGCTCAGCCGGCGCGATGGCCTTAGGGCTGTTGACCAAGCTGGCTTTCCCGCGCCACCCGCTCGACCTTGTCGTAACCGCACTTGATCCGGTATTGAAACTCCCCGCCTTCATACGGCAGGCAGCGCAGCACTTCACAGGACTGGTTGCCTTCGTGATGTCCCAGGCGACGCGGCGAAAACAGGAGCGATTCTCCAACTTTGTACTTGTGAGCTGGCATTGGGGGGTCTCCTACGCGTTACAGGTGGTGTGAAACCACGCTGGCGTGCCCAGCGTGGATATGAGAATTCGGTTAGACGGCAGCTCGGCGCGGGCCATTGCCGCGCCGGTTTCTGCGTCTGTTTGGGCTTGGCGAGTTGTCGTTGCTGGCTTGTTGGTTGCGACCTGAATTTGGCTTTCTGGACTTGCCACGACTGCCTTGATGTCCGTTTTCATGTCCATTTTCGTTCGCCTTGCCGCGCTGCGGCTCGGCTTTGTTCTTTGTCCGCCCGCCGCCGCCCGAAGCTTCCGTCGGCGCCGCCTTCACGGCTGCTTTCGGCGATCGATTTGATGAGCCACGCTTGCGCGATGGCCGACCGCCGCGCTTCGAGCGCGCTTCACGCTCAGCATCTGCGGTCGCAACAGGATCGTACCCTGTCGCCGCCCGGTCGGGCACGGCTGCACCATTGCGATAGGTTTCAGATGGAATTTTCTGGCGCGTCAGCCGCTCGATACCGCGCAGGTATTTGAGCTCGCCATCGTCACAGAACGAGATGGCGCTGCCGGATGCACCCGCGCGCGCCGTCCGCCCGATCCGGTGAACATACGCTTCCGGCACTTCGGGCAACTCATAGTTCACGACGTGCGTGACGTCATCAATATCGATGCCGCGTGCCGCGATATCGGTCGCCACCAAAACCTGTATCCGGGCATCGCGAAACGCTTCCAGCGCGCGCTCCCGCTGCGATTGGCTTTTGTTGCCGTGGATCGCGGAAACAGACACACCTTGCACCCGCAGATGCTTGGCAAGACGGTCGGCGCCGTGTTTCGTGCGCGTAAAAACCAGCGTCCGCGACATGTCCTGCTCAGCAAACAGTTTCGCCAGCAGGTGACGCTTTTGCGGCGCATCGATATGGACGACACGCTGGTTGACCCGCTCCGCAGTCGATGACACCGGCGCCACCGACACACGTTCGGGGTTGCGCAGGAAGTCCTTGGCAAGGCGCGCGATCTGATCCGGCATCGTTGCCGAAAACAGCAGCGTCTGGCGCGCCTTTGGCAACCGGCCGATAATCTGCCGGATCGGCTTCAGGAAGCCGAGGTCAAGCATCTGGTCGGCCTCGTCGA
>JAGDYV010000010.1:0-50151 GCA_049116495.1 Hyphomicrobiaceae bacterium | reverse complement strand
TCACGCAGTGGGCGTGCCAGACATCATCTCCAATCCAGCCAAGTTCCTCGACATACTGCCCGGGAAGACAGCCAAATTTTTCGAGTGAATAGGCAACGTCCTCGTTGTTTTCAGCTAAGTGCGTGTGCAGCCTAACGCCTTTGTCACGCGCTAGGATGGCCGTCTCGCGCATCAGATCACGACTGACTGAAAACGGTGAGCAGGGCGCAAGGCCAACCCGGACCATAGCGTTTTCACTGGTATCATGGAACGCATCAATCACCCGGCAGCAATCAGCCAGGATAGCCCCTTCCGTTTCGACCAGTTGATCCGGTGGCAGCCCGCCATCGCTCTCGCCAATACTCATTGCGCCACGTGTTGCATGAAAGCGGATGCCGACGGTACGGGCCGCTTCAATCGTATCATCCAACTTTGCACCGTTCGGAAACAGGTATTGGTGGTCTGAACTCATGGTGCAACCAGACAGCACCAGTTCGGCAAGGCCGACTTGTGCCGAGACGCGAAACGCCTCTGGCCCCATTCGGCTCCAGATCGGGTAGAGCGTTTGCAACCAGCCGAACAACAATGCGTCCTGGCCTTTAGGCACGGCCCGGGTCAGCGTCTGATAGAGATGGTGATGCGTGTTGATAAGGCCGGGTGTCACGACGCAACCGCTGGCATCAATGGTCGTGTCGGCTGCATGTTTGAGGCCGTGGCCAATTTCGATGATTTCACCGGAACAGGAGTAAATATCGCACGAGGCAAGCTCGCGTCGCTGCGCGTCCATCGTCACCAAGACGGCTGCATTTCTGATCAAGATGGTCGTCATAGCACCAACTATAATCGAGCCTCGGTGAAAATAGCGCTGCAATTTTCAATCTCATTGCGGCGTCAGGGTGGATATTCAGCGTCTTGCGGTTTCATACCAGGCAGCGATCTTCAGTCGCTCCTCGGCTTCCATGAATGAGACATTGGCTGGCGGCATTGCGTGAGAACGGGCGGATTGTAGATAGATGTCGCGGGCATGCCGTGCGATATGATTGGGTGTTTCGAGGATAACCCCTTTGGGCGCGCGGTGGATGCCCTCCCATCCCGGCTCCGATGCATGGCACATCGCGCATCGGCCCATGACGATGTCGCTGACATCTTCGAACGACGCTGCTTTGGTCAGTCTTAGCTCAGTTGGCGAAAGCTTGATGGAGGATACACCTTCGGCATCTTTCGGCGTCGCTGGGGGGAATGTCGAAAGATACATGATCGCAATAAACAACGCGACTGTTGCAATCCAGGTCCATGCCGGCTTGCCAGTTCGCGCGTGCATTGAATTGAAATAGTGCCGAATGGTTACGCCCATCAACAACACCAGAGCGGCGATGGCCCAATTGTATTCTGTCGCAAATGCCAGAGGGTAGTGATTAGATAGCATAAAGAAGATCACCGGCAGCGTGAGGTAGTTGTTGTGCGTCGAGCGTTGCTTGGCGATCTGACCATATATGGCATCTGGTGTTTTGCCAGCTTTGAGGTCTTCAACGACAATTTTCTGATTTGGAATGATTACTAGAAAGACGTTGGCCGACATCCATGTCGCGGTAATCGCGCCGATATGCAGAAATGCGGCGCGACCTGTGAAAATGTGTGTGAATCCCCACGCCAACACGACTAGAACGACGTAAAGCGTAATCATCAAGCGGGTATTGTCATTGCCGAATTTGCTTTTGCAAATGAGGTCATAGGCGAACCACCCAATAACCAGAGATGCAATCGAGACTACGATCCCCAGCCAAATAGGAATGTCGCCTTTGCTTGAGTCGACCAGGTATATCTCCGCGCTCATGTAATAAGTCAGGCACAGCAGGATGAAACCAGACAGCCAAGTCCAGTAGCTCTCCCACTTGAACCAAGTTAGATGATCCGGCAGCCGGTCCGGCGCAACGAGATACTTCTGAATGTGGTAAAAGCCGCCGCCGTGAACCTGCCATTCTTCGCCATGGGCGCCCTCGGGAAGGTCCGCGTTTTTGCGCAACCCCAGATCCAGTGCAATAAAATAGAAAGATGAGCCGATCCATGCGATAGCGGTGATGACATGCAGCCATCGCGCCGCGAACTGCAGCCAGTCGAGAATCATGGGGTCAATTGTCATAGATTGGGGCTCGCTCCTTCAGATGCAGTGCCTCTATTTCATAGCGCGATTGTCATTATGTCGGAAATCCGTAAGGTGTGTGTAGCACTTTCAAATTTTTCCAACGAATGACGGTAGATGGCCTACGTTGACAATATCCGCATGTTCATTCGGATCTTTGATCTTGGAAGCATGTCAGCTGCTGCCCGCGATCAACGTGTGTCACCTGCAGTTGCTTCAAGTCGGATTGCTGAATTGGAGCGTCATCTGGGAGTCCGGTTGTTCAATCGCACGACGCGGTCGTTGCAACCAACTGAGCACGGCAAGATTTTTTACGATCGTGCTGCTCGCATCTTGGATGCGATCAGCGATGCGGAAGCGGCGGTCGCCGACGTTACAAACAATCCACGCGGTTCAATTTTTGTCGCGGCACCACTTGGAATTGGGCGTCGGTTTATCGCGCCGGAAGTCCCCGTATTTCGAGATCAGTTCCCAATGATCGACGTACGCCTGCGATTATCCGACCGGGTCATTGACGTGACCGGTGAAGGTCTCGATGTCGCGTTCACTCTCGGGGAATTGAAAGATTCAAACTTGCGCGTCCGCTCCATTGCGGAATGTCCGCGCGTGCTTTGCGCGGCGCCGTCATACATTGAGCGGCGTGGCAATCCGAAAGACGGTAAATCCCTCGTTGACGATGCACATGAATGCCTACTGTTGCGCTTTCCAGGCGCGACCGAATTTCAGTGGTCTCTGCAGACGGCGCACGGGCGGGACCGGTTCGCCGTAACGGGGCCGTTCGAAGCAGACGACGGTGACGTGCTAACGGCTTGGGCGTTGGACGGGCGTGGGATCGTCAATAAACCGTTCTTTGAGGTGTCGGACTATCTCGCCACTGGTAAACTGATCGCGGTGGCGTCCGACAACCCGCCTGTGCCCGTCCAGCTGTCTTGCCTTTATCCGCACAAGCGCTTTCAAGACCCAAAGTCTCGATTATTTATTGATCACATGGTCGCGCATTGCCGTGCAGCTCTGGCACGGATATCACAGGCACCAAAGAAATCTAGCTCCCGCGATACGTTGAGTAACCGAAAGGCGAAATCAGTAGCGGCACGTGGTAGTGCGCGTCGGGATCGCTAATACCGAAACGGATCGGAACGTCATCTAGAAACAACGGTTCTGTGAGGTTGGTGCCAAATTGTCTAAGATACGGACCGACATGAAAGATCAGTTCATAAGAACCGGTTCCAAATTGAGCGGTTGGCAGGATTGGAGTGTCCGTGCGCCCGTCGGAATTTGTTACTGCGACGGAAAGTTCATTCTTCGCAGTATCATTGAGCTTGAAGAGAACGATCTCAATGCCTGATGCTGGCAGGCCCCGCGCCGTGTCAAGGATGTGCGTCGTGAGGAAACCTCTGGCGCCAGTCATGTTCATTCTCCAAGGGCTGCGTTCGCAAGGTCAAGTCTATGGCGCAGGCGCGGCGCCGCGTCCACCGCACCGAGCCTGCCTTAAAGTCCTTCAAAAAATCCCAAACAATGACATCGACTTTTTGCGCTTACAGTCAAATAAAATGAAGAGAAACAAGGTGCAGAGATGCTGCGATATCCGCGAGACCTACATGGTTACGGAGAAACGACGCCCGACCCACGCTGGCCGCGCGACTCTCGCATTGCCGTTCAGTTTGTCGTCAATTTCGAAGAAGGCGGCGAAAACAACATCCTTCACGGCGATACCGGTTCAGAAGCATTCCTTTCCGAGATTGTCGGTGCATCGGTGTGGGAAGGCGAGCGCCATTGGAATATGGAATCGATCTACGAGTACGGCGCACGCGCTGGATTCTGGCGCCTCCATCGATTATTCACATCCCACAACATTCCGGTAACGGTCTACGGTGTGGCAACGGCTCTTGCCCGTGCCCCGGCACAGGTCGCGGCGATGCAGGCGGCCGAGTGGGAAATCGCCAGTCACGGTCTCAAGTGGATTGAGTATAGACACTTTGAGCGCGACGATGAAAGGCAGCACTTGGCGGATGCCATCCGCCTCCACCGGGAAGTGACCGGTGACGAGCCGAAGGGCTGGTACACGGGACGCAGCTCGGTAAACACCGTAGACATCATTGCGGAGAACGGTGGCTTTGCGTATGCAGCGGATTCTTATGCAGATGATCTGCCGTACTGGCATGTCTCAGATCACAAGCCGCTGTTGATCATTCCATATACACTCGATGCCAACGACATGCGATTTGCAACTGCGCAAGGCTTCAATGCCGGCGATCAGTTTTTGAACTACTTGAAAGATTCGTTCGATACGCTCTATCAGGAGGGGGTCGAGGGACAAGCCAAAATGATGTCGATCGGATTGCATTGCAGATTGGTTGGACGTCCTGGTCGCATAGGAGCCCTCAAGCAGTTTATCGAATACGTCCAATCACATGACAAGGTTTGGTTTGCGACCCGTCAAGCCATTGCGGATCATTGGCACGCGCATTTTCCCGCACCAGATCGTGCGGTGCTTGTGCCGTCTTGCCTTGAGAAGGCTGACTTTGTCGAGCGGTATGGTGGCATTTTCGAGCATTCCCGCTGGGTTGCGGAACGTGCATTTGATTTGGAACTCGGACCGGCTCACGATACAGTCGACGGCCTGCACAACGCGTTGTGCCGGGCATTTCGGGCAGGATCAGACAAAGAGCGGCTTGAAGTCTTGCGCGCCCATCCAGACTTGGCAGGTAAGTTGGCCGAAGCGGAGCGGTTGACCGAAGCTTCCATGTCAGAGCAGGCATCCGCAGGTCTTAATGCGTTGACGGACGACGAGCGTGCTCGGTTCCAGGACTTGAACGATCGTTATGTAAGGCAGTTCGAGTTCCCGTTCATCATTGCTGTCCGGGGCTTATCGAAAGCCGTCATATTGCAGGCTTTCGAGCGACGCATCGCCAACAGTCGCGATGACGAGTTTTCTGAAGCCTGCCGCCAGGTCGAGCGCATAGCACTGTTGCGATTGCGGGAGTTGCTGCCTCAATCAACGCAGCCGGGAGGCAAAGATGACTGATCGAACCTATTACTTTCCTGCGGGAGGGCTGCCGCCACAAACTCAGCTGCTGACGGATCGCGCCGTTTTTACAGAGTCGTATGCCGTAATTCCAAAGGGATGTCTGAGCGATATCGTTACGAGTTTTCTTCCAGGCTGGAACAGGACGCGAGCCTGGGTTCTCGCCCGGCCGCTCACTGGCTTTGCAGAGACTTTCTCGCAAATGATCCTGGAGATTTCTCCCGGTGGTGGCGCAACAGCTCCTGAACCTGAACAGGGTGCGGAAGGCGTATATTTCGTCGTGGGAGGGGAACTGCATCTCACGTTCGCCGGCAAGTCCCATATACTGCAGCCCGGCGCGTTCGCCTATCTACCGCCTGGTGCGGATTATCAGGTTTTCAATAATGGGAATGTCAATGCAACGACTCATTGGTTCAGAAAATTGTACGAGCCAACGGTCGGCCTGGATCAACCAGATGCTGTGATCGCCCATGAAAGTGAGATGCCGCCCACGCCGATGCCCGATACCGATGGCCGATGGGCCACAACCCGTTTTGTCGATCCGACCGATCTGCGCCACGATATGCACGTTACGATCGTGACACTGGAACCGGGTGCCGTTATTCCCTTCCTTGAAACACACGTTATGGAGCATGGTCTCTACGTGCTTGAGGGCAAAGGAGCCTATCGTTTGAATCGCGACTGGGTTGAAGTCGAAGCTGGCGATTTTATGTGGCTCCGCGCTTTCTGTCCGCAAGCCTGTTATGCTGGCGGTCCAGGGCCATTCCGCTATTTGCTCTATAAGGACGTCAACCGTTTTCCCAAACTTTCGGTTGCTTCCGACAATTCCGTTCGAAATTCGCGATGAGCGGTTCACCGATCATGGCGACCGAGTTGACGAAGGAAGCATTTGCCCCCTTCGGTGACATCATCGAGGTGCGCGGCGCACCAGACAAACTGATCAACGCCGGCCTTTGTGGTCGATATCACGATCTTGCGACGCTCGATTTCGATCAGTCAGGGCGGGTCGGTATTAGCCTGTTTTACTCAAAGCCCATCGAGCTTCCAATGCAACTGGCTTTGGTTGAACGACATCCGCTTGGCTCGCAATGCTTCATCCCGATGTCAGGCAGCAGTTACCTGGTCGTTGTCGGCCAAGACGACAAAGGAACGCCAGGCAATTTTCGGGCTTTCCTGGCACGTCCAGACCAAGGCGTGAATTACCACCGCAATACCTGGCATGGAACACTTATGCCGCTTGCCCACAGTGCCTGTTTTACGGTGGTCGATTGGATCGGGGAAAGCAAGAACTTGGAAGAATTTCACTTCAGCAGTCCGATCGAGATCCTCGCGAACGAATGAGCAGCTGGCGGTCTTGCGAAAAAGGGAAACGTCTCAATCATCTAAAGGGAGGCTACAGCATGTCGATTGGAACGCTTGAGCAAAGAAGAGATCCTGACTACATGCCGCCATTGTCGCGGGCTGTTCCGCTTGGCATTCAGCATGTGCTTGCGATGTTCGTCAGTAACGTCACGCCGGCAATAATCATTGCGGGTGCGGCTGGTTTCGGTTTCGGCTCGAAGTCTGCGGACTTCCCGCAGATGATCTACATGATCCAGATCTGCATGTTGTTCGCCGGTGTTACGACGTTGATGCAAACTATCGGTTTGGGCCCGGTCGGAGCGCGTCTCCCGATCGTCCAAGGAACCAGCTTTGCTTTTCTGCCAGTAATGATTCCACTCGTGGCGGGTAAAGGCGTCGACGCCATGGCCGTTCTTACCGGTGGGATCATTGTTGGTGGCTTGTTTCATGCCATGTTGGCGCCGTTTGTCGGTCGCCTCCGATTTGCTTTGCCGCCGCTCGTTACCGGGCTTGTCGTACTGATGATCGGTCTGGCACTTGTCAAGGTCGGTATACAATATGCTGCGGGTGGCGTACCCGCAATGAAATCAGGCTCGCCAGAGTTTGGCAGTTTGCTGAACTGGTCGATTGCCGGAGTCGTGATCCTTACGACACTTTTTTTCAAATTCTTTACAAGAGGAATGCTTTCCGTATCTGCCGTCTTGCTGGGGCTGATTGCCGGTTACATAGTGGCTTTTGCGTTGGGAATGGTGAACTTCGGCAATGTCGGGCGCGCCGCATCGTTTGCTGTGCCAAATCCCCTGCATTTCGGCATAGAGTTCAGCACCGGCGCAATTATTGGTATCTGTCTAATGTCGTTCGTCTCTGCCGTCGAGACTGTTGGTGACGTATCCGGTATCACTCGCGGCGGTGCTCACCGGGAAGCAACGGAAGAAGAACTGCGTGGCGCAACGTTTGCTGACGGACTTGGCACCACGTTGTCCGGTGTGTTTGGTGGTCTGCCCAATACATCTTTCTCGCAGAACGTCGGCTTGATCGCGATGACGCAAGTCATGAGCCGCCATGTTGTCACGATCGGCGCTATCTTTTTGATCGTAGCCGGACTTGTTCCAAAGGTCGGCGCGTTGATCTCCACCATCCCGATCGAAGTCCTCGGAGGAGGTGTGATCGTGATGTTTGGGATGGTCGCGGCTGCCGGCGTATCGATGTTGTCGGAAGTTGATTGGACACGGCGCAACATGGTGATTTTCGCGATCTCGTTGTCCGTCGGGCTCGGTCTGCAGCAGGTTCCACAAGCTCTGCAGCATCTGCCGGAAACAGCCAAAGTATTGCTGACATCCGGTCTTCTGCCAGCAGCCTTTCTAGCGATCGCCCTCAACCTGCTTTTGCCCGAACAAGTAGATGAAAACCAAACCGAAGAAATCTCCGGTGGGCACGCTGGTCGATCAGCTGAGTAGAAATATTGCTAACCCCGGTTGTTGTTCAGGGCGACCGGGGCATCTGTGGCGAGGCCAATGCCTTGGATCAGAAACATCGACCATTGGTGCAGCCGAGAATCGGAGCGCCAACCGTCAATTGTGCCTGGGTTCTGGTGGCACCTTGGTCCTCATTGTTCGTCGCTGTTTCTGGAATTCAAAATGGCGGTAATGAGATCCGGTGGAACTTCGGGTAACTCCTGCTCTGACATGAGAAGCGACTTGCGACCGAGTTGACGCGCATGTTGATAGGCGACGAGGTATTCTCGACATTCCCGGCAGAAGCGCAAATGCAGTTCAAAGCGCCGCCGCGTCCGAGGCTCAAGTTGGTCTTCGAGATAGTCGACAATAAATTCTTCGAATTCGACACAGCTGATCATCTCTGGCAGATGCCGGATCATCTTGCCCTTCACGAAACGCATCACTCTGGCTCCGAGGCTCGCCATTAGCGTTCTCCTCGCATGATCGGCTCCAGGAGTTTCTTGAGAGCAGCTCTTGCTCGATGGAGCCTAAGTTTGACTGCCGTTTGCGTCGTCTCGAGAGCTTCGGCAACCTCTTGAGTACTCATTTCTTCAATGTCGCGCAGCAGGAGAACGAGACGATAGTTCTCTGGCAATTGATTGATCATGGCTCGAACAATGGTTGCGGTTTCACTACGTTCTAGCAAGGCATCTGGTTGTTCGATGATTTTCCATGGCGCTTCTAGACGGCAATCGTTGCTGTCGAATTCGGGCAGGAGGTCGTCAATAGATTGCTCATTTGCACGCCGCCGGGATCGCAATTTCATGAGTGTTGCATTGACGACAATTCGATGCAGCCAGGTTTTTAGAGTCGAGCGAGATTCAAACGTATCGATCTTTCGAAATGCGTTCAGGAAAGACTCTTGAACGCAGTCCTGAGCAAGGGATGAGTCGCCGGTCAACCTGAAGGCAAGAGCTAGCATCCATCGACTGTGTACGCGGACAAGTGTTTCGGCAGCCTGCCTGTCGGCTGCACGCAGCCGGCGCATAAGAGCCTCGTCATCATCTTCCTTTACCGTCGACCTCGACATTCGGGTTGTCCCAATTTCGGGCAAAGTGTCCTTGTAGCGCGAGGATCCGAGACAGCCAATGAACTTCTTTTAGTCGGGAAGTGAAACCATTTTGCTTCAGCGTGCATCAAACCGTTGATCGGCGGCGGCAGTTGCGCTCATCTCGTCGTGATGAAGCGATCAATGGGTTGGCGCTTGAGACCACGACGGTAGAAAATAGAGGGCTCTTTCTCGAATGACGATTGGACTTCTGCTGGTCGCGCTCTTCACGGTCCTGTTTTGTATGATCGCCAACCGGCTTGCATCAACGATATTGACGGCACCGATGCTATTCTTGGGCTTCGGGTTCGCTCTGTCGACAGCGGGAGTTATGGCGACTGGTGATGCAGAGCGCCTTCTCCATATAGTTGCCGAGGTCGCGCTGATTGTTTTGCTGTTTTTGGACGCGGCACAGATTGACTTGACTGTATTGCGCCGCCAGCACGTCTGGCCGGTACGAATGCTAGTCATCGGTTTGCCGTTGGCAATTGTGCTCGGTACTCTATGTGCCTTGCCGTTTCTATCTGATTGGCCACTGGTTGCGGTCGTACTCGTTGCAGCAATTCTGGCCCCGACAGATGCAGCTCTCGGACAAGCTGTTGTGACTAACCCGTTGGTGCCGGAACGGTCACGGCGGGCACTCACGGTGGAAAGTGGGCTTAATGATGGATTGGCACTACCTGCAATCCTTCTGTTTGCAAGTCTGTCTGCTGAAGCCATGGAGCCCGATCAAACGAACTGGCTCCTGTTTGGCTTTCTGCAGCTAACCCTTGGCCCGCTCGTCGGGACGATATGCGGTCTGGTCGGCGGTTGGATACTGCTGAGCGCGAAAGCTCTCAAACTTACAGCTGTGACGTACGAGGGTATTGGCGCGATCGCCCTTGCGGCGGCCTGCTATCTCGGCGCCAGTCAAATCGGCGGCAACGGATTTATTGCTGCATTCGTTGGTGGGTTGGCTTTCGGTAACGTCGTCCAAGGGCGATGCAAGTTCGTTTATGAGTTCACCGAAAGCGAAGGGCAGATGCTGGCGTGGGCCGCATTTCTTTTGATCGGCATGGTCCTGGTTCCGGAAGCAATCGAGCATCTGACGTGGGCGATGCTGGCCATCATTCTGGGCAGCCTCTTCATCGTACGCCCGCTCGCAATCTGGTTATCGTTAGCGGGAACGGATGCATCCACACCGACCAAGTTGTTCTTCGGTTGGTTCGGTCCACGCGGTCTCGCTACCGCCCTGTTTGCACTCCTGATCGTCAAGCAGATTGATCATGCACTTGCCGAACAGGTTCTCGCGCTGGCGGTCAATGCTGTTTGGATCAGTGCGCTGCTGCATGGATTAAGCGCGGTTCCGGGTGCCAAGTGGTACGCAGGGTTGATCGCCGCACAAGGCGATTGCGCGGAGACGATGCCGATCCAGGACTCAGCCAAACCTCTAACGACACACAACTTAGTAGAACCTGATACCTAGAGATGAACGCAAACGGGAGAGTCCGATGAAGCCTATCGCTGTTGCCAAGTTTGACGATTTGAAGGACCGACAACCAGCCTATGCGTTGGTAAGCGACGTCGATCTTGTGGTTGTCAGATTTGATGATGAGGTTTCGGTGCTCTACGGGCGCTGCATGCATCGTGGCGCACTGATGTCGGACGGGCATGTCGAGGGCAACAATCTTATCTGCGGCGTCCATGATTGGGATTACCGCCTCGATACCGGCGTCTCAGAATACAACAATGCTGAGGCTCTCAATAAGTTCACGTCCTGGATCGAGGGTGATCAGGTTGTGGTTGATGCCGACGAAATATCTGAATGGGCCGAAGCGCATCCACAGCCGTTCAATCGCGACGGATATCTTGGTCTTTTTGCTGATACAAGTCATGGCACGGTTGAAGAGCCTTACAATGCGTTGATCCAACTATATGCTCGCGATGGCCTATCGAAAACCGGTCATCATGGAGCGGTTGAGGCGATGGGCGTACCAAGAGACGCACTGCCTTCCTGGGATGATATTCAGATTCTTACAGCCCAACTCCACAAACCGCCCATGCTGGATGATGATGCGATCGGGACCGAGGTCGTCATCGGGCCCAATGCCCAGAAGCCATTGAGTTTGAAAATCCCGCTTTTCGTTTCCGATATGAGCTTTGGCGCTCTGTCTGAGCCCGCGAAAGTTGCTCTTGCGCGAGGTGCTGAATTGGCTGGTACCGGGATCTGTTCGGGTGAAGGTGGCATGCTGCCAGAAGAGCAACAGGCCAACTCTAGATACTTTTATGAACTGGCATCAGCGCGTTTTGGTTTCGCATGGGAAAAGCTCGCAGGTGTGCAAGCCTTTCATTTCAAGGGCGGCCAGGGTGCGAAAACGGGAACGGGCGGACATCTCCCAGGCAACAAAGTTGAAGGTAAGATTGCTCAGGTGCGCGGGTTAGACGAAGGCCAGGATGCGATCTCTCCGCCACGTTTTCCCGAATGGACGGAGATTTCCCAGATTAAAGATTTTGCAGACGAAGTGCGAAATCGCACGGGCGGCATTCCGATCGGCTACAAACTTTCAGCACAGCATATCGAAAAGGATATCGACGCTGCACTTGAAGTCGGAGTCGACTACATCATTCTCGACGGTCGCGGTGGCGGTACAGGCGCAGCTCCGATTATTTTCCGAGACAACATCTCAGTACCGACAATTCCGGCGCTGGCTCGGGCACGGCGCCATTTGGACGGCTTAGGACGCAAAGACATTACATTAGTTATCACCGGAGGTCTCAGGAAACCGGCAGATTTCGTCAAAGCACTTGCACTCGGTGCCGATGCGATCGCTGTTTCGAATTCAGCGATGCAAGCGATTGGGTGTATCGCCATGCGGGCTTGCCACACTAACAATTGCCCGGTCGGTATCGCAACGCAAAAGCCGCATTTGGTCAGTCGCCTCGTCATTGAAAAGTCTGCTCGACAACTGACGAATTTCTTCGAGTCGTCGGTCCATCTGATGCAGGTCATGGCGCGTGCCTGCGGTCACGATCACCTGTCCAAGTTCTCAATCGACGATCTAACGACTTGGAAGAAGGAAATGGCCGATCTATCCGGCGTGGCCTACGGCGGCGTTCATTGATGTTTCGCCGACGGTCTGGGAACGGCGGTCTACATCAATGAACTTTCCCATGCTGCTTTGGCGACTTCCGGTATGCGCTCTGCTACCGGCATGTCATGGCTGTGGCGCGCATGATCAACAGTTTGCCGGTCGTGATGATCGGTTTCCCAAAAGCTCTACTGCAGGGCGCGTGCCTGATCTCTGGGATCGCTAGGATACAACGGGCTGTTATGTTTCTTCGCGAGGTACAAATTAATCGCCATGGATTCCGATAGTACAAAGCCGTCGTCATCCAGGGTCGGTACAGCGCCGCTGGAGTTCAGTTCGCGAAATGCTGATGTTTTTGTTTCGGTTGAACGCGGTAACCAGTCCAAATGTTCATAGTCGAGGCCAAGTTCATTTAGCATCCAGATGACGCGTACTGCGCGAGAGCGGGCAGAACCGTAGAGTCGTAGTATGCTTGTCCTCAGGTTGAGTTTGACCAAGTCTACTTGGACTTCTGAGTCGAAGCCAATGCCTCCTGTTTACGCCGCTCGATACTTCAAAATGCAACTTGGACCCTGAATTCAATGCAAGAGAGGCCCAAATATTACCCGACCTCACCTGCGATCAATTTAGTCTGAGAGAGAGCTGGGTCATTTTCGATCGCCCTGCTAACGATCCCTGGTGTAATTGGATCAAGGCGGTTACGGCGGGGTAAATCATAAGCATCAGGTCCGCAATGGAAGTCCGCCGAATTTTGCGCATTATAGATCGACCTCCGTTGCGTTTATGATAATCGTCACACCAAGCGGAAGCTCAATGGGAATCCCGGATTGTGAGATGCTGATGCTCATTTTCAAGATCCAGAAATTTTGCACTACTCGATGGAGACACCAACTATGAGCCAGGCATCGACTTCGAACCCAAACGAACTGCCCGTTGCCGTCGTGATTGGTGCGACATCGAAGTGGCAATCAGACGGGCGCAATACCAAACTCGCCCACGGTGCCACGCTTGATGATAGTGACTTGCCGGTCGATGCCCGTTGGGGCATTGGCGGTGCGATCGCACAAAAATTTGCCCGCGAGGGTTTCCTCGTCGTTCTTACAACCCGTAAGGCAAGCAATGCAGCCGCCCTGGCCGGAGCAATCGGAGATCAAGGCGGAGCCTGTATGACGGTCGAGCTGGATGTTTCATCCAGCGTGTCAGTCGATCGCGCATTCGAAGTCATTCGGAATGAGGCAGGAAATCCAGATGTATTGGTTTACAATGCCGGATATCTCGAAGGCCGCGACCTGCCAGAGGACAAAGAGCTTCTCGAACACATTCCAACCGAGATGTTCGAAACGGCCCTGGATATTGCCTGTCGCGGGCCGTTCCTTGTCGCCAAGCAGGTCTTGCCTGCGATGCGAGAGCGCGGATCTGGCTCTTTTCTCATCTCAAACAACAACAAGTCTCTGCGCGGTCGCAAACGTTTCACTGGCGAGTCTGTCTACTTCCCGCGCGTCATGATGCGGACGCTGGCGCAAGTGCTCACCGAGGAATACTCCATTCACGGGGTCCATGTCGCCAATGTGGTGATTGATGGCACAATCGACTCCCCTGGCACGCGCGCCCTTCCGAAAATTCAACAGCAACCCGAACGGGCGATCAATCCCGCAAAGATTGCGGAAGCTTTCTACTATCTGCATTCACAAGATCGCTCATGTTGGACGCATGAATTGCAACTCACGCCACATGTGACAATGCCGAGTTATTAGAGGGGCCTTAGAATGGTCGGTCACCGGGCGCCAGCATGCGATACGGTCTCCGCTATTGACTGTGGTCGAAGCCGAAGCCGGCTTTGTGCAGCGACGCTCGATCATCAATGATGAGTAGGTCGCCTTTCTGTTATTTGTGCGCATGGCAACATTGCGGCCGGGTGATCTTGTCGCTTAGGTCTCGCAAGAATTCGTGAACTGCCACCGTATACAGCATCGTGAATTTGGGCGAACGTTGTTGATTCGTGTGGTCAGTATGCCAGGTCGCGTTCTTGCCAACTTTCGTGGCGTGGCCCTTGCTGTATTTGCAGAAATCTTTCGAGCGCGTTCAGCAGTGGAAATTCGTCTAATAGATCCCGTCGGTTTTGATCTTCAATCAATTCGCAGGCGGATTGAAGCTGGGCATGAGCAAGATGTGCCTGTCCGCGGATCATGAGCATGACTTTCTCGACCACGGTATCGTCGAGCCTCTTCAGTATTGCAGCGTCGATTGGTTGGGCAAGGTCGATGCCTTTAACTATGGTACCGACGTCTTCTTTGATATGCGAAATTTTTGCGAACTTGGCAGGCAAGTGCTGCCGTGCGGGCTTGGCAGGGTGAGGTGATGGATATTCCAGCACGAATGATGGGCCGTTGTCCGATTGTGGCTAACTTTGTTCCGCCGGCTCTTTAATGGAGACGCGCCAGTGGATGCGATCTTCGTCCGGTGGATAGTCGGCCGCAGCTTTGTGATATGAACAGCGGTTGTCCCAAATGACAATATCACCCTTTTGCCATTGATGGTGATACTCGGAACTGCGATCGATCATGTGATCGGTCAGCGTATCGATAAGAGCATTGCTTTCCTTTTCGCCGAGGCCCTCAACGCGTAGAATCTTTCCTGGATCGAAGTACAACGCTTTGCGGCCGGTTTCCGGATGCGTGCGAACCAATGGATGAAACGCCGGGGCTTTGTCGCGGTCTTCGGGGTTCAGCAGTGCATTGTCGCTATCGCGGCCGCCATAGACAAAGGCGCCAAGTTGACCTTCGATAGACTTCTTGAGTGTTTCCGGCAGAGCATCGTAGGCCGCATACATGCTGGCAAAGAATGTATTGCCACCCCGACTCGGAACCGCGACAGCATAAAGCTGCGTGGCTTTGAACGGTATTTCATCGTACGCCCCGTCAGTGTGCCAAGTGTGGCCGCCGCGCTTGTAAATATTCATGTTGAGCTTGCCGCTTGCATCAAACTTGTTGACGCCGAGAAGCGTGATCTCGGGGCAGTTAGGGTGCCGTGTACTCTTCGATGGATGTGGTTCGACAATGCCAAAGCGTCGGCTGTAGGTCAGAAACTCATCCATCTGCAAACTTTGGCCGCGGACAACCAGTACGTTGCATTCCAGCCAGGTCTGGTAGAGTTCTCCAAATGTCGATTCATCCATCGTGCGAACGTCGATGCCGGTGGCAATCGCGCCGACGCGTGGAGCCATTCGTTGAATTTTGAGCATGCGATTTGCTCCTTTCCGGTCAGCGTGAACGAACGCTTAGAATTGATGGTTGTCCAAGAACATGCGGACGTGGCGCAGCACAATTGGTATCTGCTCCGGTTTTTCCTTCCACGGATACATACTTACTTGGGCGTTGGGCGCGAGATGTGCGGCCTCCATTGCGACGGCGTAAGGATGGGCTGGGACATCATCCGGTAAAGTCAGAAGCGGTGTTTGGCAGTTGCGCACGAAGTCTCGCGTGACCGTGAAAACGAAATCGGCGTCGGACCGGTACATCTTTGTTAGAAATGCATCCACTGCGCCAGGTGTGATGTCCGGACGGCTTTCCAGCAGACGTGAACCCCAACTGCTCATGTTGTTGTCGTAAAACAAATCGCGCATTTCAGGCCGCGATCCGCTCGGTTGAGTGAGGACGCCCGCAACGATGCGATCGGGCGTGCGCTTCAGCAGGTTCCAAATGAAGGGGCCGCCAATGCAGAAACCCAGTACCAGAAATTTTCTAATACCGAGATGGTCGATCAAAGCAAGATGATCATCGGTGTATGCATCCCATGGCCGATCGAATTCAAGCGGCCCGGTCGATTGACCATCTATGGAATTGCGCAAATCCATCGCAATGCAGCGATATGCGTCTTTAAACTCGTCGATTGGATTGAAAGGGGAATTGTTTTTTAGTTGCCATATCGTAGAGTTCAATCCACCACCGGCGATGATTAGTAGCGGGGTGCCGGCCCCGGCTTCCTCGTAGTGGATGCGGGTCTCGCCACGTTCAAAAAATGGCATCGCTTTGTCTCCGGCGAGAGTACTTCGATGATGAGCAGCTCAATCGAATTCTATAACAAGGCGCCCGCGCGTGCCGCCTGCTTCAAGCCGTTCATGCGCTTCGCTCGCACGTTCTGGCGAATAGACGCCGGCGACGCGAAGCTTCAAGATGCCAGTCTCGGCTAGTTGACGGAGACGATCAAGTTTTTCGAATTTACCATCGTACGTGCGAACGTATGTTGTTGTGAAGTTGATGCCGCGCTGACCATTGCCCTCAAAGCCACGAACGGACGTAAAAGCGCCGCCATCGCGGACAGCTGGCACGGCCAAGTCGTTTAGAACGGCGCCATCGGCAAGCCCGTCGACGCCTTCGGGAAACTGTTCTCGGATTCGACTGGCAACATCGTTGCCACGTTTAACGACGATGTCAGCGCCGAGTGACTTGACCAATTCCTGGTCGGCATCCGTGGCATCGGCAACGACGGTCAATCCTGCTACTTTAGCGAGTTGAATGACATATCCACCATAGGCGCCTGCGGCCCCTGTAACCGCCAACGTCTGGCCTTCGGTCAACGCGAGCAGGTCAAGTGATAGCTGAGCGGTCAGTCCGTTCATGGGCAGCGTACACGCTTCAGCGTGTCGGCTCCAACTGGGCGCGGGAACCACGGCATGTTGATCGAGGACAATCTGCTCGCGGTAGGCGCCGTGGCTGCCCTTCGGCACAACCATCGCCATAACGCGATCGCCGACCGTTACTCCCGTTGTCACGCCTTTGCCGATCTGATCGACAATCCCTGCCGCGTCCATACCAGGCACATAAGGTGGCGGGTCGACACTTTGCTGTGCCGCACGCGTGCCGTTCCGCGCCAACGTATCGGTCGGGTTGACCGCCGCTGCCCGAACCTTGATGCGAACCTCCCCGGGGCCGGCATGCACTTCGGGAACTTCGACGACCTGTAAGACGTCAGGTCCACCATGCTTCATCAATCCGACGGCTTGCATTTGTCGTCTCCCTCTCTAATCAGTGTCTGTCTGTCTGTCTGTCTGTCTGTCTGTCTGTCTGTCTGTATTATTTTAGCAGACTTCAACGCGAGTTATTAGTCACCTTGCCCAACCGAGCCAGTCACACAGGTGATCTCTCATAATGAGCTTCTTGTCGGTCTCCGGGATCCAGCTGATTTATTGAAAACGACTGACGCATTGCTACGATGAGCACGGCATGTTGGTAATGTCGGTACCACAGAAGTCATCTTCTCATTGCAGGAGAGATTGACCTTGAACTAACGTAACATCCGGACCAATCAGATGTGGCTGGTCAGTCGAGGCAACGGGGGGCGTTTACTTCAACAACGAAGTTCATCTTGCAATCCAACCGGCGTTTCGCGGGCGAACGCCCTGCATGTTGCTACTCGTCGAATTCGATTGTCAGCGTGGCCAACCGACGGAGCATGATGGCCGGCGCGTTGCGGGTAAGCTCGTAACCTCGGATGGTGAGTTGGCGTCGCAGGAGGTGGTCAGCCAGATCGGGATCGGCAGCCGTATGCGCATGTTGTTTCGAAAAGTTGGTGATGGATTTGCGTTGCCAATGTGGACCATTGATGAGACGGCGGCGCAATCGAAGATTCCATGGCGATATCCGCAAGAGTAACGACCAAGGCGATCACTACTTGAATTTGTCCGCGCTCGAATTCGAGTATGTTGCAGGCTTGTGCGCCATTGCTATGTTCTCACTAGGAAGCGTTCGGCACGGATTATGCGTCTCTCAACACCGTATCCAATTGTTCCGGCTCACTTAGGGACGCAATTCTTGCGGTGCCCCATCGCTGAATCGGCGAGTGCAAGTTTTCGCTTGATGCGCCGGCTATTGTCGGCTTCCCGATTAATTGTGTGGGTCGACCTGGTAGAACGGCAGGCTAGTCTGAGGAGCTTCTGTTGGGTCGGCAACATTTCAGACAATTTGTGTCACGCGTGCCGCTTGCCTTTCCGATATAACACGAAGCAGAACTGCGTAAGCAGAGATAGCCAAACGGGAGAGCATCGTGCGAAACATTCAGGACAAGGTCGCCTGGGTAACTGGAGCTGGAACCGGCATCGGAGAAGCGGCGGCAATTGCGCTAGCTAAGGCGGGAGTAAAAGTCGTCCTCACTGGCCGGCGCATCAAGCCGCTTGAGGAGGTTGCAGCAAAGATTGAGAGCGATGTACTGGTCAAATCAGCGGATTTGACGGATTGGTCGGCAGTCGAGAACACCGCAAACGAGATCAAGGCCGCGTGGGGCCGGATTGATATCCTATTCAACAATGCTGGCGTCAATATTCCTGACCGATCGTGGTCGCGCCTCAGCCCGGAAGGTATCAAGACGTTGATCGACAATAACCTGACCAGTGTCGCCTATTGCACGCAAGCTGTCCTGCCGATCATGCGCGAGCAGGGTGACGGGCAATTGATTCACACTTCGTCGATGGCTGGACGTATCGTTGCGCCGGTATCCGGACCGATTTATACAGCTGCCAAACACGGCGTCGTCGCGTTGAGCCATACGATCAACCTAGAGGAATGTGCCAACGGTATCCGTTCAACCGTGGTCTGCCCAGGCGCTGTCGCGACGCCAATTATGGAAAAACGTGACCCGCCCGAGCCGCCTGAGGAATTGGCGAAAATGGTGCAACCTGCCGATATGGCTCAGGTCATCGTATTCCTCGCAGCCCAGCCACCGCACGTTTGCATCAATGAAATTCTCGTAACGCCGACTCATAACCGTGGCGCAATTTCTCAGATGAACGCGCAGCGTTCACGCCAGGAGGGAGCCATGTAGTCACCACGCTTGCGAGGCGCGCTGGGTTATCGCTCACTTTTAAACCGCTTCAACTATCGTCACGTTAGCAACGCCGCCGCCTTCGCACATCGTCTGCAATCCCCACGTCTTGCCATGGGCCTTAAGCGCATTGATGAGCGTTGCCATTAACTTCGTCCCTGTTGCACCGAGAGGATGACCAAGGGCAATGGCACCGCCATTGACGTTCAGTTTCGCTGGATCGGCGCCTGTCGCCTTCAGCCACGCAAGTGGAACAGATGCGAAAGCTTCGTTGACTTCATAGAGGTCGATGTCATTCAATCGCATGCCAGCCTTTGCGAGCGCCTGACGGGTCGCTTCGATGGGCTCCTCCAGCATGATGACCGGATCGCCGGCAGAGACATGCATTTGATGAATGCGGGCAATGGGCGTTAGGTTGTGCGCCTTGAGTGCGCGTTCATTGACGATGAGAGCCGCTGATGCGCCGTCGCAAATCTGGCTGGCATTGGCCGCTGTGATCCTGCCGCCATCCTGGATTGGTTTGACGCCCTGTATACCTTCAATTGTCGCGTCGAGCCGGACACCTTCATCGGTATCGTGTAAGCCGTCATCAACTTGGACAGCAATGATTTCGTTTGCAAAGGCTCCGGAAGAGATAGCTGTTGCCGCTCTTTGATGGCTGGAGAGTGAGAATTCATCCAACGCATCCTTGCTCAGATCATGCTTTTCGGCGATCAATTCCGCGCCTTCGAACTGGCTGAATTGATCATTGCGTGCGTAGCGATCTTTGACGCGTTGGCTCAGCGGACCTTCGCCGATGCCGGCTTTCTGATGCAGCGTGAAGTTCGACATCATCGGCACGCGTGTCATGCTCTCGGCGCCGGCTGCTATAACGACATCCTGCGTGCCGGACATCACTGCTTGCGCTGCAAATTGGATCGATTGTTGCGAAGATCCACATTGGCGGTCAACGGCGACACCGGGCGTCGTTTCCGGCAAGCGAGAGGCAAGAATGGCATTGCGCGGGAATGCGTAGCATTGTTCACCGGATTGCATGACACAGCCGAGGATGACATCTTCAATTGCACCTGGGTCAAGGTTGGGATTTCGGTCCAGTAGCGCGTTGAACGTCTCGGCGGCAAGGTCAGCCGGATGCCAGTTGCGCAGTACTCCGTCACGGCGTCCACCGGCAGTGCGAACGGCATCGACAATGTATGCTTCGGCCATCGTGTTCCTCATTCTGATGGGCGGCACTGACGCGTGCCGGGCTGACTAGTCGGCAAAAAGTTATTCTACGCCCAAGGCGAACCGTACGGTCAGTTCTTGGCTCCGGTTGGGACTTCGTTGAACGGGACATCTTTGTCGACCCGTACGTCGGCGGGAAGGCCGAGGACACGTTCGCCAATGATATTTCGCATGACTTCATCGGTCCCGCCGGCAATCCTGAGTGCTGGCGAGTAGAGCAACGCTTCTTCGAAAATACCATCGAGTGGCATGTCGGTTCCCGCATCAGGTCCAGCCATGCCGAGAAGGTCGAGGCCAAAGACTGAAATGTCCTGGAGTTTGGGGGCGAGCACAAGCTTGTTTATGGAAGATTCTGGGCCTGGCGTGTCGCCGCGTGATAGGGCCGTCATTGTCCGAAAGCGCGTGAATTTCAAACCTTCGCCACGTACATACCACTCAGCGATTCGTTCCTCGATTGCGGGGTCATCCACCAATAACCCGTCGAGTCCGTGAACTTCCTGCACAAGTCGCAATAGTTCATCAATATCCGGCCCGGGTGTTTCCCCAATCGTAAACCTCTCGTTCATCAGGGTTGTCAGAGAGACCTTCCAGCCATCGCCGACCGGCCCCAGACGCTGACTGTCGGGAATACGTACATTGTCAAAATACACTTCATTGAAGTGGCTTGATCCTGACATCTGCTTGATTGGTCTGATGTCGACGCCTGCCGATTTCATGTCGAGGAAAAAGTACGTCAGCCCCTTATGCTTTGGCGCACCGAAGTCGGAGCGCGTGACAAGCACGCCGAAGTCGGAAAAGTGTGCTCCGGATGTCCAGATCTTCTGGCCGTTGATGACCCAGTCATCGCCGTCGCGTTCCGCACGGGTGCGAAGTGCAGCGAGGTCCGAGCCGCCAGCAGGTTCAGAGAACAGCTGACACCACACTTCATTGGCGCGTAGCGCCGGTCCTGCGTATCGTTCAATGTGCTCGGCCGATCCCCACGTGCAGACTGTTGGTAGGCACATGCCAAGACCGATCTGGAAGAAGCGTGGGTCGACATCAAACTTGGCTTCTTCTTGAGAGAATATGACTTGCTCGATCTGCGAGCCGCCGCGACCACCCCATTCTTTCGGCCAGGCAATACCGGCAAAGCCGGCTTCGGCTTTTTTTGTTTGATAAGCTTTGGCAGCGTCCAGCGCACCAGGCTTATCCTGCCCGCGCCGGTAACCGCGAACTTCCCCTGCTGCGCGTCGTTTGGCGTTGGCTTCAAGGAAAGCGATGGCCTCGGCACGGAACTCGGCTTCTTGCTTCGTATCGCTGAAATCCATAATTCTCGTCTCCTGCCTCAGGCGGCCTGTGTTGGTGCCATGTTGCGGGCCTTGAGCTCGCGGGTCAGTCGGCGCTTCCATTCGCTTGGACCGCCCAATGCCAGTCGCAACAAACTGGCGCGGCGATAGTTCAAATGACAGTCACCCTCCCAAGTATAGCCGATGCCGCCATGTGTCTGAATGTTCTCCTTGGCGGCCTGCCAACCGGCATCACTTGCGGAAATTCTGGCAACGCTTGCCGCGATCGGCAATTCGGAAGACTCGGTTGATAGGGCCCAGGCGCCATAGTAGGCATTCGATCGAGCGAGTTCGACGGCGACGTAGACATCGGCAAGTTTGTGCTTGATGGCCTGGAAAGATCCTATCGGTCGCCCGAACGCGTAGCGTTCCTTGGCATAGGCCGTCGCCATGTTAAGTGCCGCCTGCGCAGCGCCCACTTGTTCAAACGCCATCATCACGGCTGCCCTGTCAATCAGTCGTTGAACGTCCAGCGGCGAGCGTGCAGCCTCGAGCGGTTCAGATTCTGCGCCGTCGAATATCAGGCGCGCCAGGGATCGACTCGGATCAATTGTATCGCTCGTATCGCGACGAACGCCTGGCTGACTGAGTTTGACGATATGTAGCCAAGGGCCTTGGCTATCGGAAGGCGCTACGACGATGGCGATATCGGCACTTTGACCATCGAAGACGCCAATTTTTCTTCCTGTTAGCCGACAATCTCGTACGTGGGCTTGAAGGGCTTCGGGACGAAATGCTCCTGGCCGTTCAGCAGCCGCAAGCGTTCCAATTTTTTCTCCTGATGCCAGACCTGACAAATGGTTCCGTTTTTGTTCATCAGTACCAAATAGCAAAAGCGCTTCGATCGCAGAGTAAACCGAAGAGCTGAACGGGACGGGGGCCAAATGCGAACCGATTTCCTCAGCCAGCACGCATGCAGCAAGATGCCCGAGACCAGAGCCACCATAGGTTTCCGGCGTGGTAACGCCAATCCATCCCATCCCAGCCATCTCGCGCCAAAGTCCTGTGTCATGCGTGTGATCGCTCTCAAGGATCCGTCGCGGCACTTCCGGTCCGCACTTGTCGCCCAGAAACCGACTGGCCTGCTCGCGCAACATCTTGAGCTCTTCAGGAAAATCGAAGTTCATACTTCAGTCCTTTTCTTGCACTGGATGGGAGCGGACAGCGCTCATGTGGCGATGTGCGTGTCATGTAATCTGTTCATGATTCTTCTCCCAGTAGGCATCACGCAGTTTCCTTTTATAAAGTTTGCCATTCTCCTGGCGCGGAAGGCTCGACACGAAGTCAATCGACTTTGGGCACTTCACGGGACTAAGGTGGGTACGGCAATGTGCGATCAATTCGGCCTCCAGCGTAGAGTCGGCCTGCGATAAATCTACGAGTTGCACGACGGCCTTAACCTCTTCGCCGAACTCTTCATTTGGCACGCCAATCACAGCAGCGTCATAGATTTTCGGGTGCAGCACCAAGACATTTTCGGCTTCTTGCGGATAAATATTGACGCCGCCGGAAATGATCATGTGCGCCTTGCGATCGGTGAGATAAAGATAACCTTCCTCGTCAAGATATCCAATATCGCCCAGCGTGCTCCAGCCGAGATGATTTCGCGAAGCAGCCGTCTTGTCCGGATCGTTATGATATTCGAAAGTTGCGCCTCCTTCGAAAAAGATCATGCCTTCCGCGCCAGTCGGTAAGGCATGGCCGTCCTCATCGCAGATGTGCACCTTGCCATGCGAGGGGCGACCGACTGATCCCGGGTGGGTAAGCCAATCTTCGCTTGCGATTGATGTGTGCCCGTTGCCCTCGGACCCGGCGTAATATTCTTGAAGAATGGGGCCCCACCAGTTGATCATCTGTCGCTTGACTTCGATCGGGCAGGGCGCTGCTGCATGAATGGCGCAGCGATGTGTGGAAAGACCATGTCTGGCCCGAGCATCTTCGCTGAGCCGTAATAATCGCACAAAATGCGTCGGGACCCATTGGCTATGCGTAATGCCGTGATGATCAATCAATGCAAGCGCTTGTTCGGCGTCGAATTTGCGCATGATCACCGTCGTGCCGCCAACGCGCAATGTCCGCAAGTTGAAGCCGAGCGGTGCTGCATGATACAGCGGCGCTGGCGAAAGATATCGGGTCGATGCGTCAATGTCATACAGCGAGACGCTTCTTCGATATGTCGGAGACAAAGTACCAAAGGGAGTTTGCGGCAGAGGCTTTTTGATGCCTTTTGGTCGGCCGGTGGTTCCGGAAGAATATAGCATTTCGACTCCTTCTGCCTGATCGGCGATTGGAGTCCTTGGCTGGCACTGGAGTAAAGGTTCAAGTTGTCGGAAACCAACGTCAGCTGTGTCAAGCATCAATCGGCGATTGGTGGCAACCTTCGGGAGGGAAAGGCCGGTCATCTTTTCAGCGAACACCTTGGACGTCACGAGTGCCTTTGCACCGCTGTCCGCCAAGATGTAGGCGATCTCGTCCGGCGTGAGATGTGTTGCGATGGCGGTCACACGCAATCCGGCTCGCATGCCGCCCCAGACAAGCGGGAGGTACTCCAATCGATTTTCAAGCAGAACGGCAAGCCCATGGCCATGCCGGATGCTCAACTCACGAAGCAGATTGGCAAATTGGTTTGAGTACTCCTCAAAAACGCGGAATGTGATCGTCTCGCCGCTATCTGCCATGATGACCGCTGGCTTATCGGGCTCCAAGTCTGCCATCATGCCAGGGTGCTCGATCAAGATGCGAGGCTTCATGGTATCGTTCGACTCCTTGTTGTTTTGCAGAATTGAAACGGCAAAAGTCGCGCGCGATTATCGAGCGCGCGCACAATGTTCAGCAGGTGTCGGTGGATTGGGGCATGTGGTACGGTGTCAAAGTTCACTTTTCATCCCGCCACTTCTCATGTTGTGTGTGTGCTGCTTCAGTCATTCCGAGGGCCATGAAGCGGTAGGCGTCGACCCAGGCGGCGTCGTCAAGATTTGGAATATCCAAGCCGCGATTGAGCGACTCCTTCGTCAGACGGGCTGCCATCGGTGGTAATTCTGCGATATGAGACGCAATCTCAAGTGACTGACGCATGAGTTCATCGTGTGGAACCAACCATTGCGCGAGGCCGATGCTATGGGCTTCTTGCGCGGTTAGCGGGAATCCCATGGCCAACTTCATCGCATGGCCCTTGCCAATCCATCGCGCCAAACGCACCGAGCCACCATACGCCGGTAGAATACCAAGAGCTGCTTGTGGCATGCGCCACTCGGCCTTCGACGAAGCGACGATCAAATCACAGCAATAGGTAAAGATGCAGCCAACGCCTATCGCATAGCCGTTGACCGCTGCGATCGTTGGTTTCGGGAAGGCATCCAGTTTCCGAACAACAAAGTCCCGCCACCGGGGTAACTCTTCGAAGAAATCTTCGATATTATTGACGGTGTGTGTATTGGGATCCTTCAAGTCAGCACCTGCGGAAAATGCCCTACCTTTTTCGTCGCCGGTTATGATCACGGCTCGAATTGACTTGTCATTGGCCATACGCTCCAATTCGGTGGCGATGCCCTCGCTAAAGTCCTGTCCCCAGCAGTTACGTGCGGCGGGCCGGCTTAGCGTGAGGATGCCTATTCCACCAACCTGTTCAAACAAAATCGGCATAATTGATTTCCTCTCTAAGCATTAGCCGATTATTGGGGCGACGTTGACGTGCAGCCAGCGTGCGAAGGCCACCATCGCAGCATCTTGATTGGGTTGGCCGATAACTTGTAGACCGACGGGCAGGCCCGAAACAGCGAGCATCGGAATACTGACAACGGGCGCGAATAACATCGATGACGGATAGTTGAACACGGCATCGCCGGTGGGACGCGCCGCCAGGGGGTGCCCGGGCTGATCTCCTTGCCACAGAGGTGCTGGTCCGGGACAGGACAACGTGACCATCGCATCTGCCAATCCGGCGGCTGTGGCGTGTGCGAGTTGTGCCTGATCTCGCTCTAGCAACAAAGCTTCGTAGTTCGCGGGTGTCATCGCTTCGGCGCGTTCTAATCCAGCCATTGCGCGCGGGCTCAATCCGCCGCCCCTGTCATTGACAATATTGCGCAGGGTCCAGCGATTTTCCCAAGCCGTGATCATGCCTGCTATGCGAGTCGCCTCGGCGATGGTGCGCTCAAGCATTTCGATATGATGGTGGTCGCCTCGTCTTAGCAATCTGATGCCTTGTCGCTCGATGCTTTCCAGCAGAGCCGCAAACGCTAAATTGGTCGGTGCATCGAGCCCGTCCCAGCCTTCTGTTTCCAGGACAATGAGACGTTCAGGTTTTCGAGGTTGCGGTGGGACGTCGGGGCCGGCCAGTGCGCGGAAGCCTCGATCGCCCCCAGCTCGACGGGCGATCTCAATCGCCACTTGCCACATATCTTCGATCGAACCTGCGTGCACGCCGTGCGTGCTCATACTGGTAGCCTGACGTTCCCCACGATTGATCGCACCTTGCGTTGGTTTCAAAGCGAAGTTGCCGCAAAAACCAGCCGGGCGAATGATCGAACCGCCGACCTGACTGCCGATCGCGGCTGGCATCATGCCTGCTGCGATTGCTGCTGCCGAACCCGATGACGAACCACCTGGCGTTCGTGTCGGGTCGAACGGATGGGTCGTCGGGCCGGGATGTGCACCCCCGAGTTCGGCGGTCACCGTCTTGCCGAATGGGATTGCACCGGCTTGGCGCAATGCCCATACGGCTGCATTGTCGCGTTTGGGGAAATTGCCTGCGAGCGCTGCGCAGTTCATCTCCGTTGGCATATCCAGAGTCTCCAGGAGATCTTTGATGCCGACCGGCATGCCATCAATCTTCGAAAGCGGATTGCCGCTCTGCCAACGCAAAGTGCTCTCATCAGCTGCCTGCTGCGCGGATTCTGCGTTAAGGAATGCAAAGGCTTTTACGGTCGGTTCGCATTCCGAAATCGTTGCAAGACACCGTTTCATATATGCGCTCGGCGAGTCGGAGCCGTCGGTGAACTTCGAAATTGCAGAATGATACGACAGGGCCTGAAACGTGCGGGGATCATAGGGTGCAGTCAGCATGAAATCGAATCTCGATTGGCAGCTACGGGTTCGTGCACACCACGATAACAGCACCTGCGCGCATTTCGACAGATCTTTCTGCGTTGAACTTATTCCCAATGAAATTTGCGGTCTCGCGTATATTCGCTCACCCAGACTCGTCAAGGAGATGAAGACGGCGCATTCGCTTCTCAATATGAAGCGCTCGAAGGACCTTTTGGCCAAAGTCTACCAGATCCAATTGCAGGCCTGGCATTCGATGGTCCTGCCAAATTCAAAATTCAGAACACGACTTAAAGCATGCCATCAACCTTATGGATAAGGGAACAAATAGTGGATTGACTAGCCGGCACCCTTATCTGGTTGCGCCGGTGCAACATAGGGCAGCCGGGCACGCGCCTTTGTATCGGCGGCGCCGGCGTTGCGAATGTAGCGATCGCCATCGTCATGTCGCACGATGTTGACGTAGGTTGGGTCGCCGTTCGTCGTACTGTGGATCATTAAGCGGCGCTGCTGATCGGCAGCAACTTCGGTGAAATAGTAATCCGGATCCCACCCTTTCATAGCTATGGCATGAAGTTCGATCTCGATGTCAGCACAAGCGGTCTCACCGCTTCTATTTTTGATCTCACGCGGATCTTCCGCAACATTGTATAGCAACGTGTCCTGGCCTTCGAGCCACATATACTTCCAGGGACCTTTTTTGACCATCCGACTCGGACCCGTCGACCCGTCGGCGGCGAACTCTGATATCGCCACATCTGACAAGCTGCTGGTGTCGCCCGCAAGCGCAGGCACCAACGACCGACCGTCGATTTGATCGAGATAGTTTTTGAATGGCGAGCCTTGTGCGGCATCGAGAAGCGTCGGCATGATATCGACGAGTGAGACGTTCTGGTTGATGCGGGCCGGTTTCCAACGCTGAGGGAAGTGCACGACAAGTGGAATGCGGGCTGCCCATTCAAAGAAATGCTGCTTGTACCACATGCCGCGCTCTCCCATCATTTCACCATGGTCGGCGGTAAAGATGATGATTGTATTGTCGGAGAGACCTGTTTTTTCCAGTGTATCGACCAAGGCGCCAAGCTTCGAGTCGATGTATGAAATCATGCCGTAGTAGGCGTGACGGGCGTTACGACGATGAGCGTCGGTGACGGTGAATTGATCACGAGCCTGACAGTAATGCAGATTGCGGCTGAGATGATCTTTTTCATCGAGGGGAATTTCCGGCACGGAAGGCAATTCAATCTCGTCGTGTTTATAGAGGTTCCAGAAATCCTCGCTGATCACAAAAGGAGAGTGCGGCTGCGTAAATGAGACAGTCAGCATAAATGGTCGATCGTCGGGTGCGCGTGCGAGATCGTAGAGCGCCTGAACTCCGTGATAAGCGACCTCATCGTCGTAATCCATCTGCATCGTACGGATCGCCTGACCGGACTCGATGATCGGTGCCATCGTCAGATTGGTCGGACGATATTCACGGCCTTTCGACCAATCCACCGTCCAGCCGAAATTGGCGGGATAAATTTCTGTCGTATGCCGTCTCTCGTAACCATGCAATTGATCAGGTCCGACGAAGTGCATTTTGCCGGACATCTCAACCCTATAACCCATTCGTCGCAGATAGTGAGAAAACGTCGGGACGTCGGCACCGAAAGCACTCGCATTGTCGTACATTCCGAATGAGAATGGCAAACGGCCGACATGTAGCGAGGCGCGCGATGGCGCACACATCGGCAAATTGCAATACGCGTTTTCGAAGACGACACCTTCGCTGGCCAATCGTTCAAGCTGAGGGGCAACAACTTTCTTGTTGCCGTAGATCGGCAATGCCGGACCAGCCATTTGGTCGGCCATGACCAATAGAATGTTTGGTTTTGTCTCACCCATCTTTCAACGTGATCCTTACTTGCGGGTCCTTGAAATAAAAACGGGCGAGCCCATCGACCTACCGGTTCTCATCTATTGAACACAATCATTTCTTGATCTTGGCGACAACCGTCTTGAACGTCTCGTTCTGATTCTTGACGAAGATCTTGGTCTCCTCTGGTCCGCGGCTGTTGGGAATCGAGCCGAGATCCTTGATCAGTTTGTTGACGTATTTGTCCTTCTTCAGGCTTTCGAGCACACGGAGCCATTAGTCTATGATTGGTTTTGAGGCAGGCCGTGAGGTCCAAAGATGCCGTTCCAGACAATTGTCAATTCTATGTTTGGATGACCAAGTCTTCCAACCGTTGGCACGTCCGGAGTGGCAGAAAACCGCTTCGTCGTGGTGACGGCCAATGCCATTGCTTGGCCAGCGTGAATTGCCCTAATCGTTGCGGACAGGTTTTGCCAAGACCAGTTCACTTCGCCGATGACGACGGCTACACGCGCCTTGTGGTCCGGCGGCCTATTCTTAACACCATGCGTCCTGTTAAGACGGCACGCGCGCATGGTAGTTGGTCATAGATTGATAGGCATGACCGAGGCGCAGTGCGGTAGATTCGTCGAACCACGGCGTTGCGATCTGCATCCCAAGTGGCATCCCGTTGTCGTCAAATCCGCATGGCACAGAAAGCGCCGGCACACCGGCAAATGACCAGCAATAGGTGAAACGCGTGATTTCACGAATTGTGTCGAACCAATCCTGTCCTTCCTGACCGGCTTCAGCCATTGGTGCACCGAATGGAATGGTCGGCGTCAGGATTGCATCGACGTTCGCAAAGACGTTTCGTAGTCGCTGTTTGAACCCCTCGTTCCAGCGTAAGGCAGCCGCGTATTCGCTGCCTGTAACGTCTTTGCCGAGCATCGCGCGCGTGTAAACGTCACGACCGTAGTCATCGGGGCGTGTCTCCAGCCGGTCCTTGTGGATGTTATAGGCGTCTGCAAGCAGGACCTTGAAAGCGAGCAGTTCATGACTGCGCTCTACATCACCGAGATCGACTTCTACGATTTCAACTCCCAGTGATCGATAGATTGCTATAGCCTCTTCCATCGCTGCGGTTGTTTCCGGGGCCAGGTCGTCGAAAAACCATCGCTCTTGGAGGCCAAGGCGTAAGCCAGCAACCGGTCGGTCGAGCTCTGCCATGACATTGGGTACCGGAACGTCCACGGAAATCGGATCTTCTGAATCATGACCGGCAACCACGGTAAAGATCCGTGCAACATCCGATACCCGCTTTGCCATCGGGCCTAATGTATCGAACCATGCCGATACCGGAACTGAACCGCGGCACGAAATTCGACCTATGGATGGCCTTAACCCGCTAACGCCACAGAATGCTGACGGGAGCCGGACGGACCCGCCCGTGTCGGAACCGATTGATCCAATGCACATTCCAGCCGCCAACGATGCGCCAGACCCGCCGCTTGATCCACCCGGGATTCGGGAGATGTCCCAAGGATTGCGTACCGGGCCGTAATGCGTGCTCTGGCTCGTCGGACCGAACACCCATTCATGAAGGTTTGCCTTGCCAATGATGACAGCGCCCGCCCGTTTCAGACGGTCGATAATAAAGGCGTCGCGGTTGGTCATGTTGTTTGCGAGGATCTTGGATCCGGCCGTCGTCACTGTGCCGGCGATGTCAATATTGTCCTTGATCGACATTGTCATGCCGGCAAGGAGACCGCACCATTCGCCGCGTCGTTGGCGATCATCAATCTCAGCAGCGGTATCGCGGGCGGTATCAGGCAACACCGTCAAAATCGCCTTAGTCTCCGAATTCCAAGCATCGATGGCAGCCTGACTTTCGTGCAATAACGTGCTTGCGGGGCCGAGAGTGGTTGTGTCAGTCAATGTGCGTCTCCATTAATGCCAACGACGAAACTTTCCGCTCGTTGGCAGCGCCCGTATTTAAGCTTAGTCGAGAATGAATGCTATTGCAGATTGGCTTTACAGCGCAATCGGGTGTCTGTTTTCGGTGCCAGCTGCTCTCGCATGGAATGCCGGCCCTCTTCATGTCACTGCTGCGGCAAACAATATACGGTAAGGACAGATGAATATTTCGCCTACGGAAGATCCCCTGGACCTCTTTAGCGATTGGTTTCAGGACGCCAATGAAAGCGAAGTCAACGATCCCAACGCAGTTGCACTTGCGACAGTCGATGAGGACGGCATGCCAAATGTCCGGATTGTTCTTCTGAAAGATTACGATGTGGAAGGTTTTGTTTTCTATACGAACTTGGAGAGCGCAAAGGGCCGCGAGGTGCTTGCCACGGGCAAGAGCGCGATGTGTTTCCACTGGAAGTCCCGGCAACGTCAAGTACGCATCCGCGGTACGACCGAGTTGGTCAACGATGAGCAGGCGGACGAATATTTCAACTCACGGCCTGGTCAAAGTCGGATTGGTGCCTGGGCGTCGCAACAGTCACGCCCCATGACGGGGCGTCGAGATTTGCTCCAAGCCATTGCAAGATTCGGCGTCAAATATGCCGTGGGCCAGATACCGCGTCCAAATTACTGGGCTGGAGTTCGATTGAAGCCGTTGTCGATCGAGTTCTGGCAGGCCGGCGAGTTCAGGCTGCATCATCGGATTGACTATCGCCGCAAGGGCATTGGCTGTCCGTGGGAGCAGAGTATACTGTTTCCTTAGGTTTTGATGCACCACACGCGATTTCGAGATCTCAACTTTGGGGTTGTGATCCATTCAAATTTCCTTTGCGTCATTCCATCGAAACTGGATGAGACGCAGCGGCGCTAGCCGACGCACGATGCCATGCGCGAGTAGTGGCTTCGGTTTTGATACCGGCAAGCCCAATTCGGCAACGGGAACGTCCTGTAAGGCTTTCGAAAATTCCCGGCCGAGCGCTACTGACAGCGCGACGCCGCGGCCGTTGCAACCGACCCATGCAAATCCATTCGGCCCCAATTGATGGAAACGTGGCATGAAATCTGTCGTCATTCCGACATAACCGTTCCAGACGTAATCGAAGCCAATATCTCCAATCGGTTCAAACATCCGTTTGAGCCGCGCGCCAATGCGAGATTTCATTCGGTCGACGCCGTTGACCGGAATCATCAATGCGCCACCAGTAATAAGCCGATTGCGGGCGTCATATCGAGTGAAATGCAAATCGCCGTGTGTATCCGATACGGCTTGGCGCCCTGGAATAATGTGGCGGCGCAGATTGTCACCAAGCGGCTTTGTCGCCAATTGCCACGAAACAATCGGTACGACTTCGTTTGCGATAGCGGGTGCCAGCGTTTTTGCGAACTCCCCTGTATAGGCATTGGTCGCCAGCATGAGGCGTCGCGCGGTTACCTGCCCCCGCGGGGTTTCAACAATCCAACGAGCGTCATTGCCGTGTCCACTGTATCGAAACGACAGCGCCGGCGTGTGCTGAAAAATGCGTGCGCCGCCGTTGACAACTGCGCGTGCCAGTTCGCGCGCGAGAGCGAGCGGATTAATGTGACCGCCGGTCGAGTTGCTCCAGCCGCCATGCCAAATTTCGGAACCAGTCAAATCGCGCACCTGCTCCCGAGATAGCAGATCGACCGGCGCGCCGTGCTTCGACCATTGCTGCACCCGCCGCTCGGCAATCTTCATGCGGCCGGGCGTGTGCACTGGTTGGATCCAGCCAGATTGCTCAGCTTCTGCGTTGAGCCCAAATTGCCGCGCAACGTCAAACAGATAGCCGGCACTGTCGCGCAGTACGGCAACGAATTTCTCGCCGGCGTCGCCATGTTTGGCAATGATGTCATCGGGCTCGGGCCGTGTGAGTGTTGGAATGACTTGACCGTTATTGCGACCCGATGCGCCCCATCCAGGCTCTGCCGCTTCCAGTACGACGACATCGACGCCGTCTTGTACCAAGTGCAATGCCGTTGACAGGCCTGTGAAGCCGGCGCCGATGACGACTGCTTCAACGTCGATGTCACCGTCCAATAATGTCAACTGCGGCCCGGGCGCACTGACCGCAGCCCAAACCGAATTAGGAAGTTCTGGTGTCATGAATTTATCCTGCTCGATGGCACAGACGATATCAATTCGCGATGAGAGGGTATCCGTTGCCGCCGTTCTGCGGAAGTATTTCGCGTACGAAGCACCATTGATCGAGTTGTGTCAAAGAGGAACATAGCTTTTGGAATTTGCTGCGCGCGAGTGCCAATGATGGCGTTTGATTGAGGTCAATGAGTGTGGTCTTTTTTATCTGCAATTCTGCGAGCGGATAATCGCGCCGTGGGCCTTGCATACAGGATATGACAATGTCGCTAAGTAGACCGTTGGCTATTGGCGCACTAACCGTTCTGGCCGTGCTCGCATATCTTATCTCGGGGGGCGGCGACAAGGATACCATTCCGGATGGTATTGCCTACGGCAATGGTCGAATTGAAGCCGTGCAGGTAGATATTTCGACGCGCATCGCCGGGCGCGTTCTCAACGTTTCCGTGCAGGAAGGTGATCTCGTACAGCAAGGAGAGACCGTGGCGCGTATTGATTGCGCACAATTGCAGGCCCAGTTGTTGCGCGCCCAGGCAGACATCGCCAGTGCCCAAAGCCAAGTTGCGACAGCTGAGGCGGTCATTGCCCAGGCAAACGCGAAGTTGATCCTCGCAGAACGGGAATTGGACCGCGCGAAACGATTGGTGGGGCAAGGTCATACCAGTCAGGAGATATACGATACGCGGATCAACGGGCGCGATGTGGCTAAGGCAAATCTAGCGGCGGCCAAAGCAACACTCATTTCGCGCGAACGTATTGTGGACGCGTCGCGCGCTGCTGCCAAGGAAGTCAAAACCCAGATTGATGATTGCACACTGAAGTCGCCAGCGATGGGACGTGTCCTTTACCGGCTGGCGGAACCTGGAGAGGTCCTGGGTAATGGCGGCAAGGTGTTGACACTCGTAAATCTTGGCAATGTCTACATGGAAGTGTTTCTGGCGGCTGCACAGGCGCATCGCGTTAACATTGGTGGTGAAGCCCGCATCAAGCTCGATATTCTTGACTTCGCCATTCCGGCGAAAGTTAGCTTCGTTTCCCCGAAATCGCAATTTACGCCAAAGCAAGTTGAGACGCCGAGCGAGCGCGAAAAACTGATGTTCCGTGTCAAAGTGCGCGTGCCCCCTGAATTGGTGACAAAGCATATCGACAGGGTAAAAACGGGAGTCCTTGGTGTTGCTTATATCAGGCTTGGAGGGCAGACAACGCAAGCTTGGCCGGAATTCCTAAACAGATTGCCACCTGAGATGCCCACTGCTGGCGGTGCGAAGTGACAGGAGGAGGCGACATGGGCGCCATCGAACAGCCTGTTGTGGAGATTGTTGGCCTCTCGCACAGCTACAAGTCGACGCTGGCCTTGCAAGGTGTTTCCATTGACATACCGCCGTCTCAGATGGTCGGGCTACTGGGACCTGATGGCGTCGGCAAATCGACGCTGCTCGGCCTCGTATCCGGAGCACGGAAGATCCAGCAGGGCCGGATCAAGCTTCTCGGTGGCGACATGGCTAGTCACCGACATCGCAACGAAGTTGGGCCTCGGATTGCCTACATGCCACAAGGCCTCGGCAAGAATCTCTATCATGAGTTAAGCATTGCGGAGAACCTTGATTTTTTTGGAAAACTTTATGCGCAAACGCGCGCTGAGCGGACCGCCCGAATCGATCGATTAACAATCGCCACCGGGTTGCATCCGTTTCTGAAAAGACCGGCCGGGAAGCTGTCCGGCGGCATGAAACAAAAGCTCGGTCTTTGCTGCGCACTGATCCATGACCCCGACCTCCTGATCTTGGACGAACCGACGACGGGTGTTGACCCGTTGGCGCGCCGGCAGTTTTGGGAACTCATCGCTGCAATCAAAGATGAACGGCCAAATATGAGCGTTCTTGTCTCTACGGCCTACATGGAAGAAGCGGAATCGTTTGACTGGCTGGTTGCGATGAATGCTGGGCGGATTCTTGATGCAAATAGTCCGGATGCCCTCAAGCAAAATACTAATGCGGATAGTCTCGAGGAGGCGTTCGTTCGACTGCTTCCGGGCGAGGAACGCAGGCGCGGGATCGTGATGGAGCCGCGATCCATTGCGGGCGGGCCAAAAAAAATGGCGATCGTTGCGCGGAACCTGACACGACGATTTGGAGATTTTACCGCAGTTGATCGCGTTAGCTTTGAAATAGAGGAGGGTGAGATATTTGGCTTTCTGGGGTCAAATGGTTGTGGCAAGACAACGACGATGAAAATGCTGACCGGTTTGCTGCCATCCAGTGAAGGGGAGGCCCATCTATTCGGCAAGCCGGTTGACGCGCATGACTTGGAAACCCGCAATCGAGTTGGTTTCATGTCTCAGTCGTTTTCGCTTTACGGTGAACTAACGGTATCGCAGAACCTGGATTTACATGCGCGCCTTTTCCACTTGCGCGCGAATAAGCGGGAGGACCGGATCCAGCAATTGGTCAGGCGCTTCGGGCTAAGTGCACATATGGATGCATTCGCCTCAGCCTTGCCTCTCGGGCTACGTCAACGTTTGTCTTTGGCGGTTGCCATTCTTCATGAGCCTGAAATGCTGATCCTCGACGAGCCGACGTCCGGCGTCGACCCCGTTGCGCGTGATGAGTTTTGGGAGCTGCTGGTCGAGCTGTCCCGTCGCGACAAGGTGACAATCTTCATTTCGACGCATTACATGAATGAGGCATTGCGTTGCGACCGGATCTCATTGATGCATGCGGGTAAGGTGCTGGTCTGCAATACGCCAGAGGAGATCATTGCAGAACGAAATGCAGATACGTTGGAAGAGGCATTCGTTGCGTATATCGAGAATGCCATCGTTCAACCAGGTCCAACGGAAGCGGTAATCATCGAGTCGGTAATGCCGACAGACAACAATGTTGAATCCGCAGTGTTTGATGATCGTACTCGATCTCTTCGATATGCATTTTTTGGATTCAGCCCATGGCGCGCACTTGCTTTTAGCTATCGTGAAACGACAGAGGTGTTGCGGGATCCGGTGAGGCTTGCATTTGCTTTCATTGGAAGCACGATCCTCCTCTTCATTTTCAGTTACGGCATCACCACAGACGTCGATCAGGTCAGGTTTGCAGTTTTCGATCAGGATCGTAGCCCAGAGAGCCGTGCCTATCTCAGGACGTTTCGCGGATCGCGCTATTTTTCAGAAAGGCCCGAGATTGAATCTCAAGCCGATTTGGAGCAACGCTTCAAATCGCACAGTATCGCCGTTTCGATCTTGGTGCCGCCACTGTTCGGACGTGAGCTAAAACGGGGTGGGCAACCAGAAGTTTCAGTATGGGTTGACGGCGCCAACACGATGCGCGCATCAACGATTGACGGTTACGTCGCAGGTGTCCACCAGTATTACCTGGCGACACGCACCGATCTGACCGGGCAATTGGCAATGAAAAATCCACTAGCTCGAATCGAAATGCGATACCTCTACAACCCTAGCTTCGAGAGTATTTTCGCAATTGGCCCTGCAGTACCGGCGATGCTGCTTATCCTGTTTCCCGCGATCTTAATGGCGGTCAGCGTTACGCGCGAAAAGGAGATTGGCACGATCACGAATTTCTACGTGACGCCAACGCGACGCCTTGAGTTTCTGCTAGGCAAGCAGTTTCCCTACATCGCAATCGCCATGCTGAATTACCTGATCATGACCTGTGTTGTGATTTTTCTTTTTGGCGTTCCGCTGAAAGGCAGCTTCCTTGCTTTGACACTCGGTGCACTTGCCTTTGCTGCAGCAACAACGGCCTACGGACTGGTGATTGCAACGGTCACATCCAGTCAGGTGGCGGCGGTGTTCGCGACCGCGATTTTGTCGCTCATGCCAACGTTTCAATTTTCCGGGTTTCTACAACCTGTTTCGGCTCTGGAGGGAGGCGCCAGTGTCATCGGCAATTTGTGGCCGGCGACCTATTACATGCACATGAGTGTTGGCGCATTCACAAAGGGATTGGGGTTTGCGGAGTTGATGCCGGACTTGCTCGCTCTTTGTGCATTCATTCCCGTATTCCTCGCTGTTTCAGTATTCGGTCTCAGAAAACAGGAACAGTGATGCGATGAGGGCGATGCTGAACATCTTCTGGCTGGGCACCAAAGAAGTGCGCAGCTTGTCTCGAGACATCGTCATGATATCACTCATCATCTGGGCTTTCGGTCCGGGGCTGATGATGCGTGCGGCGGGTATTAAAGAGACCGTAAATAATGCGTCCGTTGCTTTTGTTGATGAAGATCGTTCCGCGCTCTCACGGTCATTGATGAAGACACTCACAAAGCCCTATTTCAAGCAATCCGAGTTGATCAAAGTGAGAGACATTGATCAGGCAATGGATAACAGTCGCTATACGTTTGTCGTCGTCATTCCGCCAAACTTCGAGGGCGATATTCGTCGACGCCGAAGCCCAGAGATCCAACTCAATATAGACGCGACCGCAGTGACGCTCGCGGGTACCGGTGCATCGTATATTCAGGCGATGATCCAAAAACGGATCGCCGATTACGCTCGACGTTCCGATGCATTGAGCCGATCGGCCGTCGACATTGTAGTGCGACGCGCATTCAATCCGAACGGTATTCAGGTCTGGTTTCAGGCAATCGTGGCATTGCTCGACCAGGTATCGATATTGACGATTGCGTTGACCGGAGCCGCTCTCCTGAGAGAGCGTGAGCATGGCACGATCGAGCATCTGTTGGTTATGCCATTGAGTGCTTTCGAGATCGCCATGGCTAAAGTCGTGGCCAATGGGCTAATAATTCTCTTGGCGTTCGGCGTCTCGATGATCTTTGTGGTTGAGTATGGCCTCGGCGTTCCCATCGCAGGATCTCGGCCTCTGCTATTCCTTGGCGCGGCACTCTATCTGTTCTCTGCGGCCGCGATTGGCATTTTTCTCGGGACAATCGCCAGAACGATGGCACAGTTTGCCTTGTTGATGCTCATGACGATCATGCCGTTGTTGATGCTCTCTGGCGGCATGACGCCAATCGAAAGTCAGCCGGATTGGCTGCAACCGATTACCAACCTTCTACCGTCAAGACATTACATGGAGTTCGCGCAGGCTGTTGTCTTTCGCGGCGCCAGTCTGAGCGTCGTTTGGCCTCAGCTTGTCGCTCTCACCGGCCTTGGTGCTATTTTTTTCACAGGTAGCATGTTGCTTTTTCGCCGTTCGATTGCGGCGGCAAGATAGAGCGCATAGTTAAGTGCTCTCGCTCAAATGATATTCAGTTCTTTTTCTTTTTCGAAGTGCCTTTGTCCTCGGAGCTGAAGTTTGAGAACAGCGCCGAAAGAGGCATGGATTCGCTCACGCCATTATAACTCTTAACAACCCGGACTTTCGACCCGATGCGCGCGATGCTGGACAGGTGAACGACGTGCTTGTTCATCATTCGAAAGCAGCCGGATGACGAAGCACGACCAATCGAGCGCACGTTGTTCGTCCCGTGAATGCGATAGATCGAATTTCCTAGATAGAGCGCCTTTGCGCCGAGCGGATTGATTACACCGCCTGATACGGTGATGGGCAGGCCTGGCTGGCGTCGACGCATCTCCGGTGGTGGCGTCCATGACGGCCATGACTTGATGCGACTGATGCGCTCGGTTCCCGTCCATGTGAAACCTTGTCGTCCCACTGAAATTGGATAGGCATAAGCCTGATCATCGGGCAGAACATAGTAGAGCTTTCGCCCGTTCGTATCCACGATAATTGTGCCCGGTCGCTCTTTCTTGCTGAGGTAGACGATATCTGGCTTTTCTGGTCGGATATTCGGTTTCGCGCCGCCTTTCATGTATCTAGGATACTTGACGCTATAGGATTTGCGGCGCGCTGCACGTTCCGCCTCACGTTGACTGCGTCTGCGCTCAATGTCGCTCTCAAAAACGGGAGATCCATTGGCCCATCCGGCGTGGGCAGGCTCCTGGCTGGCATGCAACACCCACGTCGTTGCTGTCAGGATGCAAAGCAATGATGCACCAGGTATCCGCATTGTGTCCTCTCCCTACGAATAGTCAGATCCGAAGCAAAACGATTTGGATACGTAAGCGAACAGGCCAAGCCCCGGCAAGAGCCGAGCCTTGATAGATCTATGATAGGACGCATCAATACTTTTAGTGTGTCGCATTTGCATAGGTTGAACGACAATATCGTTGAAGAATGCTTCGAATTCAGGAAGGTATTAGGTTCGTTGGCGTCAAGACGAATCAGTGCTGAATCGCCTATACAGCTGAGATGCTCGCTTCCTATTGTCGAACAAGAAGGTCGGCGTTACTGCGACCGAAGAAATTATTTGCGGCTGCGCGATGGGTGGCGGCAAGCCTACTTCTATGCCTTTTCATTGAGGTCGCTTGTGCACAAAATCTAGCTGAAACAAGCATGAATGCTCGGCAATCGCCGCAACGGCGGCCGCTCGATTACACAGTACGGATTCAAGTCGACGGTCGCGATAGCGCAGTGCTGCCAACAATCCGGGCATCATCGATGCTTCTGCGGCACGAAAAGCAAGGCGCGCCGGACCGTCCGTCACTGCTAATTCGTGCCCGCAACGACGAAAGGTTGCTGCAAGCCGCCCTCTACGGAGATGCACGTTATGGTGGAGCGGTCACGATATCATTCGATGGCAGAATGCTCGATGCCGTTGATCTGGTCGATACTCCCGCTGACGCAAAGCAACCGGTTTCCGTTCACATTGCCGTCGCACCTGGGCCACGGTTTCGATTCGGCAATGTCGTTATTGACGAATACCCGACAGCTGCTGCGACAGTGTCCAGAGACCCGAGAGACTACGGCCTCGTCACCGGAGAGGATGCGCGTTCGGAGACCATCGTCGCTGCGATGGGCAAGGTTGTTCAGCATTGGCGAAGTGCCGGTTTCCCTTTCGCACGAATTCAAAAAAGTGAGGTCGTAGCAAATCATGCGCACCAGAGTGTAGACGTCAGAATCTCAATTGATCCAGGACAACCTGCTGTCTACGGCTGGATCAACGTCGTGGGGACAAAGCGACTGAAGAGCCGGATTGTTGCTGATCAGAGTGCACTGCGATCTGGTGCGCGGTACAGCCCAGAGAGCCTCGTCAAAACCCGAGAGCGACTTAGAAGACTGGAAAGCATTGAGAGCGTTCGCATAATCGAGGGCAAACAGATCGACGATGCGGGCGGCATTCCGATCACCTTGGACGTTACGGAGCGAAAACCACGATACGTTGGTATCACCGCGTCCGTTACATCATTGGATGGCGTTGAGGCCAAGGCGCACTGGGGACATCGAAATTTGTTTGGTGGCGGCGAGCAGTTGCGCGTCGAAGGGGCTGTATCGCAAATCGGCGTGGCACGGTTTGACGATCTTGAGTTTAATATTTCGGCAACGCTGATCAAACCCGGCATTCTCGACATTGATACGAACTTATTCACTCAGTTTAGCGCGGCGCGCGAAGCCAATGATGCATTCCAAAGCGATGTCGTGACTGCCAAAATTGGGGTTGAACGCCGGTACGGAGAGCAATTGTCGGCGAATCTGGCGCTCGAAGGGCGATACATCGGGGAGAAGGATGAGACGGAGGCCGTCAGCAGCTATACTCTCTTATCGCTGCCGGGCCACGCGACGTATGATACACGCAACAGTCGATTTGATCCAAACAATGGCGTGCGTTTTGATGCGCGACTGGCACCTGTCATCGACATAGATGATGCCGATGCATTTTTTACGGGCGAACTTGACTTGGCAAGTTACTGGTCGTTGGACGCGGAAGATCGTGCGATTGTTGCCATGCGTTTCCGCAGCGGCAGCACTTTCGGTAGCTCTCTGAGCAGCATTCCCGCCAGCTATGGGTTTTTGGCCGGAGGCGGCAATTCTGTCCGGGGATATGCGTATCGGAGTATTGGTGCGACATTTGACGGCCGCCTTACGAGCGGCCTCAGCTATGCAAGTTGGGCTGCCGAGTTGCGATTGCGACCGATCCGACAGTTTGGGATTGTTCCATTCGTCGATGTCGCGACTGTTTCCCTTGATCGCGTGCCGAAGTTCTCAGACAGCGTCTACGTGGGAGCTGGGCTTGGGCTCAGATATTTCACGGCGTTGGGCCCGATCCGCCTTGATGTGGCCGCTCCCCTGACTAATCGCAAGAACAGGTCGAAGTTTGGGATTTATGTTGGTTTGGGACAAGCATTCTAGATGGCCTGGTTTCGTACATACGTGTTGCGCATTGCGATTGTCGTTGTCGGGCTAGCCGGGCTGTTGATCGCCGGTTTGTTGACAACGTCCGGGCAACGCGCAGCTTTGAGTCTTGTTAGCAATGTCGTCGCGACAAAAGAATTCAGCTTATCGATCGGGCGACTTGAAGGTTCGCTGTTCGACCGAGGCAGCATCGAACGTATTGTGGTTTCTGATCGGCATGGTCCTTGGCTTGAACTTAACGACGTTGAGTTGAGTTGGTCGGTATTGTCTTTGTTACACAACCACATTGATATCGAAAAATTGGCGATCGGGTCACTCAAACTCGCTCGGCTGCCCGTTCAAACAGATAGAACAAGCCCCCGGTCTGGCGGGCCGTCTCTTCGGCTCGTGCCATTCAAATTGAAGCAATTGCAAGTCGATCAGCTTTTGCTTGGCAAAGAACTCGTCGGAGCTGCGGCACGCTTCCGGGTTGAGGCCAACGCCAACCTCGTCGACCATCGCAATGGCCTTGCCGCATCGATTTCGGCCGAACGGCTCGATCAGCAGGGCGCTCATATCGAAGCGCGCTTTGAGTATGGCAACGAAGACCGAAAACTTGCTGTGCAACTAATGGCGTCGGAGCCGGCAAACGGATTGGTTGCGTCGTTCCTGAAATTGCCTCAGCGGCCCGCCCTTCAACTCAAGCTCTCTGGTGAGGGGCCGGTGGATATGTGGCGCGCAGATTGGTCGCTCTCAGCCTCTGGCCAACGATTCGTTGCCGGGCGCGTCCAGATCGATCGAGATGGCACGCGCCACCGATTGGCGACGGATTTTTCTGGCTACGTGCAAGAAATTATACCTCGCGGTTTTGCAAACTTGGCCCCAGGAAAGACCGTAGGATCGCTTGTTGGCTTCTATACTGATCCGGCACAATTCGAGGTGAGTGAAATGCTCCTTCGAACGGATGCGGTCAGATTGCGAGGGAGAGGCGGGTTCGAGCCGGCGTCATCGTACGCGTATGGTTCGGTTCTTCTCGATGTGGCACGTGCTGACGGCCGTCCAATCGAGCTGATGCTGTCGACGGATGAGCAACTGGCACTAGGCAAACTCTGGCTGAAACTTGAACTGCCCGATAAGCGCACTGGGCGAGAGCTTTTGCTGGATGTCGGATTGAAAGGTTTGGCACATCGACTGGGTGCAGCAGCAAGTCTCCATCTGGTCTCGCGTGCTGAGCAGACTGATCCCCTTGGGGCGAACGCGCTCTCAGCGGAACGATTAACGGTGAATTTGACGGCGGATGGTCTCACCAGCTCTTTGAATGGGTTCTCGGAAGCGATCGGGGCACGTACGCAGCTGAAGCTAGGGGGGGCGATAAAATCGGGTGTTTTGGCGGTTGATCATTTTCGTCTAGGTGATGAGACGGCGTATCTTGTTGGTCGGGCCAACCTGTCTGAAGGCCGACAATCGGCCAGTGTCCAATTGACGGTGGCGGATTTGCGGCGGTTTTCGGAAATTTCTGGGCAACCACTTGCCGGCCGGTTGGATTTGAACGCGACAACATCAGCTTCGATCGCAGAGGGCGCCTACGCCATATCGTTCAAAGGCGCGACCGAAGATTTGGCATTGGGGCGAGGTGTTTTGGCCGGACTGGTCGGCAAGAAGGCCGAGCTGTCGGGAGACGTGCAACGAACTGCTAAGGGCGACATCAACGTAAAGAATCTAGCGATGACGGGTGACAACTTGCTCGTTGCTGTTGATGGCTTGTTTGGGCGAAGCAGGATCAATTTGGTGCATAGATTAGAAGTTGGCAGCTTGTCGGCGCTGGACAGCCGATTGTCAGGTGCTGGAAAGATAGAAGTAGGGCTGCATGGCGCACCGAACGACCTGCTGTCAAAAATTCGTGGCACGACAAGTGAAGTTCGTTGGCTCGGGCAGCCAGTCGAGCGTTTGGCTTTGCAGTTCGATGGCAAAGGGCCAGTTGCGGCACATCTCGGGCAACTCAGAATCGATGGTCGTGTGGGCCAAAAGGATTTCTCTGGTAAAGCGCGATTGTCACTCAGCGAGAACCGACTTCTTGCTGCGAAGAATATTGCCGTGAGGATAGGCCGCAACGCTTTAAGCGGCGAGGCAAGGTTGGCGACAACGACGTGGCCTGCTGCAAAGTTCGTGCTTGATGCTCCACATCTGTCTGACCTCGACGCGATCGTCGGGCAAGAGATTTCTGGCGCGCTCAGTGGAGAACTTGAACTCTTCGAAAGGCAGCAACTGCCCTCAATCAGATTGAGCGCTGACGCGCCGATCATAGCGTTCGCAGGGACCACGCTGAAGAAGCTAAAGGCAACTGCGGCGTTGAGCAATGTTACTGGAGATGTCACGGGCCACGCGTCCATGACGTTGGGCGAGTTGTCGAACGACGACGCAACCGCACGTAACGTGTCAGTTGAATTGCGCGAGCGCAAAGGACGGATGGCGTTTGCAAGTTCAGCGCGTATCAACGATGCGTCCGCGAGAGTTGATGGTTCCTTTAAACAGCACGAAAGGACCGTCGATATAGTCGTTGATCGTGCCAATCTCAAGCAGGGAGCGCTCCATCTCCGGTTGGCCGATCGTGCCCAACTGGCCTTCGCAGATGGCGGTGTTCGCATCCAGCAACTGAGATTGACAGTAGGGCGCGGGCAAGTCGCGCTGGATGGTCGTGCCACTTCCAAGGCGATAAATCTGAACGCAAACCTTTCGCGGGTGCCGGCGGCTATTGCGAATGCTTTTTTGCCGAGCCTCGGGCTTGGCGGCACAATCACCGGTCGAGCGAGTTTTAGAGGATTGCCGGCAAATCCGACGGCCGCTGTCAAAGCGACGTGGCGACAGGCGAGCGCCGGGGTCATGCGCGAAAACCACATTCCACCGGTCAGGATCAAACTCAACGGAAAGGTACGTGACGGGACCGCCGAGGCTAGAATCGACGTGAGCGGCCCGCAAGCTCTTGGTGCCGTCATCGATGGTAACGTGACGCTTAACAAAGAGAACCGGATGCGGCTTCGCGTATCAGGCAACGTGCCGCTCGCCCTCGCCAATGCAGCCCTTGCAGCTCGGGCCACGCAAATATCTGGACGCGCGAAGGTTGAAGGGACTGTTAGCGGCACGCTCGATGCACCACAAGTAGATGCCAGAATTAGCATTCCCAACGCCTCCGTTCATGATCCATCAAGCGGCGTAAAACTTCGGCGTGTCGTCGGACTGCTAAATCTGACAGAACGGGAACTGGAGATCCGGCAGCTCAAAGGCGACGGCGAACTTGGCGGTACTGTTTCGGTAAACGGCTCTATTTCGCGGGGCGGGCAGGTACGTCCACGCGTACGGGTGAATGCCCAACTGGCGCAGTTTATATTCAACGACCAGCAATTGATGGCGGGTGAAGTGGATAGCAACATCACCGTTGCCGGACCTCTGGATGCGCTCGCGGCGAGCGGCAAAATCTTTGTTCGACGTCTTGACGTGACGGTTCCTGCAGCCGTGCCGCGGTCAATCACAGCGCTCAACGTCAGGCATATCAATGCGCCGCAACACGTGAAGAAGTCTGCGATCGCGCATGGCAAGCCTGCCTCGAACTCTGCACCGATGAGCATTGATCTTAACTTACGCCTTGATGCAGCCAATCGGATATTCGTGAAAGGCCGCGGGCTGGATACGCAGTTGGGTGGCGGCTTGAATGTGAGAGGCACAAGTAAGGCGCCGGTGACGGACGGCGCCTTCGTCATGCAGCGCGGAAGGCTGGATATTCTCGGCCGCCGCCTTGATTTCCAGCGTGGCCGGATTGCATTCGACGGCGCGCTGGAGCCCATACTTGATATGGAGGCCGTGACGGTTGCTGATGAGGTCACAATCGTCGTGACGATTTCCGGTGTTGCCTCGCGCCCGGTGTTTAAGTTCTCATCGCGGCCTGAACTGCCAGAGGATGAAGTGATCGCGCGGCTGTTGTTCAACAAGGGGCTCGTCGGATTGTCGCCGTTGCAGCTTGCCCAACTCGCCAGCGAAGTCGATAAGATCGGCGGCTTGTCAAACGGGCCTGGCATACTGGACCAGCTCAAGCGTTCCATCGGTGTCGATGTCTTGGATGTGTCTACTGACAATAAAGGTGCTGCGACCGTGTCTGCGGGACGATACGTTACGGACAAGACGTTTGTTGGCGTCAAACAAGGGGCGACCGCTGGTTCAAGCCGCGTGATCATCGACCATGACTTCACAAAGAACCTCAAAGCACGCGGAGAAATTGGGGCGGATGGCAACAGCAAACTTGGTATCGGGTTGGAATGGAATTACTAGCTCGATTTCTTATCCTGTTCCTGATGCGCCACCGGTTGGGCTTGCCGTGTACGGCATGGGCGTTGTCCGACGGGCGCGGGCTATGTAAGCTCCATTCAGTGACTGCAGACACGGCATGTTGAAAGAGTTGAGCAGATGACATTACCGGACACTGGCCTCGTTGCGATCGTCAAACGTGACTGCGAAACCTGTGTGATGACCGAGCCCGTTCTGGCAGCGCTCGCCAATGCCGGATCGCTGACCGTTTACACCCAGGACGATCCGACATTTCCAGAAAGCGTCCCGCATGCCTATGACGCGACATTGGATGTCTCGCACGAACTGAGGGTCGAAGTCGTACCAACCCTGTTGCGCCGAGAAGGTGGGCGCGAAGTCGGCCGCACGTTCGGCTGGAACAAGGCCGAGTGGCGCGCGCTCACCGGTCAAGAAACATTGGGCGATGACCTGCCGGACCTGCGTCCTGGTTGTGGCGCCAAGAACATTGAACCTGGCATCATTGAGGATCTCTTGGTGCGCCACGGTGAGACGGGGCTGCAGAGCCGACGGGTCGAACTCGGCGATCAGGAAGACGATATCGAGGCGCTGTTCGAACGCGGCTGGTCGGATGGCTTGCCCGTCGTCCCGCCGACCGAAGCGCGTGTTCTGCGAATGCTTGATGGAACCACGCGTGACCCAAAGGAAGTCATTGGCAAGATTCCGAGTGACCTGGCCGACTGCACAGTCGAAAAGGTGGCGATCAATGCCGTCATGGCCGGTTGCAAGCCGGAGTATATGCCGGTTGTCCTGGCGGCCGTAGAAGCCGTGTTGGAAGAGCCGTTTGCCATGCACGGCGTCCTGGCGACGACGATGTATGTTGCGCCTGTTGTGGTCGTCAACGGACCGATCCGGCGCTCGATCGGAATGAATGCCAAGGGCAATGCGCTGGGTCAGGGCTTTCGCGCCAACAACACGATCGGGCGGGCTCTGCAACTCGTGATCCGAAACGTCGGTGGCGGGCGCCCGCAAGAGGTCGACCGCGCCACGCTCGGCAATCCGGGCAAACTCACATTCTGCATCGCCGAAGACGAAGAGAACTCGAGCTGGGAGTCGCTGGCAGCGGAACGCGGTATTGCCGAGGGCAAAAGCGCCGTCACCGTATTTGCCGGTTACGGCGTGCAGGGCATCGTCGACCAGAAAGCGCGCGACCCGGAAAGCCTCGCGCAATCGTTTGCCGAGTGCCTCAAGGGGCTTCAGCATCCCAAACTCTACGGTGGCGCGGATGCCCTCGTGGTGGTTTGTCCTGAGCATGAACGTACATTCCGTGAAGCCGGTTGGAGCAAGGCCAGGCTCTACGAGGAATTGTATGCGCGCACCCAGCGGCTGGCCGATGAAATCCTGCCCGGCGTCGACGGCATGGCGGAAGGGACAAGCGCCTTTGCCTCTGGTACAATGGCGCGCAAGTTCCGCGACGGCGGGCTGATGATCGTGCGCGCCGGAGGCGGCGCCGGCATGTTCAGTGGCATCGTTACCGGCTGGCTCGCCAGCGGTGACAGAGGTTCTGCACCGGTTACAAAGGAGATTGTGCTTTGACGACCATCCTCGATCCGACGGGCGAACGCACCGTCACGGCCCGCCCGCGCCTGGCGCGGCCGGAAAGCCTGGAGGGCTTGCGCGTCGGCTTGCTCGACATTGCCAAGACCAAGGGCGACATCTTCCTCGATCGCCTTGAGCAGCGTCTCACCGATCGCGGCCTTGAGGTCAAGCGCTATGCCAAGCCGACCAACACGCGACCGGCGCCGACACCGCTTGCTCAACAGATCGCGAGCGAAGTCGATGTCGTCATCGAAGCGCTGAGCGATTGAGGCTCTTGCACGTCGTGCTGTACGCATGACATGGCAAACCTTGAAAGTCGCGGCATTCCGGTGGTTGGTATCGCAACGACCGAATTCGAACAGGCCGCTGAAGCCCAAGCCAAGGCGCTGGGTACGGACCCCGCCTATGTGTTCGTGCCGCATCCGATCCAGGATCGCAGCAACGAGGAGCTGCACGCACTGGCCGATGCCTATCTCGATGAGATGGTAAGCGGCTTGGTGAAGGCCGGCGCGTGATTTGCCGACGCGGCACCGTTGGCGGTGCCGCGTCCGAAGCAATTGCAATGTATCTGTTTGAAGAATGACCACGCCGGAAGACCTCGCTCATTCGGCGTGTCGGTTCGATTGTGCGCGACATATGGCGTGAGGTCGCGCTTCGCACGGGGTCCGCCGAAGGTGTGATTGGGAACGCGGGGCGTGAAGTCGGCCCGTGTTATATTTTTTATAGGCGTTCTTCACGCCCCACGTATGCTGCTCCTCGCGCCACCTGAAAGCGCGCAGCCGAAGGCCCCAACAAGGTTAGGCGGATTCTCCACCGTCCATCAGCCTCTCCACTGAACCCTACCATCCGGGAGCACATGGCCGAGAGAAGGCGAGGGCCTTCGGTCCGAGGGCGGGTTGCGTGACCCATCGACTCGAACACAGCACCATCCCCCTCACGTCCAGACGCCTCCGGAGCGCAATCCCGTGTGGGAGTGGCAAGAACGATTATGGGGGAGGTCGGCGGGGTGAGGATAACTTTTTTTGACATTGGCAGGACGAGGTGAAAAATCATGGCCTGAGTGGGCAGCCTGTGTGGACAGCCTGAGCAGGCGGCGGATCTTGGCGCGTACCGGCTCTACCGTCGCTCGGCGACGCTTGTCGTCGGTCCATTTGATCTCGGAACAATTCCACCTCGGCAGAATGGCGCCATTTAAATCTGAAGGGCTCCAAGTCAAACAGGCTATACTGCGCCCCTGTGAAATATGTGGGTTTGAGCGCGCCGGTCATGTTGAGCGCTGGTGCGCAGATCGAGGAAGCGGCAATGACAGGAAGCGTGATTGAATGGACGTAGAAATTGTCGTTCGAGCCTTCACCCGCGATGATGCACGCGCCGTGCGAGACCTGTTCATCAGGGTCAATCGCCTGTTGGCGCCGTCTGAGATGGCGCAGGCCTTTGAAGATTATATCGCGGCCTCGCTGATCGATGAGATTGACCAAATTGAAGAGTATTACGGTGCCAGAGATGGCGGCTTCTGGATCGCTGAGCAAGACGGCCGTCTCGTTGGAATGTTTGGGCTGGAAGCCACATCCGCAACGTCGATGGAGCTTCGGCGCATGTACGTCGACCCGGACCTGCATCGGCGCGGCGTGGCCCGCAAAATGCTGCGCCATGCCGAGCAAGAATGCCGCAAGCGCAAGTGTCAGACGCTGGAGTTGAGTACTTCGGAGTTGCAAAGTGCCGCGATTGCGCTCTATCGCAGCGCCGGATACCAATTGGTCCGCGAGGAAGTCGCATTGTCCGCCAGCAACAAGACGCTGGGTGGCGGGATCCGGCGCTACCATTTCGTCAAGCAGCTTTGATCATGGTCAGTTGGCGGCCGTGCGAAGCGGCAGCGCGCGTGGGCGCTTACAGAGGCGCACAGCAGCTTCACGGCGCGCTCCAAGGCCCATGGTGCTTCTAAAGCGCATCACCTGAAATGCTCCTCGCTTCAGCTCTTTTGGGCTCGCGGCTATTGCGTCGCTTCGCTCAGGTTCTGTGCCAAGCACGCGATTGTTTGCTTCGCCCGCTGGGTCGGGCCGCGGTTGCAGCCTTGATCGTGATTCCGGTTGGATGCGGCATGCATATTAATAAGGCTTAATCTTTATTGAATGCTGGGGCGGCTAACGGATCTTTTACGTAAAATGTTTATAAAGGAAACTTGTTTGATGGATTGTGCGTTGGGGCCAAGTTTCGAAATGACCTTTGAATCTGCAGATGAATCTCGCGAATCGCAACGCATTAAGGTTTTCAAAGGCGGAAAGATTGCGACGAGCCATATCGAGGTGACATGGCCCTGCATCGTGCGCAATATCTCGGAAACCGGCGCGTTGATTCAGAGCACCAACGCCTTCATAATCCCAGATCGTTTCAATCTGGTCGTCGATGCTGATGGCATGAATGTCGCGTGCGAGGTCATGTGGCGCCGCGGCACGAAAGTAGGTGTTCAATTTCGTGAAGAACCGCGGTGTGCAACTCCGGCAAATATTGCGCAGGCAAATAAGGCTTCCGACCCAAAACAAAGGCCCATGCAACTTGTGATCGCCGAAGATGATCCCGATGACCGGTATTTCTTCAATGAAGCGCTGAATGAGTGCAACGTGCCGTATGAAGCGCATTTTTCTGAAGACGGCGAAGATCTGCTGCGGCATCTTTTTGCGAAAGACGAATACGCCAGCCGCTCGCAGCCAGACTTAATCGTGCTTGATCTCAACATGCCGAAGGTCGATGGCCGCAAGGCACTATCCGAAATCAAATCCCACAAGGCAACACGGGTCATCCCAGTTGTTGTTCTCACCACCTCAAGCAATGATGACGACATACTGAACATTTATGACCTCGGCGCCAGCAGCTACATTACCAAGCCGCCGGGTCTCAATGAGTTCAAAGGGATTGTTCAAGAACTGCTGACCTTTTGGAACAGGCCTGCCGTTCGCCGCCCGTCCTTGACGATGTAAGGTTTTCCTCGCGAGGTCCTCGAGCGGCCGTCCGGCGCCGTGCCGTTGCGCCGGGTGAGCGCCTTTGATTTTAAGCAAATTGGCACAGGCGCAAGGCATCAAGCACTGCGGAGTGGATGTTGCGGCTCGAAATCGCATCGCCGATTCGGTGAAGTTCGAAGCCGCGCGTTCCCTGCGCCGGTGTACTGGTCTGCGCTGGCTGTTGAATGCCGGCGACCAGTGTTTCCAAAACCGTGACGCCATCGTTGTTTGATGCGGCCTTAAGGTCGAAAAATATATCGGCCGCCGGGGTTGTACCGTAATCGAAAATCACCTGGCCGGCGGGCAGTTCGGTAACGTCGCCGGTCAATTCGCTTTGCAGGACGGCAATCAGCTCGTTGCCCTGTGAGCGCACCTCGCGCAGTTGTTCTTCATAGTGGACCGGAACGCCTGCTTCGCGCACCCATTTGCGCCAGATCACGCGTTCCGAATAAGCCTGTTCGGCGGCAAGCGTCTCGTCGATTGTGGTAACGCGGACCTGCGCGCCGTTGCGGTGACAAAACTCGGCGGCGCTGAGCGCGGCGTGGCGCCCGGTACCGTCGACAATCAACACATCGTCGCCGGGGGGGACGGTGCCGCTCAGGATGTCCCAGGCGCTTGTGACGTGCTCGTGGCCCGGCAACCAATCGAGGTTCGGTATGCCGCCGGTTGCGATGACGACGAGATCGGGGG
>JAGDYV010000009.1:0-50891 GCA_049116495.1 Hyphomicrobiaceae bacterium | reverse complement strand
GCGGCATACTAGATATCTCCAGGTTGCAAGGACTGCTGCGAACGTGGAGCCCGCGCACGACGGGGCGATAACAAGACGGTCGCAATCGCCTTGATCGTTGACAGAGGTTCGCGGAGCACGATCTCAGGCGCGGCCTTCATCATTTCGGAGAGATAACGTCTTGCTGCATCGTCGTTCTTTCCATGCTCGACCGCGCGCCGTGCGCAATAACGCAACATCGAAGCTCGGGACAGACGGCGATTCTTCGCGACAAGATCAGGCGCAATTCGTGCGGCAGCCTCAAGCAATTGCTCGTGACTGCGGAGCATGCCGTCAAGATCCGCTGACAATCCGCCGGGCGTAATCCGATAGCTCGCCAACACCTGATCTATACCGGCAAAACCTACATCGCCGCATGCGGCGCGAAACAACCACTCTTGGTCTTCAACCGAACGCAAATCCTCGTCGAACAAACCAACCTCGTCGAACGCTCGCGCCCGCACCACGATCAATGCTGTGCAGGGGTTAGAACGAAGCAGGTCGATTGCCCTCAATCCAATTAGCCGGGGCCGTGTCACCTGACCGGTCGGTCGGCCAGCCATATCAATCATCCGCACGCGCGCGTACGAGATCCCGACGCTTGCATCACTAAGGTTGGCAATGTGTGTGGCAAGGTAGTCAGCGTCCCACAAATCATCACCGTCGAGCAAGGCAATGTATTCGCCACGGGCCGCCCTGATTCCACCATTGCGCGCGGCAGAAAGCCCTTGAACCGACTCTTTGATAATTCGTAGGCGGGGTTCCGTAGCGGAAAGCTCTGTCAGCACAGCAACAGTATTATCCGTGCAGTTGTTGTCGACGGCGATAATTTCGAAATCGCCCATCCTTTGAGCGCTCACGCTCGCGACAGTTTCGGATATCGTTGCAGCGACATTAAAGCACGGAATCACTACACTGATCTGCGGCCTCTCCATGCTGAACACACCTCAACTAACAACTGGCAACCATCCAACGATCAAAAAATACAATCCGAAATAAAGTTTAATAATTGATGCCCTTTCCGAGTTTATACGTGAAAAAGATCATCGGTTTTCTGGCTTCCGGTAAATTAGATAAAATTCTTCGAGTTTTGTAGATCATCGATTGACGTAAAAATAGAAGAAACGTCAACGCAATCTCAAGTGTTAACGCGAGACCAATTCAATCTGAGTTTACTGCAACGATCATCGCCGGTTTGATTTGCGCCGAGCCCCATTGCGCGCAGCTGTCAGTCGGCAAGCGCAGAATTCGGATCGAAATGCAGAACAGCTTGAACAGTACTGGCCCGGCCGCAAGCATTGCAACGCCGGCCAACATCGCCAACCGGTCTCGACCTCAAGACCGCATGATTTCGCTATTCGGCCTTGATGTCAGCGATACGACATTGGAAGGCGCCGCACGTTGGATTGTCGGACGTGTGCACCAGGCTAAGCTCGCTCAAATCAGCTTTCTCAACGCTGATTGCGTTAACATCATGCACCGCGATCCGGCGTACCGTGATGCCCTTGAACAATCTACGCGAATATTTGCCGACGGCATCGGCGTTCGCTTGGCTGCACGTCTTGCCGGACACGAACTCAATGACAACGTAAACGGCACCGATTTGTTTCCGGTATTGTGTAAGCATGCCGCTAATGCCCAGGTCGGTGTATTTCTATTCGGTGCTCAAGAAGGTCGAGCGCGCGCTGCTGGCGAAGCCATGCGACGTGAGAACCCAAGCCTGAACATAGCAGGCTGTCACCATGGCTACATCAAAGATGCAGCCGACGAAGCAGGCCTAATAGACGCCATCAATGCCAGTGGCGCCGGCATCTTGTTGGTCGCACTCGGCGCACCTTCGCAGGAGCTTTGGATCGCGCGCAATCGAAATAGATTGCGGCCCACCGTTATCATCGGTGTCGGTGGACTTTTCGACTACTATTCGGGCAGTGTCGCGCGCGCTCCCCTGGCGATTCGTCAGGTTGGTATGGAATGGGCTTGGCGGCTCGCGATGGAACCCAAACGGCTAGCCCGTCGATATTTGCTTGGAAACGCCGAATTTCTGATGCGCATTGGCATAACGTCCGTTTTGCTGTCCAAATCAAGCTGACGACCGCCACCTTCTCTCGCCCAGCTTGCCTTTGGAAACCGTCGATTCAAACAATTCGTTAATCAATTGTTGTTTCCCTAGGTCAGAAAAACGGGTCGTGGCTTCGCCCAGAAGCGACAGAATGATAGTGGCAGGGACCTCATTATGACCGAAACACTAGAATTAGCTGCGGGCTCCGATCCGTCATTTCTACCTCGCCTCGATCGCAAAGTCGCTCGTTCGGTACTGCGACGACCAGCTGTCTTGAACAGCGATCGCCCGATCGTAACATTTTCCTTTGACGACATTCCCCGGCAAGCCGCGTCAGTCGGCGCCAAAATCCTTGAGGACAAAGGCGTCCGTGGCACGTTTTTCATCGCCGCCGGACTACTGGGTAAGCGCTTCGGCCCGTGGCAGTTCGCAGAAATGGACGACATTGTTGAACTGCAGGCTGCCGGCCACGAAATCGGTAGTCACACATTTTCACACCCCGACTGTCAGCTCCTGTCAGCATCAGATCTCCGGGATGAAGTCGCACGAAACGCATCGGCGCTGAAGGATGCCATACCATATCTGAAAATCGACAGCTTTGCCTATCCTTATGGATCTGTCGGTTGCATTCAGAAGCGCGCGCTTATGAGCGAGTTTGCCTGCAGTCGTGGCACGCATCCTGACATCAATCGTCAGCACCTGGATGTTGGTCAGCTGAACTCATTCACGCTTAACGACGACAAAACACCCATTGCGCGGATTAGAGAACTAATCGAAGCGACATCAACAAGCAACGGCTGGTTAATGTTCCACACGCACGATGTTTGCGATACGCCAACGTCCGAAGATTGCTCGCCCACGCTTCTAAGAGCCGCCGTCGAACTTGCCCAGGCCTCCAATTGCACAGTATTGCCGATCCGCGAGGCTTTGAGCCTAGTCGATATGCGATAGCGTACCGGATCTGTACAGACAGCCAAGCAGCCGAATGTCGTCAGCACCTTAGCGCTGTCGCAATCGCTAGGCATCCATAATCACACCGAACACGGTGCTAAACCACGTATCAGCGCACTCACTACAGTCTCAAGTTCGGCGCTGACAACATCGCGTTTCAAACCAACAAACTTCCCTTCAATACTTAAAGCAACGATGCCGTGCACCGCAGCAAATATACTGCGAGCTCGAATCGTTAAGTCCTGTTCCGACAATTCCGGATCGATCTGCGCCAATGGCCGGCAGATGTGTTGAAACAGAGCGCGATGCTCCGCAATATGCCAATCAGGGACTAGCGAAGCGGCTGCCATTCGGTGCTTAAACAATGCAGACCAGGCATTGTTGTTGCTCAACGCAAAGTCGAGGTAGGCCAGGGCCAAACGTACCAATCGAACCTCAGGTGCATCGGTTGGTTGAACGGCCGCCGCCAAAACGGAATCGAGCCTCTTCAATGTTCGCGAGTTGACGCGCAGGATCAACTCATCAAGATCTCGATAGCACTTGTAGATCGTTCCTAATCCACATTGCGCGTCTGCCGTTACTTCGCGCGCGCTGACACCATCCAGGCCGTATTTCTCCATCCGCTCGGTCGCCGCCTCGAGCAGACGTCGGGTCAATTCGTTACGTAACGCTTCTCGTTTGCCAGCCATCTACCACTGCCTTCAAAAAATCGAGAGCATTGTTCGCCAGTGTCTTGAACACGGCTCAAGCGCTTCCATATTACATATTGTGAACATCGTACACATTTGAAAATTAATTTTGTACAGGCACTTTCGACGATCTTGCGCGGCTGAGCCCACACGGCGACAGAGGAATTCACGAACCGCCGAGCGGTCGTCATGGCAATGGCGCAGAACAATGCACTCAAAGCATGCTTTGCGAAACCTGAATTCCAACAAACAGCGTTACCGGCTCCATCCAACGACCCCGTCGGCCCGCCAAAGCAAGTGACATAAAGGCAATGCTCGGACGCCAATATGGACTGCATGCCGTTCTGCTGGCTACCGACTAACAGCATCGACAACAACTTGACGAAAACGTCTGCAGCGAAGATCGTATCGTTTTTGATAGATCATTGAGACGGGAGATCAAATTTGACGGTTTCGATAACTGGCACGTGGCAACTGGTACGCACGGCTGCCAAGGGCACCGATGGAACCGAAATGCCGCCTCCTTACGGTGGTGAACGGGCGATGGGTCGAGTCGTACTCAATGCCGACGGGCGCATGATGGCCGTGCTGATTGATGGTCGGCCAGACCTGCCTGATGGTGTTGTACGGGAATACACATCATATTGCGGCAGCTACACTTTTGATGGCAAACAGTTGATTACCCGCGTCGACGCGGCTTCAGATCCAGCTCGGATGGGAACAGATCAGGTCCGCGACGTTCATTTTGAAGGCGAACTTATGGTGCTTCAGCCGCCAATTCGGTCATATGGCGGCAAAGACGAACAACGCATACTGCATTGGAGTAAGATTGCGGAAATGTGACACGCAAATACATGCCAGTCAGTGAGGACGACGACGAAAAACACCCTCAATCTTTGTGCAGTCGGCTAAATTTCTTTCTCGACGAATCTCGCAACTCATGCCGTTTCAGCAGACGATCAATTCACCTTTGGACAGTTGTTGCTAACACAGTCGAAACGGTCAGCAGGCACGGTCACGTTGCCACTCTCCGGCGGTTGAATAACGTACTTTGTCTGGTCGAATGACTTTAGCTTGCCGGTTATCTCGAATGCACTGCCTTTGAGGCGCAACTTAATGACCTGTCCGATCGGATTGCTTCCAGCAGCCGGTTTCAGTGCACCGGAGTTGGTCGCAGCAACCGACCGCAACCGCTCTTCAAGTTCCAATCTGGCCCTTTCCTCGTCCGCCCAGTTCGATGGGAGCTCCGGCGGACCAGATGGCTGATCCGCTCGAAGACGTGCTGCACGAGCATCCTCCAATGCCGATGACAAACGGCCAGCCAACAACTCTTGCTCGGCAAGCCTACGTTTAGCAGACTCAGCAAGTGCCTCAGCCTCCTGCCGATCCCGAAGCCCGGCTTCCTTGAGGGCTTTCGCGTCCGACTCACGGATGGCGGCAAAGCGTTCTTGCCGCTCCAACTCTATCGCTTTACGTTGCTTGCGCGCCACAGCTTCGCGTTTCGACTTCTCTTCAGCAGCACGTAACGCTGCAAGACGCTGACGTTCCGCCTTTTCCGCTTCACGTTGCTTGCGCGCCGCTGCTTCGCGTTTCGCCTTCTCTTCAGCAACACGTAGCGTTGCAAGCCGCTGACGTTCCGCCTCTTCCGCTTCACGTTGCTTGCGCGCCGCTGCTTCGCGTTCCGCCTTCTCTTCAGCAGCACGCAATGCGGCAAGTCGCTGGCGTTCTGCCTCTTCGGCATCACGTTGTTTGCGAGCCGCAGCTTCGCGTTCTGCCTTCTCTTCAGCAGCGCGCAACGCTGCAAGCCGCTGGCGTTCCGCCTCATCGGCTTCACGTTGCTTGCGTGCCGCAGCATCGCGTTCCGCCTTCTCTTCAGCGGCACGTAATACTGCAAGACGTTGGCGTTCTGCCTCTTCAGCTTCACGTTGCTTGCGCGCCGCAGCGTCGCGTTCCGCCTTCTCTTCAGCAGCACGCAATGCGGCAAGTCGCTGGCGTTCCGCCTCTTCCGCTTCGCGTTGTTTGCGTGCCGCAGCTTCGCGTTCTGCCTTCTCTTCAGCAGCACGCAATGCGGCAAGTCGCTGGCGTTCCGCCTCTTCCGCTTCGCGTTGCTTGCGTGCCGCAGCTTCACGTTTCGCCCTTTCTTCAGCAGCGCGCAATGACGCTAGTCGCTGGCGTTCTGCCTCCTCGGCATCACGTTGCCTGCGCGCCGCAGCGTCGCGTTCCGCTTTCTCTTCAGCTTCACGCTGTTTACGCAACTCAGCTTCGCGCTTCGCCTGCTCAGCTGCTGCACGCAATTTGGCCAGTCGTTCGCGCTCAGCGCTTGCGGCACGCTCCGCTGCTTCAGCACGCGTTTTTTCCGTGGCGTCCTGAATAGTTGTCTGCTGTTTGTTTTCGGCAGCTCGCTTCTCTCGTTGCAACGCTTGCTCAGCCGCTCTCAGCTTCGCTTCTGCTTCTTCTGCCTGCCTGCGCGCTCGTTTCAATTCTGCTTCCGCCGCGCGCCGTCTGTCTCGCTCAAGTTCGAGGCTCCGTCTTTGCTCCTCTGTATTAACGTCACCGCTCGGCGCGCGATCTTCGTTCGACGTTTTGGGCAATCGACGCTGATCTTCAAAAACTGGCGCCTGCGCTTGAGCTGACCCCACCGCCCAACAACTCAATACTGTCAGCGACATACAAACAGCGAGAAGGGAACGCATTGAAACTACCTCATTTCCGATCCGTACAAACAAGAGTAAGCTCCCGAAATTCTATTTGAGGTCCGATGACCTGACTAGACATCAGGATGCAGACCGGCGCACCTTAATGATCCCATAGATGACAACCCTGTCTCTGAATATTCGCCTACCTACTTCGTGTGACAAGAATGGGTTCTACAAATCGAATTTTCGTCCGATGTCGGATAAAAAACAACCGCATTCGCACGTCGACTGATGCTTGATGCTCTGCCTGCACGAGTATATAGAATAAGAAAAAGCTCGTTGGAATTCCGAATATTTAGGGAACAATTCGGCAAGGTCAACGGAGACATCTGGGGAGGGCACCACTATGACTTTTTCGCAAGGTCATAGCAAAATCAGCAATGAGCATCTTTACCAGTGTCGAGCGAACGATTGGCGGCGTACCGCCATCTTTGCGCTAAAATTATCACGGAACACTTTCGCGCCCAGAGTAACGAGTCTGTCGGGATTGATTGCGTTGGCTAACGTTCAGTGTCCTGCGTTCTAAAGGAATTGAGTAATCACCATGTGGCAATCAAATCTCCAGCGCACTTGCCTGTTCGTGCTCTTCGCTTATGTGATGCTCGCTGGCACGATCGTCAACGCACAACAGGTGCCTTCGCGTGAGAAACTAAATAGTGGCACCGTGAGCATAATAACAGGCCAACCGGGTTATCTGAGTTCTCGACTGGCCTCGGACCTGTCGGCAGTTCTGGACGAAGGTGACAATCTTAGGATTCTGGCCATTGCAGGTCGCGGCGCTATCTCCGACTTGATAGATACATTGCTCCTTCGCGGCATTGATCTCGCCGTCGTTCCGGCCGATGTGCTAGAGTATGTAGAGCAAAAAAATCTACTGCCCATTTTAAAGTCTCGGCTCAGGTTCGTTACGCGCCTCTATAACAAGGCAGCCCATCTCGTCGCCGGCAGCGGCATCCGGACCCTCGACGATCTCCGCGGTAAAAAAATCAATATCGTCAGCAAGTACCATGGCTCGTTTGTCGTCGCACAAAATGTCTTCAAAAACGCCAATATCGACTACGAACCTGTCTATTTGGATCAGCGCTTGGCCCTTGAACGCGTCCGTAGCGGGCAGATCGCAGCAACTCTGATCATGTCGGGTCGGCCCAACCCTCTGCTTGACGAAATCCGCAACGGTGGCCCGCTGAAGTTTATCGATATCCCGTTTAGTGATGCCCTTCCCAAGACTTATTTCCCAATCGAATTAACGAGCGCTGACTATCCGGATCTCATCTTGCCCGGGCAAACAATCAAGACGATCGCCACACCATCAATCATGATGGTGTATGACTTCCCGGAAAGCAATCCGCGCCGGGCCAAGATTACGCGCTTCATTGATGCATTCCTCGGGCGCCTGTCAGACTTGCAACAACCCCCGCGCCACCCGCGTTGGCGAGATGTCAATCTAGGCGCCGCGATCGCCGGTCTCGAGCGCTATCAGACTGTTTCACAATGGCTTCTGACCAACAAGCCACCGAAGGCCGTTGTTCAGTCCCGGCCGAAGAAAGGCCGGCGTAGCGTCCAAGACTTGTTTAAGGCATTTATTGCATCTGAGTCTGCGAAGGGCGGCGCGGAACAGCTTCTGCGTTTGGAGAAACCGGAACTTTTTGCGCGATTCAAAGCTTGGCAAAAAGAACAGCGTGTTTCTCCGACGACGGCCAAACCACCGCCCAAATCGAAAGTTAGCCTCCGTATTCTGTTCCGCGAATTTATCGATGCGGAAGCCGCACGCGTTGGCAAAGACAAAGTACTTGCTCTATCGAAGAAGGAGCTGTTCGACCGTTTCTTGGTCTGGCGCAAACAACGGTAGTCCACTGCTCACCCCCCGCAATAGCCCGACTAACTGAAATCCAGCAAGACGAAACAGTGTCCGATAAGCAAGCATCGGGCCGACAACGGAAGTGTATGAGTATGCGTTCATCTCTCCTCCTTCACACGACCCTGCTCGCTTCAGGGGTTGGTCTGTTTGCCCTGTCACCAGCGACTGCACTTGCCCAAGGAAAGCCGGTAACTCTGGTTGTCCCGTACAGCAAAGGCGGTGGCTCCGGCCAACTAACGCGTGCCATGGCAAAGAGTGTCGAATCCATATCGAAGACACGCTTCAAGATAATCTACATCAAGGAAGGTGCGGGTCTCGGCGCGATTAAGCCATTTATGAATATGCCAAAAGATGGTTATTCCATCATTGAACATATCGACGACATAACATCGGCTTACGCAATTGGAGCTGTCGATTTGAACCCGGCAAAGGACTGGAGCCCGCTTAATATCGTCCAGCTCACATTCAGCCAGCTCTATATCAAATCCGACGAAACTCGTTTCACAGACTGGAAATCGTTTCTTGCATACGCACAGCAAAAAGAAAAACGGATTGCGGTCTCCAACATCTCCTACGATGGATCAATGGAGAACTTGACCATGCGGGCGCTTGAAAACGATCTTGGATTCAAAACTCGTCAGATCAGTTTTGCGACAGCCAAGGATCGATTTGAAGCCGTCTTCCGTGGCCGCGCCGACGTGCTCTTTGAGCAACCAGGTGATGTACGAAAGTACATTGATGAAGGTCGACTGAAACCCATCCTGACATTCTTCAACGAACGTCCCAAGGCCTTTGCCAACGTACCAACTCACAAGGAGGTTGGCGCGACGTTCGAACCGCTTCTACGATTTCGAGGCTTCTTCGTTAAGAAAGGGATTCCACCAGAGCGGCTGGCATACCTTGAGAAAATATTCGCGCAAGGCTTTGCCACGAAATCGTTTCAGGACTTCAATGAGAGTAAGTACATGAAGGTCGTTGATCCGTATCGCAATCCAAAGGATTCGGTAACACTCCTCAACAACACCATAAAGGCCTACTCCGAGTACTATCAGGATTTCCTCGCGCAAACTTTGAACGACTACTTCAAGCGCTGAGTACGATTCTCAGTTCTTGGAACCGACCGCGAGCGACCCGCGGACATGTCGCATCCAATCGGATCACTATCAAGGCCGCAACTGCGGCCCGGCGTAAGCGCCGCCCTCAGCGAGCGAAGCATGCATGGCGGACGCCCCGAGCCTAGCGAGGGTATAGCCGTGAGCCGAAAGAGAGCTAAAGCGGGGTGTATCTATGCGAAACACTTTAGCGCAGCCGGTTAAACTTGATCTGAGAGCGCTCTACAACGTCATCGTCATGCAAACGCTGTTCGGATCTTCAAAATAGTCACCGAACGGCGGACAGATTGAGAACCCAAATCCCTGATAGAGCCGTCGTGCTGGCGCAAAACCGGACATCGTTCCTGTCTCAAGACTAAGGCGCGTATAGGAGCGCGCCTTAGCTTCAGCCAGCAAATGCAATACGAGCGCCTTGCCGACACCTGCCCCCCGTGCGACCTCGGCCGTGTGCATCGACTTTATCTCCCCATGTGTTAGATCGAGTTCTTGTAGCGCGACACAGCCCACAACGCGTCGATCCAGCACTGCGGACCAGAAAACCAGTTCACTGCGGCTTCGCAAAGCTTCTATGTCAAGAGCATGCACACTGCCCGGCGGTGATTGCCGTCGGCAAAACGCCAAATGTTGCTCAAGAAGTTCTTGAATTTCCAAACCGCTAAGGTCGTCTACTCGTATAGTCAGATCATCCACGCTGCCAACTTCCGTCTTGCGCTCTGCCGTCATGTCGAATTCGCGCTGCTCTGGGGCGAAGCTTAAACGATGACATCTCGCACCAATTGTTCGCCAACATCGAATACTCGCTTGTAACGCTCAATTTCCTCCTTTGGGCCGACAGCCTTGAGCGGATTGTCAGAAAGTTTCACCGTTGGTTGGCCATCGGCCGAAACGACTTTGCAAACGATCGATATCGGCTCAAGACGTCGATCAACTTGCAAATTACGGAAATCGTTGGTCAGCAATGTACCCCAACCAAAGCCAACCCGGATGCGGCCGTAAAAATGCCTATGGAGTTGCTCGATTTCTTCAACATCTAGGCCATCGGAGAAAATCAGCAACTTTTCTTCTGCTTTCTGACCGTGTTGCTGCCACCATTCAATCGCAGCTTCACCGCCTGCAATCGGATCGCCAGAGTCGACCCGAACCCCTGTCCAGCTCGCCAGCCATGGCGGAGCGTTGTTAAGAAACGATTGCGTGCCATAGGTATCCGGCAAAATAATCCGCAAATTGCCGTCATAGTCCTCTTGCCAATCAGACAGGACACGATACGGCGCCGCGGCGAGTTCTTGATCGCTTTTGGCGGACGCCAGTGCCGCATAAATCATCGGCAACTCATGTGCGTTAGTGCCGATCGCTTCGACTTCGCGGCGCAGCGCAATAAGACAATTCGAGGTCCCGAGGAACCGGTCCTGCAACCCTTCCTGCATGGCCTGCACGCACCAGTCCTGCCATAAAAAGCTATGCCGCCGCCGCGTTCCAAAATCGGCAATACTCAGATCGGGCAATTGGCACAAACGTTGAATTTTCTCCCACACGCGTGTCATCGCCCGGGCATAAAATACCTGCAGCGCAAACTTATCCATATTCATCAGAACCGCTCGTGAGCGCAGTTCCATGATCACCGCCAATGCAGGAACTTCCCACATCATCGTCTCGATCCAGGGACCTTCAAACGTCAACTCGTACTGATCGCTTTTGCGTTCCAGGTGGTAGTCAGGAAAACGATAACTTTCGAGCCATGCAATAAATTCCGGATCGAACATCATGCGCGCGCCGTAAAAGGTATTGCCACGCAGCCAGGTCGACTCACCCCGCGTCAGGCTAAGTGTGCGAATATGATCAAGCTGTTCGCGCAGCACGTTTTCATCAATCATCTCAGCGAGCGGCACATCCCGCGTACGGTTGATCAGGCTGAACGTCACTTGTGTATCGACATTGCGCCGAAAGATCGTTTGCGCCATCAGCAGTTTGTAAAAATCGTTGTCCAGCACCGAGCGCACAATCGGGTCGATTTTCCAATTGTGATTGTAAACCCGTGTCGCAATATCGACCATGGCCTAACAATTCCGTTGCTTTGTACACAAAGACCGCTTGTCGCGATCGCAAGCCCGAAAGAGGCATGTCTGCCAACCTTGCGCCACACCAACTTGTTTCGCAAGGTTCATCATCAGCACTGCATCGGCGACTTATCGGCCACCATCAATCAGCAGCACTCACTCCCGGCGGCGCTTCTTCGAGGAACTGCTGCACCGAACGAAACAACAGCATCCGGTTCGCCTCCATCATCAACGAGTGCGTACCGCCGCTCACAATGGTCAGTCGTTTCCAAGCGGCTTGAGTCAACAACGGATAGAGCTTGATCGCCAGATCAGGCTTCGTGTCTAGGTCCCATTCGCCAACAATGACGAAAACCGGCGCCGTAATCTTAGCGGGGTCATAGAGCGGCTTTCCAACATTCCAATAATCATGGCTGTCCTGCACTACACCATTCGGTGCACGGATTGTACCGGGTATGGCACCTGGATCCGCTGCCGTCGTTGCATCCCACCACAGGTTGAACCACTCGGCCGGCATGACTTTCGCGGCTTGCTCCGCATCCAAACCGTTCTGCCGACGCTTCTGAGTCGCTTCGCGGTTGACCGTTCGATACGCCCCGAGTGGTCCATCAACATGGATAGCCGATGGCGCAGAGTCCGTCCGATCCCAGACCGGCGCATAAAGCGTCAATCGCTCGACACGATCGCCATGCCCAGCCGTAAAAAGACCCGTGATTGCCGTGCCCCATGACCACCCAATCAGGCACAATCGATCAACACCGCGCCGCGCACACACAAAATCAACGACTGTGCCAAGACAATCCGCTGCATCCGACGTACGCATAAAGGGCGGATTCTCGTTGGCAGGTGCATCCATCTGTGATGGCCGCTCGGAGCGGCCGTAGCCTGGCAAGTCAATGCAATAGACATCGAAGCCACGTGCCGCGATGTAGTCCATCCACGACAGGCCGCCGAACGGCAAGTCGAATGCCGCCGAACCATACGTGGCGCCGTGCTGAAGGATAACAATCCTGTTCGCCGCAAACTGCTCGCCCCCGGCCGGCCGCTTGTTGCGCACATAGATCCGGCCCCACTTCGGATGCTGGACAAACAGATCCTCGCCAGTGAGGTCCATGCTGCAAATCCTTCAATAAGAACCTTCGAACCAGCTATCGGTCGCGCAACTTCGCGATTCTAACCATGTTGCTTCGTTTTAGTCCTTTTTTATGTCCTGCACACCGAGCGTTCGGTCCTCATAGCCAGCAGGCACTTGACGTCCTGTGTCCGTAAACGCGCGCCGAACAGCCTCGACATTGCGCCCAACAACTTCCTTACGATTTTCTTTCGTAAACGCATTTGAGGCGAAAATCGTGTCAAGCGAACCTTGGAAGTACGGCGCCACATACCGGGCAAACAGCTCGTAGCTGCGCATCGTCTGTTCGCGGTTCGCCCATTCGTGTGCACGAAACAATACGCCACCGAACCCGCCGCCGCTCAACTCCAACAGTCGTTCAATTCCTTTGATCGCCGTTTCCGGATTGCCAACGAGCGTCGTCCCCATCTTGACACCATCCCGCAAGGGCTCATCGGAACGGCCGGGCGGACGGCCCAACGTCTCCTCGAAATAGGTCACCGTTTCTGAACGTTCGCCCTTCTGCACTTCGCGCAACGCCTGTTCCGGGTCTTCAGCAAGGTGCATGACGACAACCACCCGCCAATCTTTCCGGTTCATCTCATGGCCGTGCTCCTTTGCAGTATCTTCAGCAATCTGCCATTGCTTCGCGAGCATTTCCGGTCCGCCAGGTATTCCGGCGCCAATCGACAACACGCCAAGGCCATGCCGTCCAGCTGCGATCATGCCAAACGGCGTGATCGTACTAGCCGTCGCAATATGGAAGCGCGGATCACTATAAGGCGCGAGGTGCAGGCGCGCATTGCGTAGTTCGAACCAATCCGTCTTTATCGTCACCGGCTCTTCGCACTTCAACAACGCGACGATCGCATCAAGAGATTCGTTCATCCGGTCGCGCTGTGTTATCGGATCAATGCTCAGCATGTACGCATCCGAAGGAAGCGCACCCGGCCCACAACCGAGCATAATGCGACCACGACTCATGTGATCGAGTTGCACGAACCTTTGCGCTACCATGAACGGATTGTGGTAGGGCAAGCTCGTGACGCCCGAACCAAGCATGATGTGCTTGGTTCGGTCCGCAGCAACGCCCATGAAAATCTCTGGGGAGGCGATCGTTTCCCAACCAGCTGAATGATGTTCTCCAATCCACGCTTCATCAAATCCGAGATGATCAATCCACTGGATCAATTCTAGATCGCGATCCATCGCAAGCGTTGGGTTTTCACCGAGCCGGTGAAACGGCGCCATGAATATCCCGAACTTCATACCGCGTCGTGCCATTCAGATTGTCCTTTTGAATTCAGGCTGACTGCCGCATTGACGACCCAACATCACACAGAACAGCCCGCGCTCCATATCTGATCAAGGGTCCGCCGAAAATTCCCGCCGAGATAACCTTTGATGTTTTCTTCCGACCAGCCGCGCTGAACCAATGCCTCGGTCACTTTTGGCAAATCGCTATGCTTGTTACAATCCGCCAAGTAGCGTGACGGAATATCTTCCCCAAACACGCGGTTGAACCTGTTTATGCCTTCCCAGCGTCGCCAGTGCGTCCGCTCAAACGCCATCTTCGGGTAGTTCGAACCTGTCGCCAGGTCCGTTCCAAATCCGATATGTTCAACGCCTGCAACCTCGACCAGATGATCCAGGTGGCGCAGATAGTCGTCAATCGTCGGCTTGCGGTTCGGATCACCGTCCCAGCACATCGGACCGTAAATGCTAGCTCCGATCATGCCGCCTTTCGCAACAACCAAACGGATAATCTCATCCGTCTTATTGCGTTCCAACTCGGCCAGCGCCCGTGCGTTGGCATGGGTGATCAGCACCGGTTGCTCGGATGCCTCAATCGCATCAAGCATCGTTCGCTGCCCGACATGCGACAGATCGATCGCGATACCAAGCTCGTTCATGATGCGAATGGCTTCACGGCCAAGCAACGTCAAACCCGCCTCTTCCGGCTCCAAGCAACCATCCCCCAGCGCATTCCGAAAGTTGTAGGTAAGCTGCATGATCCGAAGACCAAGTCGTCGAAAAAAATACAATCGATGCAGCTCATCCGCTATCGGCCGCGAATTCTGCCAGCCCATGATCAAACCGATCTTGTCTTCTGCCCTGGCACGGTCAAAATCCGCCGCTGTTTCGATCTGAAGCCAGGGCGAATTCGGTGCATTCAAGATTCCATGCCATCGCGAAATCTCCTGACAGGCTTCGGCAAAGTCCGCTTCGAAAAAACACGTCGTAATATTGAGCGCATTTATCCCACCGGCCTTAAGGTCCGTGACATCGCCATCGCAATGGTAGACAAGACCATCGATTACCAGAGCCTCGTCATGGATTTGTTGAGCAGTAGGCATGCAGGCGTCTCCGTTCACTCAGAAGCGGCCCGAGCGTCCGTGCCGCACAAACTGGAAAATCACATGACAGAGTTTACGCTGGAAGATGCCATCTCGAAACGGCGAAGCCATCGCGCATTTGATGACAGGCCGCTGCCCTTGCCTATCGTGCACAAGCTGCTGTGGTCTGCACAAGGAATAACGGGTCAAAGCGGCGAACGTACCGTCCCCTCTGCGCATGCCCTGCATCCACTTCATCTCATAGTATCCGCCGGCCTCGTCACTAACTTGTCAGTTGGCGCATATTGCGTCAGCAACGACACTTTGAAGCTAATCCCACATTTGGATCATGATCTTCGCCCCGGTCTGGCGCTTGTCGCTCTCGATGACCAGCCCTGGATCTCCTCTGCGCCTGCCATTCTCACGATTTGTGCTGATATGGTTTCAGTGTCGCAAGCGTTTGTTGAGCAGCCACCCTTCGGCGTCCGTGGACGACGTTATGCCTACATCGAGGCAGGTGCCGCGGCGCAAAACATCCAGCTGCAAGCCTGCGCGGAAGGACTGGCGTGCGTACTCATCGCCGGATTCCGCGACGAAGCAACCGCAGATGTCTTAAATCTGCAGGAGCCCTACGAACCGATCGCCCACCTTTGTATCGGTTGGCCAGCCGTGGATTGACAGCTGTCGACTGAACGACGAGTCTTTCTCTTTGCATCAGCTTCAACGCATTCTGCGGAGCACGACATGTCCCAAAGTATCCCTATCGTTGACCTCTCTGCCTTTCGCTTGGGCAGCAGCAACGATCGCCAGCGGGTCGCCAAAGAACTCGGGCATGCCGCCGAGACGCTGGGCTTCGCAGTCATCGGCGGCCATGGAATTCCGCCTAGCATTGGTGAAGAGCTGCGCGAAGCTGCATTGCGTTTCTTTGATTTGCCATTGGACCAAAAGATGGAGGTCCGCCGACCCAAGAACGACCAGAACCGCGGATACATCCCCTATGGCGAAGAAACGCTCGTCCGAATGTCCGGCGGCGACAGCCCACCCGATGCCAAAGAAGTATTCGCGATCGGCCCGGACGAAATACCCGACACACCCTACTTCACGGGGCCGGCCAGTTATCCAAGCTTCGCGCCCAACCTCTGGCCCGATGCGCCAACGGACCTTCGCCCGAAAATGCACACCTACTGGCGCAGCATGGAAGAACTCATGCGCACGCTCGGTGAAGCGCTCGCGTTATCGCTCGATCTCGATGAAACCCACTTTGACAACGTCCTTGATGACACGCATTCGAGTCAGTTGCGCCTGCTTCACTATCCGCCGCTGTCGAAGGCCGTCGAGCCGGGCCAGTTGCGCGCCGGCGAGCATTCGGACGTTGGCATGATGACAATTCTGCGCAACGATCCAGTGCCCGGTGGTCTACAGGTCAAGGCACGGGACGGATCATGGATCGACGCACCAGGTATTGCGGACACATTTATTATCAACATCGGTGACCTCCTCATGCGCTGGACGAACGATCGCCTCGTCTCAACGCTCCACCGTGTTGCCGTGCCGCCATTGGATGCCGGTGCGCATGCCCGTCGCCTATCAATCGGGTATTTCGTCGGCCCCCGCTACAACGCCATGGTAGAATGCCTGCCGACTTGTCATGGCCCGGGCAACCCGCCGAAATACGAACCAGTCTCTGTCCACGACTACCGCACCAGACGTTTCGCCGCCGGAGCCGGTGACAACAAACCCTTCGAGGATTCAGGAAAAGTCGCATGAAAGGTCGCCCGAATGTCCGTTGAATATGACCGTGATCTCATCGGCTATGGTGCAAATTCGCCAAACCCAAAATGGCCGAACGGCGCTCGCCTCGCTCTCAATTTCGTCATCAACGTGGAAGAGGGCTCCGAGCCATCGGTACAGGATGGCGAAGGCTTCACAGAAATTCAGCACACCGAGGCGTTCGGCCGGCAACAAGGGCTGGAAGGACGCGACTTATCAGGCGAAGGGATGTTTGAGTATGGCAGCCGGGTCGGCATCTGGCGGCTGTTCCGCCTATTCCAGGAGCGCAATCTGCCGCTCACGCTGTTTGCCTGCGCGCTTGCCCTTGAGCGCAATCCACCGCTTGCCGAAGCCATCCGTCAAACCGGTTATGACGTCTGCAGTCACGGCTGGCGCTGGCTCAAGCATTACCAGATGAGCGAAGCAGAAGAGCGCGAACACATCGCTAAAGCTGTCGCATCGCTCGAACAGACAACCGGTCAACGGCCACTCGGCTGGTATTGCCGTTATGGACCATCACTCAACACGCGTCGACTCGTCGTGGAACACGGCGGGTTCGTTTACGACAGCGATTATTACGGCGAAGAACTGCCGTTCTGGAAAACCGTCGATGAGCAGCCACATCTTGTGGTGCCCTATTCATTGACCAACAACGATGGCAAATACGCCGGTTGGATGGGAACCTCTGATCAGTGGTTTTCCTTCATCCGCGACGCCTTCGACATCCTTTATGAGGAAGGCAAGACGCACCCCAAAATGATGTCGGTTGGTTTACACCCACGCCTGATCGGCCATCCAGCACGCGCCATGGGTCTCAAGCGCTTCCTCGACTATGTCGCAAAGAAACCGGACGTCTGGATCACCCGCCGACTCGATATCGCCAACCACTGGATCGAAACGCATCCATATGAAGGGAAAGGACTCAATGAGTAGTCAACGGAGATATGCCGCTCCGTCCTTCGTCTAAATCGGCAGACCTTTCTTCTGCAGATCTTCAATCAACTTCTTTTGGATGATGTCGCGACTATCACCGCCACCGAAGCTCATCGCACCTGACGAAAACGTTTTTCCGAACGTCAGTGACAGATTAACAGTCTGCCCGATCGCGCTGATGAACTGACGGTCGTGCAGCGCCGCCAATGGATGAATGAACGTCGCCCAAACGACTCCGCGCGCAATCGCATACCGTGCATCCAGCGCGGTATCAAAATTGGCCTGCATCATGCGTTGCAGTGCGCCTTCCGGCAGCCCGGCAACCTGAGTGATCGGCGAGATGATACGCATCCGATTGGCCAGACGGTCCGTGATAATCAAGACAGGTCGCTCACTGATCGTGAGTTGCCACGAACCGGGCTGCGGCACTTTTGCTTTCGGATCGAGACGCCGAATAATCTCATTCATCCGCGCCAACGTCATATTGCCTTCGGTCGGCTGACTCGGGGCATGCTTCTTGTCGGCCTTCGGCGTGGGTTTTTCCGTTGGTACGGCGCTTTCAGGCTCGGACGCCGGTGGTGCTGGTTTGATCTGGGCCCAAGCCGGCGACAAAGCAACCGCTACTGCCCACGACAGTGACAAAGCAGCGGCGCACTTCAATGCGAACGACACCGGACGGGCAGGTCCAGTACTTTTTTCTCGCCCGATTACAACTGTCATAGCGCGAGTGTAACGCGAACCACCTGACAGGCTAATCACAACTTGGCGACGAACACGCCGCAAACATCCAATCAAGCTAGCAATGCAACACAGCGGCACCAACCCGCACTGGCGGCTTTGATCTTGACTGGAAAACAGCTGATTTCGAATCCGGTATCCGGCAGTTCTTCGAGGTTCGCCAATTTTTCCATGTGGCAATAGCCAATCTCCATTCCCGCCCGATGTCCCTCCCAGATCAACGATGCGTCACCGGTTTTCGCCACGCGTTCTGCCGTATAGACAAACGGCGCATCCCAGCTCCAGGCGTCAGTTCCGGTCACTCTCACACCGCGCTCCAGCAGATAGAGCGTCGCGTCCCGCCCCATCCCACAGCCGGAATTGACATAGCGGTCTGTGCCGTAGTTCGCACCAGCACCGGTATTCACCACCACAATATCGAATGGCTGAAGGTCATGCCCGATCCGTCTCAGTTCCGCCTCGACATCGGCAGCGGTCGCCACATAGCCATCGGCAAGACCGCGAAAGTCCAATTTGACACCGGGCCCCATACACCACTCCAACGGCACTTCATCAATCGTAATCGCGCGCTCACCGTTGTTCATCGTGGAGTGAAAATGATAGGGCGCATCGAGATGTGTGCCATTGTGCGTCGAGATCTGTACCGTTTCGATCGCCCACGCTTCGCCGCCCGGCAATCGGCCAGCATCGACACCCGGGAAGAACTGCAACATGCGCTCCGCTGTCTGTGTGTGATCCATATAGGTGATCTGCGGCGCCAGGCCCGGCGGGTCCGCATCGACCGTATTCTCCAGTGGCCGGGACAGATCAAGAATTTTGCGAGGCATACCACTCATCCCTTATCTGACGGCACCGGCGCTTCACAAACCCGCCGCTCAGCGTCATTCTACATCACCCTTCGCGTCCAGAACATCGAAAGGAAGCACGATGGCACTCTACGAGATGCGCACCTACACACTCTATACCGGCAAGATGGCAGAAGCAGTCGAACTCTACCAGAAGTACGGCTACCCGGCGTTCGAAAAGGGCGGCCACACCGACAAGCTCGTCGGCTACTTTCAGGGCGATACGGGCATGATCAACCAACTCGTCCATATCTGGAAGTTTGAAGACGATGCCGATCGTCGAAAACATTGGGCTGCTGTCTTCTCCAACAAAGATTTCATGGAAGATTTCGTCCCAAAATTCAGGCCGCTCGTCATGACACAGGAAGTCAAACTCATGAACCCCGCTCCCTGGGGACCGCATCCATAACGGGCGATCTCCGTACGCAGAGCAATCAAGAAGTCTTCAGAGGTAGCAGCCGCTATGATCACCCTTCACCACGCGTGGCAATCAAGCGCATCGCGCCGCGTCCGATTGTGCCTTGAAGAGAAAAAGCTCGCGTACGAAGGGCACATTGTCGATCTCGGCAAACTTGAGCAGCATTCTGATGCATACAAAGAGATCAACCCGCTGGGCGTCGTGCCAACACTCATCCACGACGGCCAAGCGTTGCATGAGAGCGGCACGATCTGTGAATACCTCGACGAAACTTTCCCTGATCCACCGCTACGCCCGAATACGCCATACCAACGCGCCGAAATGCGCAACTGGATCCGCCATATCGATGCTCAGATCCAGAACCTCGTGACCTTCAACTGGAAGCACAGCTTGCAGTTGGTCGCCCAGAAATGGACCGATGCGGAACTCGAAGCGGTCCTCAAGAAGATTCCAAGCAGGGAACGCCGCGAAGCGTGGATGCGTGTCGCGCGGCGGCCGTACACCAAGGAGGAGGAAGACGAAGCGCGCGACAATCTCGTCAAATTGCTCGATCGCATGGAAGCTGCGATGAAGCCGTCCGGCTGGCTAGTCGGAAATCAATATTCAATCGCCGACATTGCCGCCGTACCGTTCACAAAGCGTATCGACGAAGAGATTGCACCAGACGAGATGCAACCTGACAAGCACCCCCGTGTCGCCGCCTGGTGGGCGGCTATCCAAGCTCGGCCCGCTTACGCGCGGGCAAAAATTGGTCCTTTCGTTGAACGCTGAGGCCGCCGCTATCCCGTCGCCTGCAACAAAATGTCCGTGTTACGACGCCCCATCACACCATCGACTTCCGGCGGACGGTTGTCCCGCACGGCAGCGGCAAAATCCTCGATCTCCAGCTGATAAGGGTCGATGATTGGAAACTCCCAGTCGCCATTGTCGGTCCACATCCGCCCCTCACCACTAATCCCGACCGAGCCTTCACCGCGTGCATACCCCTTGGTGCCATAGAGTTCGAACTGCGTCGGCGCCGCAAATACGACGGACGAGCAAAGATCTGCCGTCGCACCGTTGGCGAAGCGCATGCTGATAAGTGCCGTTTCATCGTTTGGCCCCTTCCAGATCTCGCGCGAAATCACACTCTTCACCTCGACAACCTCACCGCAGGTTGGCTCCATGAACCACAAGATCTGATCAAGGCAATGCGTGCCGACACCGGCCAGGCTCCACCACTTCCCAACGTCGGTGTCCGCACGCCAGTTGCCGTCATCCGGCGCCAACGAGCTCCACTGCACACGGATATGTCGCAGATCACCGAGCAGTCCATCACTCACCGCCCGGAACAAATTGCGGTGTCCGGCGTGCCAGCGCAAATGAAACGCCACGCCGAGCTTGACTCCAGCGGTGTTGCAGGCCTCGATCATAGCATCAGCTTCAACCAGCGAAGTCGTCATCGGCTTTTCGCAGAAAACGTGCTTTCCTGCACGCGCCGCCGCGATCGCCTGCTCGGAGTGCAGCTTGTCCGGCGTCGCGATTATCACGGCATCAAGGTCAGGATCTGCCAGCATTGCATCAATATTGTCATGCGCCGCATTCGCAGATTGGGCACCGAACCTTTGTGCGACTGCCCCTGCGCGCGCCTTGTCACGGCTAAGCACACTCCACAAGACGGCATCGTCTGTATTGGAAAGCGCCGGCAACAGCTTCATCTCCGCAATCCGCCCTGTCCCGATCATTGCAACTTTCAAAGCCATGTGTCCGTTCTCCTAGTCTCGCCCCGGGCGTCATCAGCCGGCTATTGTTTTTCTCGACCCTATATATCAACGTGGCTTTACCGCATACGATCATCAATCATCAGGCGCAATCAATCGGAGACATGTTTATGTCCGGCAAAACCAAGTACTTGTTCGTTGTCAGTATGGATGTCGTGCCCGAAAAGGAAGCGTTGTTCAACGAGGTTTACGACAAGGAGCACATCCCATTCATTGCCGCTGTTCCTGGTGTGTTAAGCGCAACGCGATCCACGCGCGAGCCACTGAGCATGTTGCTCGGCGGCGAAAAGCGCGTCATGGACCCGGGCGATGAGCCAAAATACTGCGCGATCTACGAACTCGAAAGTCCGGACGTCCTGTTGAGCGATGAATGGGCCGATGCCGGCGAACGCGGTCGCTGGCCCACCGAAGTTCGCCCGTTCACGACCAATCGCCGTCATATCCTGCGTAAGGTCATGCCCTAGTACTCTGGTCTTGGTATTCAGGACCAAACGCTTGATTCCGGATGAAAGTTGGACCGAGTTCGTTAATCTTGGCCACAATCGAAAAGTTTGCTGTTGTTCCTGCAGAAGCGCTTGGGCCTCAAGTCTCAGCTCCTGTACACTGGCGGCAATGAAGTTCTTTAGGAGAGCGCACTATGGCAAGGGGTATACTGGCCGTCGCATTCGATTTCTCACCCGCCAATCCAGACGAATTTCACGACTGGTACGACTTGGAGCATGTCCCTGAGCGGCAAGCCATAAATGGATTTGGCCGCTGCGAACGCTGGCTCGGTGCGGATGACGCTCATTACGCGGCCGCCACCTACGATCTCGACGATGTCGATGTTCTCAATGCGCACGCCTATCAAGCGATCGGCTACGAGAATTCCTCACCCTGGACGAAGCGCATGGTTGCGCAACTGGGACGCCTCATGCGTTTCGAAGGTGAACAGTTGACCCCAGGACATCCGCCAGCACCTACCAATGCTGGTGGCCTGCTCATCAACGCGATGAACGTTACGCCCGAGGCCGAAGCAGATTTCAACGCCTGGTACGACGAAGAGCATCTGCCCGCGCTCGGCAATGTACCCGGATGCCTGGCGGCGCGTCGCTACCGCTCAACGGACAAAGAAGGTCTCCACAAGTACTTGGCGATTTATCACTTGGAAAGCGCCGATGTCGCACGTTCTGACGACTGGAAAACCGCCGTCGATACGCCGTGGAGCGCCCGCGTTCGCCCGCACTTTCGGGACCGGCTTCGCATCCTGACAAACAGGTACACGCGCACCACCTGAGGCAGTTTAGGTTAGCCACAGCTCAGCGAATAGATGTCCTTTACCTGCCCCGGCAATCGTATCTCGGACCATGATTTACCGCCGTCCGTCGTGCCGAAAACCTCACCGTTATAGCGTGCACCGATGTAAACTTGATCGGCATCGCGTGGATGTAGCCCGATCGACATGATCGTTCCGTGCACCTGGACCTTGTCGAATCGGCTCCACGTCTCCCCCGCATCAGTGCTGCGGTAGATGCCGCCATCCTCGCTCGCCGCGGCCACGCTCAACGCGGCATAAAGCGTCTTTGGATCTTGCGGCGAGATTTTCACATCGCGCCCATAGGTTGTCGGTGAAAAGCGGCCAACGTCCATGTCCTGCCATGTTTGGCCCTGATCCACTGAGCGGAACAGCCCCATGCGTAGCGCCAGAATGACCTCATCTGGCTTGGCCGGACAGATCGTGGCCGCGTGCACATCGAGCATCCCCTCGGCATACGTATCGGAGACGATTTTGCTCTTGAGATGCTCCTGCTCCGACAGCTGGATCAGATGTGCGCTGCAGTCTTCCCATGTTTCACCACCATCTGTCGTACGAATCACTCCGTTGACCTCAAGCGCGCCATATATCTGAGCGGGGCGCGTCGGGTGCTGCACCATACGCATCACACGCGCATCAAAGATTACCTTGCAGTGTTCGTCGACGCCGACATCAGATAGCTTACGCCAAGAAGCACCACGGTCGTCGCTGCAATAGATCGCAATCGGCGATGCCCCGGCATAGATCCGGTCGGCATTCCGGCTATCAACCAGAAAACTCCAGATCTGCCTGCCGCTATCGGGAAAATCGGCCCTCTCAAATGTCGCGCCATGGTCCGTGCTACGCCAGACTCCGTTCTCGGTCCCAGCCAGCACCACGCCTGGGTCGCCGGCATGCACGTGCACCGAAAACGTCTCCAGTTCCGCCAGAACGTGCTGCCAGGCGCCATCGCCGATCGCAAGTCGAAACACGCCCACATCACCCTCAGCATCCGGTCGGCCGACATAACCGGCAACGCCGGCAAATAGGTACGATTGATCTGTCATGACGGAACCCTTTTCGTCGATGCACAACCCAGAACCAACCATAAAGCGCTTCCCATCCGTTGGCGAACACGCTCTGATCCCCACAAACGATATCCGCAGGTCGATCAGACAAAAATCATCCGCCATATGGCACTATGGCGTCCGCCGAAATGCTAAGAACACAGCCAGAGTGCGCGGTTCCGCTCGGCCAGAACCGGAACGCCGCTCCGTCGCAAAGAGGACGCACACCATGACGCAATCCAAGCTCGGCTTCATCGGTATTGGAGACATGGGAGGACCAATGGCCGGTCGTCTATTGGACGCTGGCTTTTCACTTGTCATCCATGATGTCCGCGAAAGTGCAATGGCTCCGCTCGGCCAACGCGGGGCCGGCATCGCAACAAGCCCGAAAGAAGTCGCCGACGCAGTCGATACAATCATCGTCAGCCTGCCAACGCCCGATGTCGTACGCCACGTCGCGCTCGGATCCGACGGCATCATCCATGGCGGCCAGGTTCGCAACTACATCGATCTTTCGACCACTGGCGCGGTCATGGCCAAGGAAGTGGCTACCGAACTGAATGCTGCGAACATCACCTGTCTCGACAGCCCAGTCAGCGGCGGTTCACGAGGCGCTGAAGCCGGCACCTTGGCATTGATGGTCTCCGGCCCGAAGGCACTTTATGACGAGATGGTCCCGGCATTCGAAGCGATCGGCAAGAACCTATTCTACCTCGGTGACGCGCCCGGCCTTGGCCAGACCATGAAACTCACCAACAACTATCTCTCAGCAACCGCAAACATCGCCACCGCCGAGGCGATGGTAATGGGCGTGAAGGCCGGTCTCGATCCCGCCGTCATGGTCGACGTGTTCAATGCGAGCAGCGGGCGCAACGATTCAACTATGAACAAGGTGCCAAATTCGATCCTCAACCGACGCTTCGACAAGAGCATGAAACAGCGACTACTTTACAAAGATGTCAAGTTGTGCATGACCGAAGCCGAAGCCATGGATGTGCCAATGTGGCTTGGCAATTCGGTAAAGCAAATCCTGGCCTTTGCAGTGAGTCAGGGGAGCGGCGATGAAGCCAGCGTCGCGCTGATCAAATATAACGAACAATGGACCGGCGTCACAGTTGGCAAGAAAGGCGACGAATGACTGACACAGCTAGGGTGACCCACGACCAACTCGCTCACATTTGGGGCCTTGCCGGTCTACCATCCGAAGCGCTTTCTAACGCTCAACTCGACATCCGCCCCCCGACCCTTCCCTCGTCCTATCACGTCGCCGCTGTGGCCACCGCCACGATTGCCGCCACCGGTTTGGCAGCGTCAGAACTCTGGCGCCTTCGCTCCGGCGGCGAATCGCAAAACGTCAGCGTCGACTCGCGTCACGCTGAAACTGAATTTCTCAGCGAGCACCATTTAATCATCAACGGCGATGCCGAGAAACGCCTATGGGGTCCGATCGCCGGCCTCTATAAATGCGGCGACAGCCGCTGGGTGCGCATCCATGCCAACTATCCACACCACGAAGCCGGCGTTCTCGAAGTCCTCAAATGCGATTGCAATCGCGATGCTGTCGAAAAGACGTTGCAATCATGGACCGCGCAAAATTTCGAGGATGCTTGCGGCGAAAAAGGTCTCGTCGTTTTCATGATGCGATCGGCCGATGAATGGGCTGCGCACGGCCAGGCCCGGGCCCTCGAACACCTGCCGCTTTTCGACATTGAGCGCATCGGAGACGCACCACCCGAGCCGCTGCCTGCCGACGGCAACCAGCCTCTTTCAGGCATCAACGTGCTCGATCTCACACGCGTTATCGCTGGCCCGGTCTGCGGTCGCACGCTCGCGGCGCATGGCGCCGATGTTCTGCGCATCTCGGCGGCGCGCCTGCCGCGGGACCCGCTGATGCTTGAAATTGATGGCGGCCGCGGCAAGCGCTCCGCCTTCATCGACCTGAAAGAACCGCTCGGCCGCACTAGCCTAGAAGCCCAGGTCCGCAACGCCGACGTCTTCGTGCAGGGCTATCGCCCCGGCGCCATGGACGCCAACGGCTTCTCACCAGAACGTCTCGCCGATCTTCGCCCCGGCATCGTCTCCGTTTCGATCTCCGCCTGGGGTCACGAAGGCCCATGGGCGCACCGGCGCGGCTTCGACTCCCTCGTCCAAACCGCCAGTGGCATCAACTACGGCGAAGCTCAGGTCGCCGGCATCGACGAACCGAAACCATTGCCTTGCCAGGCGCTCGACTTTGCGTCCGGTTACCTGATGGCTCTCGGCACCATGGCCGGTCTCCACAAACGCGCAACCGAAGGCGGCAGCTGGCGTGTCCGTGTCGCGCTCGCTCGTACAGGCCGCTGGCTGCAATCGCTCGGCCGCATCGACAACGGCTTTGCCGTCAAGGCGCCGACAAGCGCCGACATCGCCGATCTCTTCACGACCATTCCTGAGACCGGTTACGGCCGACTGGATGTGATCGCCCACCCCATCGGTCTCTCGAAGACACCAGCCACCAATCTGCCACCCGTACCCTATCCGCAATAAACATTGTTCAGACCAGGGAGTTTCGCCAATGACCCTGAAAATCAACCAACTGCATCCGCTGTTCGCCGCTGAGATCGAAGGTCTCAAGCTTTCGCCCGAGCTCAGTGACGGCGAGGTCGCTGAACTCCACGAGGCAATCAACCACTACGCTGTCCTTGTCTTTCGCGATCAGCACTTCAACGACGACACCCTGCTCGAGACCGGCAAGCGCTTCGGCTCCATTGCCCCACCACGCAACCACCGGTCTGGCGATCGATTGAAACACGGTGTGCTCGCTGATATCTCAAACCTCGATGCAAATGGCGAACTGCGCAAGGTTGACGATCACCGTCGGCTCGACGGCCTCGCCAACCAACTGTGGCACTCCGATGCCTCGTTTCGTCCGATCGCCGGTGAACTGTCGATGCTTTATGCCGTCGTCGTACCGCCAGAAGGCGGCAACACCGAGTTTGCTGACTTGCGCGCCGCTTACGACGACCTCGACGACGATCTCAAGACCATAATCGAGGGAAAGGTCGCGGAACACTCGATCCTGCATTCGCGCGGACTGCTCGGCTACACCGGTTATACCGAAGCCGAGCGCGCTCTGGTGCCGGAAGTTCGCCACCCGATCGCACGCGCGCATCCTGGCTCTGGGCGCAAGACCCTCTATCTTGGCGCGCACGCATCGCACATCGTCAACTTTCCCGTGGCCGACGGGAAGCTGCTACTGCGCGAATTGATGGAGCACGCCACCGAACGACGCTTCATTCACAGTCACGTCTGGCGGCCCGGCGATCTCGTTATCTGGGACAATCGCTGCACGCTGCATCGCGGCCGCCGTTACGATGACATCAAGTACAAGCGCGACCTGCGCCGTGTCACCACCCAGGACCTGACCACCGCCCAGCACAACCCGGAACTCGCCTCGACAATGTAGGCAGCCGGCACGCATCGTCGGCGGATAGGACCACTCATGAAACTTGGCATTCAACTCAACGCCCAGCACCCGCAGCGCGATGATCCGGCACAACTCTTCAGCGAGACAGTCGAGCAGGTCCGTCTCATCCGCGAACTTGGCTTCGACAGCATCTGGGGCGGAGAGCATCACATCACGGACGATTACCACTACTTTCCGCTGCTGCCATTCCTGCAGCGTCTCGCCGCCGACGCTGAAGGCCTCGAACTCGGCACCAACATCGTACTCCTTCCCATGCATAACCCGATGGAGATTGCAGAGATCACTGCATTTCTCGATGTCATCTCGGGTGGTAAATTCCAACTCGGCGTTGGCCTTGGATACCGCCCGGAAGAATTCGCTATGTTCGGCGTGCCGATGAAGCAGCGTGTCAGTCGCATGGTCGAGGGCATCGAAATAATCCGTCGGCTGTGGACAGAGAACAACGTCACGCATCATGGTCGTCATTGGCAATTCGAAAATATGACCATTCGGCCGCAGCCCCTGCATCGACCGCATCCGCCAATCCTTATCGCCGCCCAGGTTGACGCTGCCGTCGAGCGCGCCGCCAAGATCGCCGATGGTTGGGCCATTGTGCCAACGCCGCAAACTGACGAAATTGCCGATCATGTCAGCAAGTTCAACCAATCTCGTACCGCTGCCGGGCTACCTCCGAGCCGGCACTACGTGCGCCTTTACGAAGCAGCCTGCGCCAAGGATGAGGCAACAGCGCTCAAGCGCACTGCCCCATTCCTACTTGAAAAATATGCATCATACATGGCGTGGGGCTTACCCGGCCTCAAGCTCAATAAGGGCGATGCGCCCGAGGAGCAACTGAGGCAATTGGCCGAAAACCGCTTTGGTATCGGCACACCCGAACAAGTCATAGAAGCATTGATGGCGCAACATCGCATAGGCATCACGCACCTTGCCATGCGGGTGAGTTGGCCCGGCATGCCTCAAGCCGACATCCTCGCCAGTCTCGAACTGATCGGCACCGAAGTCCTGCCGGAAGTCCGGCGTCGGATTGCGGCCGGAGAATAGATTGCGCCGTCACTTATGACTTCAGCAAAACCCCACGCATTTCGGCGGCCAAATCGATATTGGCATGATGGTCACCGACAATTCGCACACAAAAATGCGTCGCACCTGCCTCAACAAAGCCGTGCAGCCAGTCAATCGCGCCAGCTTTCGTCCCGGTAAAACACCCTTGGTACCGCCGAAGCTTCTCCGCCGGCTGATTATAGTAAGACTCGAGATATCCGTTGAGCCGCGCATCTGCCTTCGCCGAGTCATCATCAATCGCCAACGTCAGGTAGGCTGCCCCGGTGATCGAATCCGCCGGCCGCCCCTCCGCTTCGGCCTGCGCCTTGACGGCAGTAAACCGCTCGCCAAACACCGCCGCATCGCTCGGCCCGGACGGAAAATAACCGTCGTAATACCGGCCACAGCGCTTCAATGATGCCGGAACGCTCCCCGCCGCCCAAAGCGGTGGCCCACCGGGCGTATGAGGCATCGGTGCCAAGGTCTGCTCGCGAAGCGTCCAGCGGCCGTCCCATGTCACCGGTTCCCCGCGCCAGAGTTCCTTGCAAAGTTTGAACATTTCGATCATCCGTCCAACACGCTTTTCGAACGGAACCCCCGCCGACTCGAGTTCCGCCCGAATCGTCGGCAGGTCATTACCAATCCCAATTCCAATAATCGATCGGCCTTCACTGATCTGATCGAGCGTCGCCAACTGCTGTGCCAGCACCACCGGATTACGCAGCAACGGCAGCAAAACGGCCGTCCCCATCTGGATGCGCTTCGTACGCCCAGCAATCGCCGCCATCATCGTGATCGGGTCGTGCCGCGGCTTCGCAGTCAGTGAATCTCCCAGCCAGACCGAGTCCAATCCTGCCCGCTCGGCACGCTCCGCCAGATCAACGACTGGAACAGCCTCGTGGCGCCCTTCCATAACCCCTTCTCGGGTTGGCAACAGGTATCCGACGCGAATGGTCATAGAAATCCCTCAAAGTTCGTAACGAGTAGTTCCGTTGTCGTATGGAAAAGGTTAAGCGAGCAACTGATCCAGCACAACGATCATAATCGTATCATCTGACAACTCCAGACCTATTGGAGGTCAGCGTCATGTCGACTATGATCCGGCCAAATCCAGGACCGCCTCCGACCTTGGAGCGTCCGTCATCAGATCTCACTCCACGATACGGAGGCACATCACGTGCTCAAACTTGGCTACAAGGCATCAGCCGAGCAGTTTTCCGGCAATCAGTTGCTCGACTTTACCTGCCAGGCCGAAACGGCCGGCTTCGACAGCGTGTTCCTGAGTGATCATTTTCAGCCCTGGCGTCACACCAACGGCCACGCACCTTATTCCTTGGCACTTATGGGCGCGATGGGCGCAAAGACGTCCCGCATCCAAATCGGGACCAGCGTCCTCACCCCGACATTCCGCTATCACCCATCGATCGTGGCCCAGGCGTTCGGCACGATGGGTACCATGTTCCCGGGCCGCATAATTCTTGGTATCGGCTCCGGTGAGGGCCTCAACGAAGTGCCGGCGACCGGCATGGCCTGGCCAGAAATGAAGGAACGCTTTGCGCGGTTGCGCGAGTCCGTCCGACTGATCAAACAGCTCTGGAACGAGGACCGCGTCACGTTCGAAGGCGACTACTACAAAACTGACAGCGCGACGATCTATGATCGGCCTGACAAACCTGTGCCAATCTTCATCGCCGCTGGTGGTCCGATGGTCGCCAAATATGCCGGTCGCGCTGGCGATGGCTTCATCTGCACCAGCGGCAAGCCAGACGCATTGTATCTGGAAAAACTTCTCCCAGGTCTTGAGGCAGGCCTTGAAATCAATGGCCGCGCGAAAGACTCCATCGAGCGCATGATCGAGGTGAAGGTTTCGTTCGACACGGATCACGACCGCGCCATGCAGGATACACGACACTGGGCGGCGCTCGCCCTTTCCGCCGAAGAAAAAATGTCGGTCGAAGATCCGCTCGAAATGGAGAAACTTTCTGATGCCCTGCCGGTCGAGCGGGCTGCGTCACGCTGGATCGTTTCGACCGATCCAGACGAGCATGTAGAACGCATCGGACACTACATCAAGATGGGCTTCGATCATTTGGTCTTCCACGGCCCCGGCCCGGATCAAGCGCGTTTCATCAAACTCTACGGAGACGAGATCCTGCCACGCCTGCGCAAGCAGCACGGCTAGGCCGCGTAATTATGGCATCCGCCAACCTCCAGCTGACGGCGCTGCCCGGCATCCCAATGGTGCATCCGGGCGACGATCTGGGGCAGCTCATCACAGATGCTTTGGCGCGCGCAGCGATCATCTTGAAACCTCAGGATGTGCTTGTCGTCGCGCAGAAAGTTATCTCCAAGACCGAAGGCCGTATCGTACCTCTCGATAAGGTCCGGCCGCGTCCGGACGCGCGCAATTGGGCAAAAAAAACAGGCAAAGACCCGCGCCTAGTCGAGTTGATCCTGACCGAATCCAAAGGCGTTGTGCGCCACCGGCCCGGCGTCATGATCGTACAACATCGCCTAGGCTTTATAATGGCGAACGCCGGCATTGATCAATCGAACGTCGGCCCGGCCGCAGATGGCGAGCACGCCATCCTTCTCCCGCTCGACCCCGACGCCAGCGCCGCCAGATTGCGCAGCGCCATCCGGGAGCGACATGACGTCGATATCGGCATCGTCATATCCGATAGCTTCGGCCGTCCTTTTCGATCGGGCACGGCCGGCGTTGCAATCGGCGTTGCTGGCCTCCCGGCGTTGCTCGACCTGCGCGGAGAACCAGACCTGTTCGGTCGCGAACTCGGTGTCTCGATATCCGGCTTCGCTGATGAAATCGCCGCCGCCGCCTCGCTTCTGATGGGCCAGGGTGCCGAGGGTCTGCCTGCGGTCGTTGTCTCCGGCCTGGAATGGTCAAGACCGGCAACCCGTGCGGCCGAAATTGTCCGCGATCCCGCCGAGGATCTGTTTCGATGAATGCGGACGCTTCAAAGCAGCAAAGAGTCGTCGCACTCTCGGGCGGTATCGGCGGGGCCAAGCTTGCGCTCGGCCTGAAGCGCGTTCTACCACCCGACAGCCTCACCATCATCGCCAACACCGGTGATGACTTCGAACACATGGGCCTCTCGATTTCGCCCGACATTGACACACTGATCTACACGCTCGCCGGCCTGAGTGACACGCAACGCGGCTGGGGTCGTGCCAACGAGACCTGGACCTTCATGAGCGCTGTGCAGGCCCTCGGCGGCGAGACCTGGTTCAACCTCGGCGACGGCGACCTCGCCATGCACGTCCAGCGCACCGCCCGCCTGGCCGAGGGTCACAGCCTCTCGACTATTACTGCCGACAATTGCGCAACTCTCGGCGTCGGCGCCCTTATCCTTCCCATGTCGAACCAGCCGGTACGCACGCGCTTGCAGTCCGAGGAGGGCTGGCTAGACTTTCAGGATTATTTCGTTGGCCGCCAAGCTGAGCCGGTTGTTAACGACATCTCCTATGCAGGCAGCGAGGCAGCCAATCCAGCTCCCGGCCTCATTGACGTACTAACCGCTGAAGATGTCGCTGCAATCATCATCTGCCCGTCCAATCCGCTGATCAGCATTGAACCGATCCTTGCTGTGCCAGGAGTACGGCAGGCGTTACGAAAGGCATCCGCGCCCGTAATCGCGGTGTCGCCGATCATTGACGGTCAGTCCGTCAAGGGCCCCACCGCCAAAATGTTCCGTGAACTTGGCTTCGCAGTCAGTGCAGCAACGGTCCTACAGCGCTATAACGACATACTCGATGCATTTATCGCAGATCCTCGTGATATGCATGCACTGGAAACCATTTCGACCGAAATTGTGCTTGTACCCGCAGATATCATGATGGTGACGCTCGACGATCGCGAAAGGCTGGCGCGAACTGTTATGGATGTAGCACAGCGATACACGGCATAACCGGCAAGCAATCAACGTGGAAAAACAACTCATGAGCGCGCTCTGGATCATCGTGCCGGTTAAGGATACGTCGCAGTCGAAGCAACGGCTGGGCGAATTGCTGTCGCAAGACCAGCGCCGCCAACTGGCCCATGTCATGTTGGAGGATGTCCTTGAGGCAATCGCGCCACTACGCGATCGTGCACCTTGTGCCCTTGTAACGATTGATCCATTCGCCCGGGCTTGCGCCGATCGTTACAGCATGCGTGTTGTCGAGGACGGCGCCCATGACGGTCATACCGGAGCCGTCGATGGCGGCCGCCGGCGTTTGGCGGACGAAGGAGCACGCGGCATGCTCGCGATGCCCGGCGATATTCCGCTGCTGACCGCCGAAGAGATTTCGAAAGTGCTCGACGCCCACGAACAATCGCGCGGCTTCACGATCGTTCCGGCCGGTGACAAAAAAGGCTCGAACGCGGTCGCCTGCACCCCACCAATGGCGGTGCCGCTCCGGTTCGGCGACAATAGCTTCTATCCGCATCTCGAGGCCGCCCGCAAATCCGGTATCGAGCCTCTCGTCAAAGAGTTCCCCGGCATCGCCACAGACGTTGATACACCCGAGGACATCCAACGCCTTCTGCGACGTGATCCGAACGCGCGTGCGCGCGCGACGCAGTTCCTTCACAGCATCGGCCTGACCGCCGACAACATCACCCGGGAGACCGTTGCATGAGTGCGGTATCCGCCGAAACGATCATCGAAGCAGCATTACGCGGCACACGGCCGTCGCATGCCGACGCAATCGATCTTGGCCAGTTCGATGATCTAAACCCACTGCTTAATGCCGCGGCTACGTTGCGCGACCAGGGTCACGGTGACACCGTTTCCTATTCGCGCAAAGTTTTCATTCCACTTACCAAATTGTGCCGCGATGTTTGTCATTATTGTACCTTCGCACACCCGCCAAAGAAGGGCGCACGCAGCTACCTGACACCGGACGAAGTCGTCGAGATCGCGCGCCAGGGCAAGGTCTCTGGCTGCAACGAGGCACTCTTCACCCTCGGCGACAAACCGGAGATGCGATATCGCGCTGCCCGGGAAGAACTCAGCCAACTTGGATTCGAAACCACGCTGGATTACCTCGCCCATGTTTCAGGTTTGGTTTTGCGCAAAACCGGTCTACTGCCGCACGTCAACCCCGGCATCATGACACCGGACGAAATCGCCATGCTGCGCGAGGTTTCCGTATCGCAAGGCATCATGCTGGAGACTGCGTCAGAGCGCCTGTCCGAGCGCGGCGGTCCGCACTTCGGCTCTCCGGACAAAATCCCCGCAGTGCGTCTGGCGACTATCGAAGCCGCCGGTGAACTTGCTGTCCCCTTCACATCCGGCATCCTGATCGGCATCGGCGAAACCCGCCAGGAGCGCATCGAAGCACTGCTCGCATTGCGTGACCTGCACGATGCACACGGCCACATCCAGGAAATTATCGTCCAGAATTTCCGCGCCAAGGCCGACACCAAGATGGCCGACGCAGACGAACCCTCAATTGAGGATCATCAATGGACCCTCGCCGTTGCCCGCATTTTATTCGGCCCCGGGATGAACATCCAGGCACCGCCCAACCTCAATCCCGGTATGCTCGGCAAGCTGATCCAAAGCGGCATCAACGACTGGGGTGGCGTCTCGCCGGTCACGCCCGATCACGTCAACCCGGAAGCACCGTGGCCTGGCTTGCAGGCCCTCGAAGACCAGACCCGCGCCTCCGGTAAGGAGCTGATCCAACGTCTCGCGATCTACCCATCCTACGCCCACAACACGCAACGCTGGGTCGCGAAACACCTCGCGACCCACGTCCACGACAACATCGATGCGAGCGGCTTTGCCCGTGACAGCAAATGGGCCACCGGTGTCGTCAACACCCCGGTCGATAGCACCTCGCCGCGCCGGCGCTCGCGCAGGCCAATCAAAATCGCTCCAAAGCTAACCGCAATCATTGACCATGCCCTCGCCGGCAAAGCTCTCGACGAAACCGAAATCGTTCGCCTGTTCGCCGCCCGCGGCCCGGAAGTCGACGCCATCACGCAGGCAGCCGACGATCTGCGCCGCGACATCGCCGGCGACACCGTGGCCTACGTCGTCAATCGCAACATCAACTACACCAACGTCTGCTATTTCAAATGCCAGTTCTGCGCCTTCTCGAAAGGAAAGATGAGCGAGAACCTCCGCGGCCGCCCATACGTCCTCGACCTCGATGAAATCGAACGGCGCGCGACTGAAGCCTGGGCCCGCGGCGCCACCGAAGTCTGCTTGCAGGGGGGCATTCACCCGCAATACACCGGCAAAACATATCTCGACATCTGCAGGCGCATCAAAACCGCCCTGCCAGACATGCACATCCACGCGTTCTCACCACTGGAAGTTTGGCAAGGCGCCGAGACCAGCGGTCTGACGCTGCATGATTACCTTATCCAGCTGCAAGAGGCCGGCCTCAATTCCTTGCCCGGCACCGCCGCTGAGATTCTCGATGACGAAGTCCGTGCCATCATCTGCCCAGACAAGATCAACACGGCTCAATGGCTCGAGGTAATGGAGACCGCACACAGCGTCGGCCTCAGATCTACCGCCACAATCATGTTTGGTCACGTCGATCAATCGGTTCATTGGGCCCGTCATCTTATTCGTGTGCGCGAGCTCCAGGCTCGCACCGGCGGCTTCACTGAATTCGTGCCGCTGCCATTCGTCCCGCACGAAGCACCAATCTACCTTAAGGGCAACGCCCGGCCGGGGCCGACCTATCGCGAGGCGATCCTGATGCACGCCATCGCGCGGCTCGCCCTGCACCCGTTGATCCCGAACATTCAGACCTCGTGGGTCAAGATGGGACCGGATGGTGCAGCTGCCTGCCTCAATGCCGGCGCCAATGACCTTGGCGGGATCCTCATGAACGAGACGATCACCCGCGCCGCCGGCGCCGAACATGGCCAGGAATTCTCTCCCGCCGCGATGGATGACTTGATCAAGAGTCTTGGCCGCAACCCACGCCAGCGAACGACCTTCTACGAAGAACCACCGGCGGAGCGCGTCGCACAATCGTTCGACGCCCCGCCGATCACGCAGGCCATCAACACACCCGCAAAAGAATACATGCGCTCGGAAGCGTCATAGAACGCACGTCCAACCCGAAAGGCTGACACCCATGAAACTCGGCATCAACACCGGCGCCCGCGGCACGATGGGCACACGCGAAGCTTACATAACCGTGGCACAGCTCGGTGAGCGCATCGGTTTCGATTTCCTTAGTGTCAGTGATCACGTCGTCGTGCCCGCCGAAATCGGATCAACCTACCCCTACAGCGAAGGTGGCAAATGGGAAACGGCCACGCCCGACGGTTACAGCCTTGAGCAGCTAACCACGCTCGCCTTTCTCGCCGGCTGCACCGAGAAGCTGCAACTCGTCACATCGGTAACCGTCGTTCCACATCGCCCCGCGCTGCTCACCGCCAAGATCCTGGCGACTGCCGATCAGCTGTCCAATGGCCGTATCATTCTCGGCGTCGGTGCCGGCTGGCTGCGTGAAGAGTTCGAGGCCCTGCAGACCGATCCCTATGAAGCTCGTGGCAAGGTCACCGACGAGTACATCCTGGCATTCAAGGAGCTGTGGGCAAACGAGGCCCCTTCGTTCAAAGGTGAATTTGTCAACTTCGACAACATTCTCTTCGCCCCTAAACCGGCCAATGGCAAAAGCATTCCGATCTGGGTCGGCGGCGAGAGCAATCCAGCTCTGCGCCGTACAGCCAAACTGGCCGACGCTTGGTATCCCGGCTCGCGCAATCCGAAACACCGACTGGATACGCCGGAGCGCCTAGCCGATGGCATTACAAAAATGCACGCGATGGCCGAGAAGCATGGCCGCGATCCGGCAACCGTTGATATCGCCTACGTTGTACTTACGCCGCTCGACTGGACGGCTCAACCTGGCCAAGATGGCAACCGGCGCATCATGACCGGTACACCGGAACAAATCGCGGAAGACATGCGGGCCTTCAAAGCCCTCGGCCTCACGCATTTCAACGCCACGTTCCCGGCGTCGAGCCTCAGCGAAATGACCGATGCGATGCAAAAGTATGCGGAAGACGTCGTGCCACTCGTCAAACCCTAAAGGCGGCATCAACACTGCGATGAACCAGGCAAATCAAAGCATCATTTATGTCTCATGCTCGAAAGGCGACTGCATAGAAGTTCTCGCCCTCGATCAAACAAACGGCACGCTCTCAGCCATTCAAACCGTCGCCCTACCCGGCAACGGCATGCCGCTCGCCTTCGCACCAAACCGCCGTCACCTCTACGCCGCCATCTCTGCCAACGTCAACGGCACTGCCCAGCCGCAATACGTCACTTATCGCATAGATAAGGCAAGCGGCACGCTCGATCACCTCGCAACGATCCAGGCACCCGGCCGCATGTCGCACATAACGGTCGACCACAGTGGGTGCCACCTGCTCGGCGCCTCAGTATCCAACAATCTCATCGCATCACACGCAATCGAAGCGGACGGCCAGTTGTGCGCCGAAGCAACGCAAATCCTCAGCGTCCCCAGCAAAGCCCACCAGATCACCACGAACCACACCAACCAGTTCGCTTTCGTGCCCAACCTCGGCGCTGATCTCGTGATGCAACTCACTTTCGACGCCGTGACCGGCCGGCTCACCGACAATTCTCCACCTCACATCGATCAGCCCGAGGGCGCCGCCCCGCGCCACATTGCGCATCATCCAAATGGGCGCTTTGCCTACCTACTCAACGAGGAAGATGGCTCCGTCGCAGCCCTCACGATCGATGCAACCAGCGGCACGCTGACCCAGTTTCAAGCATCCGACTTCCTGCCGAAAGATTTCGATGGCAAGCCGTGGGGCGCACAAATCCTCGTATCGCCGGACGGCCGCTTCCTCTACACGAGCGAACGTAAGTCGAGCACCCTTGCCTTGCATGCGATCGATAATGAGACCGGCTGCATCACCAAACGCCAGACTTGGCCGACAGTGACTTGTCCGCGAAATTTCGCCATCTCCCCTTCTGGCCAGTACTTGGTTGCGGCCGGTGAAAAATCAGACAAGGTCGCCTGCTATGCCATTGATCCGGCAACCGGTGACCTCGAAAAAAGATCCGACATTGCCACTGGCACTGGTCCGCTCTGGGTCGAGGTACTAGAATTGACGTGATGATTGAACACTGACGCTGTAACTGCGGCGACGATAAGGGAAACGACATGAAGGCAGGACTGGTCGGGCTCGGCGTCATGGGGCGCAATCTGGCACTCAACCTGCGCGACAAGGGTCATGAGATCATCGCCACCGACGCCTGGGAGAGCGCGCGCCAGTGGACGGCTCCTGGCATCCCAATCGTCGCAAACCACGCCGAACTGGCCGCAACGCTCGGCGACAATCGCGTCGTTCTCTTGATGGTCAAGGCCGGCGAGCAGGTCGACAAAGAGATCACGGACCTGCTTCCGCATCTTACCAGTGGTGACATCATTATCGACGGTGGCAACTCACTGTTCACCGAAACCGAACGCCGAGCGCGCGATCTGGGCGGCAAAGGCATCGGTTTTCTCGGTTGTGGCATTTCCGGCGGCGCCGAAGGTGCACGCCATGGCGCTGCCATCATGGCCGGCGGCGGCGAGGCCGACTGGCGCCGCGTCAGGGAACTCCTCACATCATTTGCCGCGACGGCCGGTCCCGATGCTCGACCAACCGTCGATTATTTTGGCACTGGCGGCGCCGGTCACTTCGTCAAGATGGTACACAACGGCATTGAATACGCCATCATGCAGGCCATCGCCGAGGCACATGCCTTGATGCAGGACTGTGCCGGGCTGTCGGCCGACGAGATAAGCAACCACTTCGCCGCATGGGCTACAGACGGAGACGGCGCTGGATTCTTGCTCGAAATCACCGCCGAAATTGCCAACGCCAAGGATCAGATAACTGGCGAGTTACTGCTCCCACTCATCGATGATGTAGCCGGACAGAAAGGCACTGGCGGCTGGACCATCAAAGCGGCCCTCGATCAGGGCGTGCCGGCCACGTCGATCATGGAAGCAGTGGGTGCACGTCAGGTCTCTGGTCAGCGTGATGCCCGTAAGGTCATGCGCCGCGCAGCTGGCAGTCGCCCGCACGTAGCGGCGAACCCTGAATTCGTCAAACACATTGAAGACACTCTGGCCGCCACGATGTTGGTTGCCGTTTCGCAAGGCCTCACGATTTATGCTGCTGCCGCCCGCGAAAAAGGTTGGACTGGCGAACTCCCAGCCGTCCTGCGAGTCTGGCGCGCCGGCAGCATCCTGCGCATGCGCCTGCTCGATGGATTGGCCAATCAATTGGACGCGCACCCCGGCACGGAGGACTGCCTAGCCGTGCCTGCCATAGCCCGCGACCTCATAGGACGGCTTCCGGCCTGGCGAAACGTCGCCATCACCGCCATTTCCGCCGGCATTCCCGCACCCGTCCTAACCAGCACGCTCGCCTACGTCGACTCCCTCTCAACCGACCATCTGCCAACAGCCATGGTTCAGGCACAACGTGACCGATTCGGCGCCCACGGCTTCCGCCGAACAGACCGTGGCGGTGACCATCACGGTCCCTGGGTGCAGCCTGACGAGGACGTGGACGCATGATCGTTGTCGTCATGGGTGTCAGCGGTTGTGGCAAATCAAGTGTCGGCCAGGCAATCGCACAACGCACCGGTTGGTCCTTCATTGAAGGCGATGATCTTCACCCGGAAGCCAATCGCAAGAAAATGGCATCCGGCACACCGCTGGACGATGATGACCGCTGGCCCTGGCTTGACGCAATTGCAGAAACGGCACGCGACATTGAAACCCAAGGCGGTTCCGCCGTTGTCGCCTGCTCTGCGCTCAAACAAGTCTACCGTGATCGCTTGGCCCGCGGCAGCAGCACCGTAAATTTCATCCACCTCAACGGCGACCGCCAGAAAATATTGGAGCGAATGCAGGCCCGCGCGAATCACTTCATGCCACCCGGTCTTCTCGACAGTCAGTTCGCAACGCTTGAGCCACCATCTCCAGGCGCGCGCATTCACGTGTTCGACATTTCGTCAACCGTCGACGACATTGCGAACCAATCCGTAGCGGCGCTGGCCTCATCAACCGGAACGCAATGAGCAATGTTGCCCAATTCGGAGAATCGTCATGCGTCAGCCGATAAATTTCTATAGCGAAGGTCATAAACTCGTCGGCGACCTTTATCTTCCCGATGACTTTGCAGCCACTCAGCCTAGCGCTGGTATCGTGCTGTGTCACGGCTACACGGGTGTCAAAGACCTTTACCTCCCTGACAATGCTCGAGTTCTCAACGAAGCCGGTTACGCTGTCCTGACATTCGACTACAAGGGATGGGGTGAAAGCGAAGGCACTTCGAGCCGACTGGCCCCTTACAGCCGCGTCGCCGATGTGCAGGCCGCAATGACATTCCTCGGGCTGCAGGACGGTGTCGACGAAAACCGCATTGGCATTTACGGGACCAGCTACGGCGGCGCGACGGTGGTTTGGACCGCGGCAATCGACTCGCGCGCGAAATGTGTCGTCAGCTGTGTTGGTGTCGGCCACGGCGCGCGCTGGATGCGCAGTGTGCGCCGCCCTGACGAATGGCATGACTTGCTCGACATCGCCAAATCCGATCGCGAGCAAATGGTACTTAACGGCCCGTCAAAACTAGTCGACCGAAACGAAGTTCTGCTGCCCGATCGCCAGTCCGCCGATCTGGCGGCAGCGGCACGCAAAGCAAACCCGAACGCCATTAACACATTGCCGCTCGAATACATCGACCAGACACTACAGTTCCATCCCGAGTGGGTCGTCGACAAGATCGCACCCCGCCCGATCCTTTTCATCACCTCTGATGACGACCGCCTCGTGCCGCCAGAAGAATCCGAACATCTCTACGCCAAGGCCGGCGAACCGAAGAAACTAATTACGATAAGCGGCTTCGGACACTACGAAGTCTATGCTGAACCGGCGTTCAGTGCCGTTATGGAGCCAACCGTTGCCTGGTTCCAGGAACACTTGCCCGCCCGCAAATAGAAAGCACACCGCGCCCATGACCACCCAGACATTGCTCGTGACCTACGAAGCAAGCCCGCCCGCCCGTGCCGTGATCGAAGATACAATCGCGCAATCGGCCAACGTTGTTTATCTCACCGACTTGGATTCCGGCGATCGGGCAACAGCACTAAGAACTGCCAGCGTACTCCTCGCTCGCAACACCGCCAAAGAATTGCAGTCTGGCGAAGCGGCGCTGCTTGGTCATGCCAGGCTCTTACAGTTCGTCTCCGCCGGTGTCGACTTTATACCGATGACAGAATTCTCGGATTCGTTGGCCATCGCTGGCAACGGTGGCGGCTATGCCGAACCGATGGCCGAGCATGCCGTCATGATGGCGCTTGCCGCCCTGAAGCGATTGATCGTTGAGCATAACAAGGTCGCAGCCCGTGACTTCGACCAATTCCGCCCCAACCGCATGCTCGCCGGCAGCATCTGCGGCATCCTTGGTTTCGGCGGCATCGGCAAGGCCACAGCAAACCTGATGCGTGCGCTTGGCACCGGGATCCATGCCCTCAACCGCAGCGGTCAAACCGACGAACCTGTCGATTGGATCGGCGATCAATCCCAATTGAATGACCTGCTGACCAGTTCTGACATTCTCATTCTAAGCTTGCCGCTGACCCCGGCATCGGAGAAACTCATCGGTGCAACCCAACTGGCAGCCATGAAGAAGGATGCCATCCTCGTCAACCTGGCCCGCGGCGAAATCATCGACGAAGCAGCACTGTTTGCGCATCTCCAGGAAAACCCGTCATTCACCGCTTGTCTCGACGCCTGGTGGATCGAACCCGTGCGGCATGGCCACTTCGCGATGGATCACGACTTCACCGGCCTGCCGAATGTCATCGCGTCGCCGCACAATTCTGCCTCCGTTTCAGGCTGGCGCGATGTCGCGCTACGTCGTGCCTGTGACAACATCCGGCGTGTGTTGGACGGCGGCCAACCGCAATTCCTCGTCCCACCGGCAGATCGCATGATGTAGCAATCTACCCAGAGCGCCGAGCCTTAAGTTGAAACCATTCTGCCGTGGTGGATTTGGTCCGAGATCAAGTGAACCGTCGCAGTGCGGTGTGGCGCTACGGGCGAACGCTTCGACGAACTGGGCGGCTGCCGTTAGTAAACAGAATTGCCTCCAACTTAAGGCTCGGCGCTCTGATATTTCACATTCAGCTCCGCGACCTGATCAAGGATTGGCAGGACCGTATCCGCCTTCTCTGAGTCGAGCGCATAGACGATCCGGTCAACGCCCGCCTCGACGTTGCGTTGAACGTCATCGGCATCGATTGCCGGCCCGAAATTAGTTACCGGCAACGCGTCTCGCGAGCGCCCGGCTTCCTCCGCCATGGCCCAGAATTTCGGCAGCATCTCCAACAAGTCCATCCGTCCGCCAAGCGGAATCCAGCCGTCGCCATAACGCACAGCGCGCCGTGCCGCGTGCGGCCACCCACCACCGACAATAATCGGTGGATGCGGCTTCTGGACCGGCTTCGGCCACACCATCATCGTTCCGAAATCGACCATGTCACCATGGTACTCCGGCTTCGATTGTGTCCAGATCTGCTGCATCGCCTCAATACGTTCGCGCATCAGCTTGAAGCGCGTCTTGAATTCGGTTCCATGATCTGCCATCTCCTCTGCGTTCCAGCCACCGCCAACACCGAACAGAAAACGCCCGCCGGAAATCTGGTCGAGTGACGCCACCTCTTTTGCCAACTGGATCGGATCACGCTGCACCACCAGGGCAACGCCGGTTGCCAGCTTGATCGATTGGGTTGCTGCTGCAGCCGCCGCGAGGCACACGAACGGATCCATGACATCGTAGTACTTCTTTGGCAGCTCGCCGCCACCGCCCCAGGGCGACACCCGCGGCAGCGGGATATGGCTGTGCTCTGGCGCCCAGAGCGATTCCAATCCGCGCTCCTCAACCGCGACAGCAAGCTCAGCCGGCCCCATCGAGTAGTCCGTCATGAACATCGCAATGCCGAATTTCATATCACTCCTCCTTGAGCGAGGCGCATCTGCAGCCCCTGCAAATACGACATTCAATCACTCCGCAACGAACAACGGGATCTTTCTGTCCGTCTTCGCTTGGTATTCGGCATAGGGAGGAAACGCCGCGACACACATGTCCCACAGCCGGGAACGTTCTGCGTCATCGACAACTTCCCGTGCACGCATCTTGAACACGTGCGTCTGATCGCGAATTTCAACGTCCGGGTTCTCACGCAGATTGTAGACCCACACAGGATTCTTCGGCGCGCCGCCTTGCGATGCCACCAGCACATAGGCATCGCCATCCTTGACCGTCATCAAAGGCGTTTTGCGGATCGCTCCGGTCTTGCGACCGATATGCGTGACGATCATCACCGGCAAGCCAGTTTCGCGCAGCGTCAATCCTTCAGTGCCGCCACTCCCCTCATAGAGTTCAACCTGCTCACGCACCCAGTCTCGCGGACTAGGAATATACTCAGCCATTGGTATTCTCCTGATGAAACGGCTCGCTTGGCGGCCAGGCAGCCGATACTCTAGGCGAGGATGATCGCCCTGCAAATCACGCAACGGATGGTCCGATTGACCGTGGCCGGATAGGACTGCCACTGCGGCCCGCCCACATCGATCGAAGAAGGAGTGCATTCTGCATGTCAAGCGACCAACCGATCCTCATTGCTGGCGGCGGTATCGGCGGTCTCGCAGCAGCACTCGGTCTGGCGCGATCTGGCGTCCCGGTTATTGTCTTCGAAAAAGCGTCCCAATTCACCGAAATCGGTGCCGGCATTCAGATCGCACCAAACGCCTTCAACTGCTTCGATGCGCTCGGTGTCGGCGATGCAATCCGGGCCATCGCGATCTATATCGACAAACTTCGTATGATGGATGGGATCTCAGGTGAGGAAATCTTCCACGTTCCCCTGGACGAACCGTTTCGCCAGACTTTCGCCAACCCTTACGCCGTCGTTCACCGCGCCGATTTGCACGCCATCCTGCTCGATGCCTGCCGCCAGAATCAACTGATCGACTTGCGCGCGACGAGCCCTGTCGCCGGTTATGACCAGAACGGCAATGCCATCACGCTGCGTCTCGAAGGCCAATCTTCAGTATCTGGCCGGGCATTGATCGGCGCCGACGGTCTCCATTCTGCCGTGCGTGCACAGGTCATCGGCGATGGCCTGCCACGAGTCTCCGGCCATACGACCTACCGCTCGGTTATTCCGACCGAACAGATGCCCGAAGATCTGCGATGGAACGCTGCCACGCTTTGGGCCGGCCCCAAGTTCCATGTCGTCCACTATCCGCTCAAAGGCTGGAAAGTATTCAATCTCGTCGTCACCTACCATAACGACGTCACCGAGGCGGTTGCTGGCGCGCCTGCGACCGACGAAGAAGTTTACCGCGGCTTTGAACAGGGCCACGTCAGCGTCCGCCGGATCATTGAGCATGGCCAGGGTTGGAAACGTTGGGTTCTGTGCGATCGCGATCCCAACCCAAACTGGATCGACGGTCGTGCAACGCTGCTCGGTGACGCCGCCCACCCGATGCTGCAATACTGGGCCCAGGGCGCCTGCATGGCACTCGAAGATGCCGTCTGCATCAGCCGCTGCATCGCTTCACATAGCAGCATCGAGAACGCCTTTGCCGCCTACCACAAGGAACGGTTCGCTCGTACAGCACAGGTCCAACTCGGGTCACGAGCAATCGGCGACTACATCTACCACCCAAACGATGGGCAGGCCGCGGCACGCAACGCAATTCTCGGCGCCAAGACCGCCGAAGACTGGTTTCAAACGTTACGTTGGCTTTACGGCTATCGCGCAGGTTAAATCCTCGCATCAATCGCCGAGGTCGAACCGGGATCAAGCCACACGATCTCCCTCGATCTGAATCCGCCGCATGATCCGATCGTGGCCCTGTACATCGTGCAACGCCAGATGCTTGACGCAGCGGTTGTCCCAGAACGCAAGTGATCCCTTTCCCCACCGGAATCGGCAGGTGAATTCAGGCCGGTGTCCCCAATCCATCAACCACGCCAACAGCGGCTGGCTTTCCTCTTCCGTCATGTCCTCAAAAGCAATGCTGTACGAGTGGTTGACAAACAGACACTTCGCGCCCGTTTCCGGATGCGTACGCACCACCGGATGCGCGCTGCGCGTTTCGCGCCAATCCGCATCAAACCGGGCCTTGGTCGATCGCTTGGCCTTTGCCATTGGCGAATTCGGCCCAGCGACTTTCCGATCCGAGTGAATGCATTTCAGCGGCGCAATCAGTGCCTTCATGCCATCTGACAAACGCTCATACGCCAGCGTCTGACTCGAAAACAGCGTATCACCGCCGACCGCCGGTACGTCGATCGCATAGAGCAGCGCACCCATCGGCGGCGCTGCCATCATCGTGGTATCAGTATGCCACTCTTCGCCAACAATATGCGTGTCGCCCGGCTTGCGCACAATATTGACGACTTCTGGATCACCGTCGCCAGTATTGAAATTGGGATGGACGAAGATATTGCCAAAGCACCGCGCCAACCGCTTGTGCGCCTCCACGTCCAGGTTCTGGTCGCGAAAAAATATCACACCGTAGTCCAGCAGCGCCTGTCGCAGGTCGGCAACGACATGGTCCGTTAGATCACCAGAAAGGTCGACACCATCAACCTCAGCACCCAACGCCGTAGACAACGGCTTGACATCCATATTGACCATACCAAAGCATCCCTAATCCGCACATCTCCCGCGCATGCCCGGCCCGCATCCTAAGTCGATACGCCAACGCCACAAGCAGTACAGTCCCAATGTACAAGCGAAAGCAACCAACGGACATCCTTTTGCAGATAGTAATCGACATACGGTGCCGCGAAACATCGCCTTGGCATCACCGGCGCCGCAATGCGTCACGCATCTTCAAGCGCGTCGGCGTCATGACCATTGCGCAATTTCCTGAACTCGATCAGCCCGCGATTGAGCTCTGCTCCAAGAATGATCACAACCGCCGTCAGCTGAAAGAAGATCAGCGCGATCATCAGTTGCGACAACCCTGCATAGAACCGCGTGTAATTTGAAAAGCCGAGATAATAAGAATAGGCACTGGCTGCCGCCAACCACAGGACTATGGTCAACACAATGCCGGGCCAGACTTCCTGAATTGTCCGCCGTCCAGCCGCGAGGTAAAGATGCCCTGCGAACAACTGACCTGCAATGATGATTGCCACAATCACATTGATTAGCCCGGACTGTATCCAGGCCGAATCCAGAAACGACTGCAACAGCGGCGATTGGAAACGCTCCGCCAGCGTCGGCACAACCACCATCGTCGAAGTCAGCACAAGCAGCACGATCGCAGAAACGAAGACGTGCAGCATCGAAAAGAAAAGGCATACGATGTAAGGGCGCTCTTCGGTAACGCGATAAGCAAAGTTGAGAGCTGCACGCAGCGTTTCAATCGCGTTAGTCGCAAAAAACAAGGTAATCGCGCCGCCGAGTGTCATCAGATCGATGCGACTGTTGGTCATGATCTCTTCGACTTGCGGCGCCAGGCCGTTGGCCACGCTTTCGGGCAATATTTGGAACAACTGCGTAACCGTGACATCGGCCAGTTCCCGCCCACCAAGTATACCGGCCAACGAACCAAGCAATATGCAGAACGGAAAAAGCGACACGACAAACGAAAACGCCACCGCCCCTGCCATCGAGAACTGGCTATGCTGATACAGGCGATAGATTGCCGTCAGAAGCGTCCAGTTTTGTCTCATGCGCGTTCAGCCAATTCCTAGATCTGCCGCCAGCCTTGAAACGGCATGGGCGGTCGGCAAGCGTAACGGTCTCGTTCGGGAACTCAGGTGTGATATGGATGCGCAGCAGTATCCCGGCGTCGATTGCGGATTCTGCCACAACCCATCATAAGGCAGAACTGCCGTTGTCTGCATAATCCCACATTGAGTCGGAAATTTCGCAATGCTTCTGCGCTTGGCGCCCTGGCTTTTTGTCTCGTTGTGGTCAACGGGCTACATCGCCATGAAATACGCGGCGCCTTTTGCGGAACCCTTCACATTCCTGACCATCCGCTTCGCACTGGTGGTCGTCGTTGTCACACCTTTCGTTCTTGCAAATGGGTATTGGCGAATCAGCTGGCAAGATTCATTCAAGGCCGCCGTCGTTGGTGCCATGCTCCATGGCGTCTATCTTGCGGGCATATTTTGGGCGATTAAACAGGGCTTACCCGCCGGCATCGCAGCAATCATCATCAGTTTGCAGCCACTCGTATCTGCCAGCTTGATCGCCCCTCTGCTTGGTGAACGGGTCGAATTCCGGCATTGGGTCGGGCTGCTACTGGGGCTCGCCGGCGCCGTCATCGTGCTGCTGCCTGGCGCACAACTCGGCAGCGCACTCATACGAACAGATATGTTGCTAATGAGCATTATGGCATTGTGCTCGATCACGATTGGCACGACGCTCCAAAAGACATGGGCTGCGCACCTCGACGTACGCTCATCTCTGCTCCCTCAATATGTCGGCGCGTCACTCACGATGCTTATTGCATCCCTCCTGTTCGAAACACGCGAAATCACATGGTCGGTTGAGGCGGTCGGCGCCATGGCTTGGCTCGTCCTGGTACTGTCCGTCGGCGCAATCTCGCTGTTCTTAATGCTCCTCAAGCAAAACGAGGTCTGGCGCACCGTCACCTTGTTTTACCTCGTCCCGCCGTTCACCACGGTCACGGCGTGGCTCCTGTTCGACGAAAAACTGTTACCGATCCAGCTTGTTGGAATGATGCTCGTTGTTGTTGCAATGATTTTGGCTAGACCGCGCCCCATCCCCGCTCAACCCTGATAAATCGCCTCAGCGGTCGATGCGCATCAAGTGCACCCACAACCCGTCTTTGCGGGCTCGACGCGCCCTGCCAACCGAGTTATGCAGATGCACACGTGGTCGCGTCGCTGACTCGTCGCCTTAGGGCACCAAATACGCCTCAATTGATAGGTTGTATGCCCTCGTGACGATAAGGCCACGCCGCACCGCGGCACAAACTGAAAACTGCATTTTAAGACATGTCGACCGATCGGTGACTAACCGTCTGCATATCCTTGAGCGCGAACGCGAGCGGTTGGAAGCCGTCCTCGCCGAAGACCCGCATTGGCAGGCACTGTGCGAAATTCAACGGCGCGCGCCGGAAACGGATCGCCCTCCGGTTGTGTCTGCTGATATTGTCGCGGGACTGAACCGCAGCGAAGCGTTTGCAATGTACAGGAGAGTCGTCAAAGCGATCGCGCATATTCAAAAAATGGAAGCCGTCGACCCGCCGGAAGCGTCGACGGAACACGGCACACCTCAAATTCCTACCACCCATCAGGGCGATAAGCAGGAAGCGGAACAACAGGAGCCGCCAGACAAGCCACAGAGCCAGTTAGAGCCTGACGGGCGTGTCGATGATCTAACCGCAATCCGTCAGATCGATCGGAGAACTGCGAAAGCGCTCAACGAACTCGGTGTGTTCTCCTTTAAGGCGGTAGCCTATTGGGACCGGCACGATGTCCGCGCGGTGCGCGATGCCCTGGATCTCGGCAAACGAATCTCGCGGGAAAACTGGATTGAACAGGCTGCATTGTTGCATATGCGCGCGCCTGAACGCGCCGGCATGTCGCCAGATCCAGAACTGCCGAAAACACAGGCGCAATCCAACCCGGTCGAGGCGTCCGCATCGCCGACGGACGAAGCTGATGCATCGGTCGCCATACAACAACCAGCCGTTTCTGGACCAAGCGTCCCTGCAGCGCAAACCAGCCTCGCAATCGAGGGTGAACAACATGCTCCGGAAGCGGTGATTGAAACTGCCATCCCGGAAGCGCTTCCCGCCGCTCTGGAGCATTCTGGCATTCTGGCGCCGCCCGAACCGGTTGCCGCTGACCAGGTCACAATCGATGCAGAAACCGCCCCTGCCACCACTGCGGTCATCGCAATCGAAACGCCATCCGTCCCGGAGCAGCCGACGGAGCCAATACGGCCTGCCTTGCCACCACGCGAGACATTCAAGGTTGGCCGCCGTCCTCGCCGCTTACCCGCGCCAGCCGCCCGCCGGTTTTCGTACTTGTCTGGCGTTTCCGATCAGATGGCTGAAGCGCTGCGCTCCGCCGGCGTCACTTCGCTCAATGACATCGCAGCTTGGTCACGCGCCGACGTAAAATGGTTTCGGGCAATACTCGGAAACGATGCTCGCATCTCACACGATCAATGGATCGAGCAGGCGGCTGTGCTCTCGAATGGTATGTGGACACGGCATGCTCTTCGCGTCGTCAGTGGAGAAGCAAGCCAGCTTGTCGCGCGCCCGGCCGAACTCGAGGTCTGCGCCCCCGCCTACCGTCTCAAAGAACCCACACCAGAACCGCAAGCAGTTGCCCAAGAGACGGTAGTTGAGGCCGTCGTGGACTCTGCACCCGAAATTGCACCGGCAACGGCCAATCCCGACACCGCGCCTGAGCTCTCCGTCATCGACGACAAGCAATCGCGTGACTCCAACGACCACCCTTCGAAGCAAAATAATGAAACGGCCACGGAAACAACCGAGGAATCTGTCGAAAGCGCAGAGAACACCGATCAGCCACAGGTCGTGACGCCGCTCTTTTCGGAAAGACTGCCGCGCCCCCCGCCGACTGACGAAGTACGTCAGGCGCCAATGCCATCCAACGAAAACAACAAACCGACGGCATCGCCGAGCGAAACACCGACAGATATCGAGCAACAGGCTGCAACGGTATCAGCGCAAGACGAGACGCCTGCCACGCCGCCACCCGTCCCGATCGATCGTTTCAATCCGATGCGGGGGCTCGCCACAACCGTTGCACTTGGTAAAATAAAACGACCGCCGCCGGATCTCGGCACCCGTCCACGCCACCTCAAACCGCCTCGAAAAACACCGCCGCCGCTCCCCGAATCACCACCGGCTGAGCCATCGAAAGCTGTCGAGCCGATCGTGCCGTCCGACGCTGCGTCTTCCATTATGCCGCCGGCCGGGCCCGAACCGGCCTACCTCCAAAGCCCGAGCGAAAATAACGCTGTTGAAGCTGCACCAGACGTTAAACTGGATGAAGACTGGAACGATGCCGAAGCTTTGGTGATCAAGCGAGCCGAACCGGCCACCGCAACACCTACTCCGCCACTCTCGACATCGCCCGTCACCTTCGCACCTCACGAAGAACGCCCGCCGCAATCCTCTTCGTCGCCTCCCGCTGACGATCCGGACGAAGACGAGCCGTGGGGCGACGAAGCGGAAGTTGTCATCGTCTCCCGTCCACGTGCCGAAGCCCCAGCAACGCCCGAGCCCCAGTCAACGGCATCCCCATTAGATCAGGCACGTCAACGCATTGGCGCTGCGACCGACTTCATCTCACGCCGCATCCAGAACGCACGGGCTTATGACGATGACATTGACACGACGAGCACAGCAGCCGGCTATCACGACAACGTCGAAGAAGCGACAGTAACGATCATTCGCGCAGAATCCAGCCAGGAAAACGCCGCCTCGGTGGTCCCCGATAACATCGCCAACGACGCCGAAGCGCCGGCGCAACCAGCGAAAAGGCCGGTTGCCAAGACGATCGGCTCACGATTTCTCAAAGCCCTGACCGGGGATTAAATCAATTTGCGGATTGACCGATCCGCGCGCGAATGTCCGATTGAACCGAGCACTGAAACGCTTATTCTGCACTGCACAATTTCCAGCCGTAGAATCAGGCAACGGCGTGCTTCGCACGGCTGCAAATACCATCGATCCACGCCACTTGAGAGGGTACGGGTATGAATCACGTCGCCGATGCAAATGCACTGCCGAAAAGCGACCAGGTGATTGCCGGCGCCGGCCGTATCGCGGACGCAGCCGAGCGACTGCTGCTGATTGCCAGAAAATCGGTCGCGGATATCCTTGAAGCAGCCCCGAAAGGCGACAGTCAGCAGCATGCCAGTCACGGCTTTGCCTGGCTGGCCACATACGCCCAGTCGCTACGCCAGATGCACGCATGGGCACAACGTCTGCAACCCGAAGATCGCTTCGGTGACATGGAGCGCCTGATCCTCCAGATCGCCGCGCACGAGTACAGCCAGCAAATCGTCGGCGGCATCGTCATGAGCCAGAACGAGATCGTTCGACTCAGCGAGCTTGGCATATCGCGCAGCGATGCACGCCAATATGAGGACGACGTCTGTGCCGTTACCGACGGTTGGCCAATGGAGCCTGCCAAACAGGCACTTGCTACATTGATCGCCGAGCAACCCGCCGCCACAACTTTCGGCGACACCGGTCTCGATGAAATCCACGCTGCCATGCGCGACGAGATGCGCCGCTTCAGTGAAGCCGAAGTAAAACCGTTCGCGCACGAATGGCATCTACAAAACGACTACATCCCCTACGATACCATCGCCAAACTTGCCGAACTCGGCGTCTTCGGCGTGTCGTTCCCGGAGGAGTTCGGTGGCATGGGCCTTGGCAAGGAGGCGATGTGCATCGTCTCCGAGGAGCTGTCGCGCGGCTACATCGGCGTCGGCTCGCTCGGCACCCGCTCGGAGATCGCCGGAGAACTCATTCTCACAAACGGCTCGGATGCGCAAAAGCAGCATTACCTGCCGAAGATCGCATCCGGCGAAATTCTGCCAACCGCCGTCTTCACGGAACCCAACACCGGCTCCGACCT
>JAGDYV010000008.1:0-41907 GCA_049116495.1 Hyphomicrobiaceae bacterium | reverse complement strand
ATCATATGACGACGCACAGTCTTCTGTAACGACGCATTTGCGTTCGAATACCCGTCAAACGACAGGTTATGGACCTAAGACCGGCCAGGAGAGAGCACAACGTTACGGTTGCAGCTGAGCAGTAATATCAATTTCTTTGTGCGAAACTCACAGATGTGGCTGCACTTGTTCCGCTAACAATTTCATTGATCTGCGGCCAAGCTCGGGATCAGCCCAATCCTTACCAGCATAGAGCAGCGTTCCAAAGTCTCCCACTTCTTCGCGGAATGCATTGAGTTCATCGACGACCTTGTCGGGTGTACCCCATGTCACGCATGTCTCCAGCACATCGTCGACGGTTAGTTCATCATCGGGCATATCGGGGTCGGACTTGAAGATGACTGCACGATTGGCAGCCTTCATTTTTGTGAGTAACTGGCTGAAATAATAGCGATATGGGCTATTGGGGCCAAGAGCATACGCTCGCGCGGTCTCAAGATCATCCGCAACGAAAATGCTGCGCGCGACCCGCCAGTTGTCAGCCAACGCTTCGCGATTACCGTTGGCACAACCTTCGACATATGATGTCCAGTGTGTCTTAACCCATTTCGGCAACAAGAAGTTGGCTGAAATCGGATCCCAGCCGCGCGATGCCGCCTCTTTCAGGCTTTTTGAGAATGGCGAAACGGCAGTTGTAATGATTGGTGGATGCGGTTGCTGAAGTGGCTTTGGCATAATGCCTTGGCCAATCTCAGCCATCAACGTTCGCTTCGTTGTGACGTTCCAGAACTTGCCTTCGATTTCATACGGCGCATCAGATGCCCAGATCTTGAGAACGGCTTCGACGCCCTCTAAGAACATGGCATTTCGATCGTTGTCCAGGTTACCGAAAACTTCTGCATCCGAGGGCAATCCACCAGGCGAAATGCCAAAGTTGAAGCGACCATCGAGGAGGTGATCGAGCATCGCGATATTCGCAGCCGTAGCGGCAGGATGTGTATTGGGAACATTAATGGTGCCGGTACCAAGCCGCATGGTTTTCACGTCACCGACCAAAGTGCTCAGAAACATCGCACATGACGTTATATTCTCGGCTTGGTCAGTCGTGTGCTCGCCACAATAGGCTTCCGTGAACCCCAATTCGTCAGCGAGAATGAATGCCTCACGATCTTCGCGAAGAGATTGACGCCAATCCTTGTCCAGCGGATGGATTGGCATAATAAAGAAGCCCAGTTTCATCTCTCAACACCTCTCTTCAGCGCAGCCGCTCACCGCAAACAGATACCCATTGGAGGGGCACCCTAGATAGTCCCGCCGATGAATAGAAATGATGATTAGTGAACCATCTGATCAAATTGCTTGATGGTCATGCGTCGGATCGTGCTCCTAACGTGACCCGAATCTCAAAAGAGGCGACTGGCAATTCGCGCACTCAGGTAGCGGCGGATTTGATAGTGATACGTCTATTGTCGCCTTCGGGACGGATGTGATGCGTGAAGAAAAATCTCTTGTGGAGTTTGCGTTCAACTCGACCGGGCGATATGCCTACGGCAGCCCGGGGCGCAAGAGAGTTGTTCCCGATTTTCGAGCCGCTCGAACAGAAACACGGTACGCAAGTAAATTCCGTTAGTGCAGCGAGCTGTTGGATGGATTCGCGCAAGCTCGGTGTTGATGATCAGGTCGATCGCGACCGAAGCTTTTTATCCAGATTTCTGGCCTAAGCGCGTGGCGCTAGGGTTAGAACACTAGTTCCGATCAAAGCCAAACAGGAGTCTACCGCCAGTGAGCGAAACCATGATTGTTTCGGCGGCGCTGGCCACAATCGCAAGCGTACTGTTTGGCATCCAGGTCCATCTGCAGAACGCGGGTTTCGACTATGTTGATGCACGTGCGGGGGCACTCATCAATATTGGAGCAACCACGACGTTCATGTGGTTATTAGCGCCGTTCTTTTTCCAACCCGAGATGCTTGTGCTTCAACCCGTAGTTTTGTTTGCGCTGGCCGGTTTGCTTGCCCCCGCGATTTCACTCTCGCTGATGACCAAGAGCGTGCAGTTGATCGGGCCATCGCTTTCGTCGGGCCTCGGGTCGGCAAGTCCTGTCTTTGCGATCGTGTTGGCAGTCGTCTTGTTGGGGGAAGTGCTCACGAGTCGTATCGCTGTTGGCACAGCAATCGTTATGTCCGGTGTTATGCTGGTTGCATTTCGTGTGCGCGGAACGCCGAAGCGTTGGCCGCTGTGGGCGCTGGCACTGCCGATTGCCGCTGCCATGATGCGGGGGGGCGCCCATGCGCTCTACAAGCTGGCTCTTGCCGGTCTGCCGGATCCAATGACAGGAGTACTGATCACCGTTTCCGTGGCCTTTATTGCAATCCTGTTCGTCTTCTTGCTGCAAGGACGATCCATCCCATCGTTGAATCTGGGATATGCCTGGTTCGGTGCATCCGGTGTCATAAACGCGGTAGGAATGCTTTGTTTCATCAAAGCCCTTGCTATTGGACAGGTCGTGACCGTGTCGCCGATAGTCGCAGCAGCACCTGTGTTTACGCTCCTGACCGGTTCCCTAATTTTTCGGCGAGAGTACGTTGGTTGGAAGACCGGTGCTTCAGTCATGCTCATCGTTGCCGGCTGCCTCGTCATTTTGGTCCGATGACAATCAGGCGCGACGTGAGCACACTTGCCTACAGGCACGATCGCGCTCATCACAATCCGCATCTGCTGCTCGAACGGGCCTGCTGGGCAGACCGTTTCCTGCGCGCATTCGTTCGATTTTCAGCCTGAGTTCCAACAATAGTCGTTGGGGGCGTCATTTCGATTGTTCGGGAATTAATCGAAGCGGCTGTGAGGCGTATCGGTCGCCCAGCGAGTTGATCAGCGTTTGGGATTGAAGACCTCTACGCGCAGAATGTTCGCTGCTTCTCAGATAGTAGACTGTTTCCTGACTGGCGTTTCGTTCCAGCTTCGAGGAACTCCTTCGACCACTTATCGTAGAGGCCCTGGACGATGCCTTCGCACAGGCACAGCTCGGCAATCGAGTGCTCACCGTCCAGACTTCCAGGACAATGCGTATTTGGTCTTCCGTGCTGTGGAGCTTGCGGGTATGGCGTTGGATCTCGCGGTCGTATTGCCCGGTCAAGGATTGTGGCCCGGATTTCGATTTCATCTTCGTGTTGATCCAGCCCAGCGGCAATTGGATCTCACTGGAACGCCGGGCCGTGCGACCATAGCGTTAGCGAATAGCGACTTCCGTGCGATACCGGACGCACTCGGTGGAGCATGAAGCTTGGTATAACCAGCGCAGACCCGATGCATCGCGATGCCGCACGAATATGTCCGTCTGCATTGGTTTCCAATTGCCCGCCCAGATAACTTTTGGCCTCGGACAGTTGGACGACCATAGTTAGTTTGCGCCGGCTAGCTACAGAGCTCGTCCCAACATCAGAATGCCAGTCAAAGAATGCGCCAGCCTCGGCACCGTACCATGCGACCTGCATTCGTTCGGCAAACTCATCGAGCTTGAAGTCAAAATGTTCGCGATTCGACTGAGCAAACGCTTCGAGCAGGCGATTGAAAATCCACTTAGCCGTTCCTTCCTCATCCAACCAACTGGTCTGTGCCAGTCGCACCGCATCAGATCGTGTTGATCCGATCAGCTCGGAATCCCGAAAAATCCCGGCATGCGCAATAGCAACTATCCGTTCGCACTCGACGGACGAAAAAAGCTCTGTCAGTTGAACTGGATCGAGCAATAAGGAGCGTCCCAAAAAGCATGTCTTATAAGACACACTTGCATTTGTTGGCGCAAATGACCACGTATTATATTCGAATTTGGACAGTTGATAGGCTGTTTGTTCCGGCGAGGCGGAACGCGCGATCTGATATCTGCAAAATCGAGAAACTATCTGAGGTTGGTCGCTCATGATTGCGACCGACACGGTCAATCTTGCACAGGACGATTTATGACTAAGGGTACTGTCAAATTCTACAATGGCCAGAAGGGTTTTGGCTTCATCGCACCAGATGACGGCGGCGCCGATGTCTTCATTCACGCAACTGCGCTGGAACGAGCGGGCATACATAGCCTGTCGGAAGGACAAACGGTTTCTTTCGATACCGAAGTGGATGCGCGCTCCGGCAAGACCGCCGTCGCCAACGTGCAAGTCGCGTAGTCGTCATTGCGGCCGGGCGCCCGGCACCTGATCGCATCGCTCACCGTTTGGAAAAAGAGGCAGATATGGACAGCTTGAGACGCATGCAGGTGCTCCTCAACGAGATCTCGGAGCTTCTGAAGGAACCGACGAAGGCAAGCCGCAACTCGGCAGTCAAAAAACTGAATGACGTGACGACGATCAGTTCGACCCTGTCGCTCACACTTCGCGTGGCACGCTAAAACGCGTCGCATTTGATAGGAGCCGGAAATCATTCGAAGAGTGGGTGTTTTCTGGCGCGCCACGTTGAATCTGTTCAAACGCGACACGCTATAGATGCGCTTGCGTTGGCAACGGTCAATGACCTGGTGTGACGAAAACAATGTAACAATTTCAGAAAGAAAACGACATGGTCGGCAACGCAGCGCGCGGCACAAAACTTAAATGTCAGAACGAGGATTGTGCATTGCCGTTCTACGACCTCAACGTTGCGCAGCCTGACTGCCCAACGTGCGGCACAGCGTTCGATCACGAAGCCGCGAAGGAACTCATTAATCCGAATGCGAACTATGGGCGCAGCCGGCGACAGCAACCGGTGTTTGAGATTGTTGCCCCGGAAGCTGCCGACCAACGCGCTACTGATGAGATCGATGACACTGATGAAGCGGGCGAAGACGCCGTCCTGGATGTTGATGAGGACGACACGGATGATGAAAACATCCCTGTTCGAACAGAAAATTCACCCGACTGACCCCGTTATTTTTCGGCCAGTATCAATTTTGCGCAGCCACGGGCCAGGCCACTGCTCGTCTGTTTGACGCCCGGTATCTTCGTCCAACCGGCTGAGTTCACAAACTCTGCGTGTTTCCAATCATCGGTCTTCTCCAGCAACGCTCTCTGCTCTTGTGCGTCCGCACTTGCCTTGAAGTTGTTCAGGCAGATCGGCGCGAGTGCGGCAATGACTGCCAAGTCGGATTGATTGCGCGCAGTGCTTTGGGATTTGCTGTTCGTCACCCAGCCACCCACCGTGAAGCCAAGTAGCATCGTAAGCAGCGCACCGCCCGCCGCGCCGGCCAACGCCGGCTTAAGATATGAATTGGTGCTCATTCGTGTTCCCTTCAATTCTCTTTGTAAGTCGACCGGGATCGCAGCCCGGAATGTGTCAGGCGTGGCAGACGCTGAGCGGCATCAAGTCGTAGACACGACGTAGATGATGCCGCCAACCGACACGACCCACCACGTTACCGCGAGTAAAGCTGCTACTCTGCCCATCCAAATTCGGCGATTGCGTTGATCTGAAGTTTCTTGAACGAATGCCATCTGAATCCATTGCGCTTCGCGCGCGTATTTGCCAGACGACAAGCGAGAACATCACTGGTTGCTGGCAATGCGTCTTTGCCAGACACCCGTTGTTGCTCATAAATTACCGGAGATGGCCCGCAGCACGGAACATATCGGCCCTGGTCGAACGGCATCATTGCTCGGATTTGCCAGAAAAGGCGACCGTTAGGGGCGACAGTTCGCTCTCAATGCAGTCGTTAGCGCAGCAATTTGCCAAGCATTCAACCGCAACCAAGGATGCACGCAATCCAAATGGACATGCATCGACGCGCTAACAGTGGGCTATAATTTCAAATATAGCAAGCTCGACGGGAATGCTCCTTGGAGAATTTCAACAAAAAAATCGAATTCTATACGTCCTGTATAATGGTCCAATATTGAATCCTGTGAAACGGGCGACGCGAACAATAAAAATCTCCTCAGTTGTAAAATCGTGCTATGTTGTTCTTGAAATCGATCGTACAAATTACTCGATGGCGATCGATGTGATGCGAACGCCGGCCTCTGTTAGGCCATGAAAGCCGTTCGCGTTCCAAGCCTATGGGTTAACGCCTGCACCGTCGAGAACGGCACAAAAGCGCCCACGCTTGAACTGTTTCTGCATGTCTGATGATAGCTCTGCTCTCCGTTGGAGTGCAGATTTCTTTGACGTGTTGGTTGCCGATGAAGCGTCAAGACCGCCGTACTATCACGCGTCACTTTCTACGACTGAGTCAGAGGCGTGACTTGCATCTATTTTTGCCATGTCACCCGGCTAAAGGGGTCAGAATGAAAAGATTATTCCAATATTGTTGCACGAGAAACGTCGTGCTCACACTATCGCTAATGATGATGGCTCCCGGGATCGTCAATGCCAAAGAAAAAGCCGTCATTCCTGAAAATGCCAAGTCAAAGATTTACGGAAATGGCTGGGAATGCATCCGTGGCTATCGAGAGATCAAAGGGCAATGCGCAAAGATCAGAATACCGTCAAACGCCTATCCAACCAAAAGCTCCTTTGGACCTGTTTGGGAATGCAAACGGGGGTACCGGTCCGAGAACGAAACCTGCATTGCTATCACGGTGCCGGAAAACGGTTATCTTGCCTCCTACGGGGATCAATGGAAATGCCATCGCGGCTATGTACGATCTGACGATGCGTGCATCGCTGTGCGTGTGCCAGCGAACGCCTATCTTGCGGACGACAGCTATGGTCGAGGGTGGAAATGTGAGCGTGGATTTGATGCGACAAAGACGGCGTGTGTTGCTGTCACTGTCCCGGCGAATGCCCATCTCGATTTCTCAGGTGCACGTTGGGAATGTGATCGATCGTACGAGAAGAGGCAGGGAAGGTGCGTTGAGCAGTAGCCGCCACGCCGCGCCAGATTGCGGCGCTGAGATCGGCTTGAGCCTCACCTCCAATCAACGAAATGACATGATACATGACCTATGACCCGGTAGACCTGAATGCCCGTCGCACGTCGACTGCTCAGGAAATCGAAGCGAACCGACGCCGATGTCTAAAGGATTTTCAAAGCGAACTGGCAACGTTGAAACGAAACCAGAAGCAATTCACCGACCGGCTATCGGCGATCATTACAGAGTTTCAACCTGACGGCGCGCGGAAGAGAAACGGGACGGCAAAGAGCTCATCTCCAATGCCACACGCTAGCTCGGTGCAAACCAAAGGAGCGTCGCCACCACCCGCATCAGCGCTATCGGACGCCGAATCGTTGATCTTCAGGCAAGGCTACTCCTCGTCTCTATCTCCAAGCAGCAATGTGCGAACCTTGCCGCCGCCGGCAACATATACATCTCGACAGTCGGGCATTGAGATAACGCCAACAACTGCCATCGTATATTGCGAGGCGAATTTTGGACAACTGGATGGTAAGACCGCCAACGGGCTTGTTCGACATTCAGAAAAATACGAAATCGTGGCGGTGATCGATAGCGAGCAAGCCGGCCTTGATGCGGGCCTCGTTCTCGACGACATGCCGAACAGTATCCCGATTTGCCATGATCTGGCCGATGCTCTTTGCAAAATTGGCAATGTGCCCGACGTGTTCATCTACGGCGTGGCACCGTCAAGCGGTATGCTATCGGATAACGAACGCACTGTGGTTCTCGATGCGATCGGACTTGGCATAAACATCGTCAGCGGCCTACATGAGTTCTTGAGTGATGACCCTGAATTCACCGAGGCCGGCAGGGTAAGCGGTGCACAGATAACAGATGTGAGAAAGCCGCCGGTGAAGACCGACTTGCGGCCCTTCAGCGGGCGTATTCGTGAAGTGACCTGTCCTCGCATTGCCGTGCTTGGCACCGACTGCGCAATCGGAAAGCGCACGACCGCATCTATTCTGACGCGCTTGCTCGTCGAACGAGGTATCAATGCGGTCATGATTGGTACGGGACAAACCGGATTGATACAAGGTGCCCGATATGGCGTGGCACTCGATGCCATTCCGTCTCAGTTCTGCTCAGGCGAACTGGAAGCATTGATCATTGAAGCGTTTGAACGCCAGAAGCCAGACGTCATCATTGTCGAGGGACAGGGCGCGCTTAGTCATCCTGCTTTTTCGACGTCGGCTTTCATTCTGCGTGGTAGTCAGCCTGATGGCGTAATTCTTCAACATGCTCCCGGCAGAGCGCATCGGTGCGATTTCGAAGACATGCCAATGCCAACTCCTCAAAGCGAAATCAATCTGATCCAGTCCTTCTCCGACACCAAAGTAATCGGTGTGACGATCAATCATGAAAACATGGCTGATGACGAAGTCGACGCGGCAATCTCGGCTTATGAGGGCTCCCTCAAGATGCCTGCCACGGATGCTCTTTCCCGATCGCCCGAGCGACTAGTCGAAATGGTTGTCGCCGCTTATCCAGAACTGAGGGAAAAGCTAAACGTCGTGCTGCAATGACCGCTCCCCGGTTGGAGATTGATCTAGATAAGGTCCAGCACAACGCACGCACACTCGTACGGCGCCTGGCCCAGAATGATATAACCGTGACGGGGGTCACGAAGGCATCTCTTGGAAGCCCAAGTATCGCCCGTGCAATGATGGGCGCCGGCATCAGTACACTTGGCGATTCACGCATTGAAAATATCGAAGCCCTGCGTCGAGCAAATGTCGCTGCCGAACTGGTTCTCATTCGATCTCCAATGATCAGCCAGGTAGATCGTGTCGTTGTCGCTTCGGACGTCAGCTACAATTCTGAGCTCGACATCGTCGACGCGCTCTCGGCAGCCGCAAAGCGCGCTGATCGCCGTCACGGTGTCGTATTGATGGTTGAACTTGGTGATCTACGCGAGGGCATCATGCCCTGCGATCTCGAGAGGTCCGTCGCAAAAGTTCTGCGACTACCCCATATCGTGCTCAAAGGGATCGGCGCGAATCTCGGCTGTCGAAATGGGGTTGTGCCCGACTCTCGGAACATGACGGAACTCTCGGCCTTTGCGACGCATATAGAATCGAAATTTTCTATTTCGCTAGATGTGGTGTCCGGAGGCAATTCGAGCAACCTCAGCTGGGCACTCAATACCGAAAACGTCGGCCGCATCAATAATCTGCGCTTGGGAGAAGCGATATTGCTTGGCAGTGACCCATTGAGTGGCAAGGCACTTTCAGGACTCTACACGGATGCGATTGTACTTGTGGCTGAAGCAATCGAGTCGAAAACAAAACCGTCGATGCCGTGGGGCGATCTTGCACAAAGCCCATTTGTCAACGAGCGACCAGCAGCGAGCCGAGGAGACATCTCTCAAGTGATCCTTGCCGTTGGTCATCAGGACGTGGACCCAGGCGGGCTCTTCGCGCCGCCCGGAATTGGGATCGCGGCCGCAAGCAGTGACCATCTCATCATTGATGCTGGCAGGTCCGTGGTGGATGTTGGATCAGAGATTAGATTCAAGCTTGATTATAGCGCCTTGCTTCGAGCTATGACGTCCCCGTTCGTTGCCAGGGTGATGAAGCGCAATAGTCGCCGGGCCGCGAGCTATCGTCCGCTTGAAGAGCCAGATGTATTGATTGCCAGTTGACGATCGAAGAACCCTATTCATGTAGCCGTGCAGCCCCCCGTTGCCACCTTGATTATGCAAGTTCAGGGCGAACGCCTTCTAGGACAAGCCCAGCGATCGCTTCACCAACGCCGCTTATGCTGATAGGCCCTGCTATTTTTCCTGCACCCGGCCTGCTGATCTCGAACTGCTGCGCTCCAACATTGTTGATCACAGCAATGACATGCTGGCCTCGAACCACATTGATTGATTTTCCCTTCAGCGAAAAATCACACATCTCAAATGCTGCGGTTCGCACCAGTCGACCATGAACAAGTTGGACGGCCTTTTCCACTTCACGCCTTGCCTCTAGACGTGCTTCAGTGGCAGCTCGCATCCGCGCTTCAACGGTGCGGAACTCTTCAGAAAAATCGGAAGTATCATCTGGCATTGCATTCTCCACTGTTCAACAAACAAGGATACACACTTATTGAGTCGTGGCTAGCGCTACACATCTGCCCAAGCTTGATCTACGGTCAGGGCCATGGTGCTACCGAGCACAGCATGCAGGTGCCCTGGCTTATTGAAGTGGCACGCAAGCATGGCATCGCCAAGCATTTTGGACCCGGCGAGAACATCTGGTCGAATGTCCCTATCGACGATCTCGTGGATCTTTACGGCCGAGCATTGGACCGGGCGCCGCCGGGGGCGTTCTACTTCGTGGAGAACAGCGAGAACGCGATGCGAGAGCTTTGCGAAGCGATCAACTGTATGCTGGCATTTGCTGGTCCACCGCAGCCCATGACACTTGAAGAGGCCGCGAAGGAATGGGGCGAGAACGGTGCCAAGAATACCATGGGATCGAACAGCAGGGTCCGCGCTGTACGAGCCAGGTCTGAACTCGGGTGGGTACCTAAAGCACGCTCCCTGATCGATGAGATCGTACATGGCTGCTATCGGGTCGATCTGCAGCAATCAAGCGGTCTTGAATAAGGAGAACGAAAGTGAATTCTGCGCTAATCAATCGCCGTGTCGTTTTGAGTGATCGCCCAAAAGGTGTTCCTGATGCCAATCACTTTTCGGTCGAGGATACTACGGTCCGCGATCTCGCTGATGGTGAGTTCCTGATCAAAATTCAATACTGGTCGATTGATCCGGCGATGCGCGGCTGGGTCAATGACGCGCCCAACTATCTGCCACCCGTTGCCATCGGCGAAGCAATGCGATCATTCGCAGTCGGAGCGGTCGCCGCAAGTCGGAGCACCGATTACAAAGAGGGCGACGTCGTAACTGGCATGTTTGGCTGGCAGAGCTACGCGATCAGCAACGGCGACAATGTTGACCGCAAGGTCGAGGAAATCGACCTGCCACCTTCGTTGGCATTGGGCGTCCTCGGGCTTAACGGCGTAACGGCATACTTCGGACTGATGGACGGCTGCGTGCCCAAAACCGGCGAGACAGTCGTCGTGTCAACGGCGGCCGGAGCTGTCGGTTCAGCAGTCGGGCAGATCGCCAAGATCAAAGGCTGTCGCACCGTCGGCATAACCGGTAGCGCAGACAAGGTTGCGCAGTGTCGTGAGGTTTTCGGATATGATGAGGCAATAAATTATCGCAAAGAAGACGTGTCAGAAGCACTGAAAGCGGCTTGTCCCAATGGTGTCGACTGTTATTTCGACAACACCTGCGGCCCGATCTCGGATGCGGTGATGACGCATTTGGCGCTGGGTGCAAGAATTACAGTTTGTGGAACCGCCGCCATAACCGATTGGGACCCAATTCCCGTTGGTCCACGTGTTCATCGTCAGCTGATGGTGGCTCGCGCTCGGATGCAAGGCTTCCTGGTGCTGGACTACAAACCGAGGTTCTCTGAAGCCATCAGAGAATTGGCGACTTGGGTCCGCGATGGTCGGCTGGCGCATAACGAGCACATCCTAGAAGGTGCCGAAGCAGCCCCCGGTGCGATCAGGATGCTCTACGAGGGACGCAACACGGGCAAGCTTCTGGTTCGCGTACATTGAGTACAGCGACAGCGTCGTCCAATCAGCTTCGAGCATCGAAGGTTTTGCTATGCTGCTGGGATCTGGCTGAGCGCATATCTCCGTTTGGCGGACAGCGCCTCGTTTGGGCTTCCAGACCGTCAAATCGCGGGTTTCATTGTGCTACACGCGCGAGGACCGAGTTCCATGGCAGTGAAGATCAAATTGCGGACATTCAACGTGACTGATCGATCCTGTTTTTGGCGACACGTAGACTAAGCTGGTGCCGACCATTCTGCGACAGCTACCCTTCTATCTAGCGTGCAATTTTCGACGGATCGACTGCCTCGACGACCCAACGGCACAGTTGCAGCAGCTTGGTGGTCGGCGTATGTCTCCAAAATCATAGCGCTCAGCGTTACGCAGCAGGGCGGACTAGCTCTTGGAGGCTCAGATGTTCACACGCCAATCAATTGTCGCATACGGTGAGCCGCTCGCCGAAACGAGCGCAGACCTGCCCGTACCGGTCGGCAGTGAAGTGCTGCTGCGCGTTACTCACTGCGGGGTATGCCATTCCGACATTCATCTGCATGACGGATTCTTCGATCTCGGAGGTGACAAGAAGCTCGACGTGACCTCAGGGCGGCCCTTACCGTTCACACTTGGCCACGAAATCGCTGGCACGGTCGAAGCGCGCGGCCCCGAGGCGCATGCCGTGCATGAAGGACAGCGCTACGGCGCGTTTCCGTGGATTGGTTGCGGATCCTGTGGACTTTGTAAGCGCGGTGACGAACATCTGTGCAACCGCCCTGCTGCCCTTGGGATCACCGTTGATGGCGGCTATGCCACACACGTACTTGTGCCCCATCCGCGTTATCTGCTCAATGTTGATGGCATCGCGCCTGAGCTTGCTGGCAGCTACATGTGCTCTGGCTTGACGGCTTTTAGCGCGCTCAAGAAGGCGCTGCCGTACCTCAATGCCGGGCCGCTCATGATTGTCGGTCTTGGCGGTGTCGGAATGATGGGCCTCCAGTTCGCCCAGGCACAACATGCTGGCCCAGTCTACGTCGCCGACATCGATCCTGAAAAGCGCGAGGCAGCGCTGGCACACGGCGCCGTCGAAGCGCTTGATCCTGCCAATCGCGACGCGCGCAAAGGCTTCCTTAAGGCAACCGGCGGCGCCGGCGCAGTGATCGACTTTGTTGGCGCAGAGGCATCGTTCAACTTCGCTTACGGTGTTGCAGGCAAGGGAGGCGCAGTCGTCGTGGTCGGGCTCATGGGAGGTTCGGTGTCAATGGCCGTACCGCTGATCCCGATGCGGGCCGTGACCGTAATCGGGAGTTATGTCGGTTCACTTGAAGAAACCAAGGAGATGCTGGCTCTCGTCAAGGCCGGCAAAGTCGCTGCAATACCCGTTGAGACACGTGCCTTGAGCGCAGCCGATGCAGCGCTGAATGATCTGCGCGATGGAAAGGTACTCGGACGTGTCGTGCTGACGCCATAAGATCGCGCACACAACTGGAGCATCGGTGCTGTGAAGGCGACTGGACTTTCCACCCAGGAGGGAACGGTTTCGGCATGGTTCCGAAGAAGGAAACGGTATCATCGCTGCGAAGAGCCTCGCCGCGGTTCGACGATAGTCCGCCGTCAGCAACCATGAGACAAGTTGATGCGAATCTGAGAGGAGGATTTTGAGGTCATCGCAGCCATTGTGGAGCGAAGATGAGATCAAAATCCGGGCCGCAATCGTCGGCAGAAGAACATGTTCGCGAGATCCGCCGGGCAACACGCAAGCAATACAGCTCAGAAGAGAAGATACGGATTGTCCTCGAAGGTCTGCGCGGCGAATATTCCATCGCCGAGCTGTGCCGGCGCGAAGGGATCGTGCAGAGCCTCTACTACAAGTGGTCGAAGGAATTCCTCGAAGCCGGCAAGAAGCGGCCGTCGGGCGATACCGAGCGTCAGGCGACAGCCGGCGAGGTCAAGGATCTGCGTCGCGAGATGAGCGACCTCAAGGAGGCGCTTGCCGATGTCCTGCTCGAAAACCGACTGCTTTAAAAAAGCAGATTGAGGGGGAGACGACGAGAAAACTCATCCTTGAACTCTCTTAAAATGCGGACAGATCGAGCCATGTCCACCCACCAGCTTCACTCGTGAGCCCAACCAAAACGATGTTTAGCGGTTCCATGGCTAACGTCGAGCAACTCCTGTGACTTTGATCGCAATCAAAGAGCTATCGCGTTTTCTCGGCATACTTCGCAATGAGACGCTCCACTTGCGAGGACCTGATCATGATTACTCGACGGACCCTGCTCATTGGGACAGGTGTTACCGTGGCCGCTGCTGGCACTGTCTATTACACGTGGCCGGATGTCGATTCTCGCTATCGGGAAATCTTGGATGATATGCGCAAGCGCGTGGAGATCTGGCCGCAAGACAGCCGTGCCCTCACGGTGCAACTCGTCAGGCACGCAACACTGGCCGCGAACAGCCACAATACGCAGCCTTGGCTGTTTGAGGCGAGCGCCAAAACAATCCGCATCCGCGCTGACGCAGACCGCCGCTGCCCGGTTGTGGATCCGGACGATAGGCATGTGACGGCATCGCTCGGCTGCGCGACGGAGAATCTTGTGTTAGCGGCCAACGCCGCAGGGATGGATGCCGCGGTTGAGTTCGAACCGTCATCGCGACATGTGATTATCGCGATGACGACCGGACCTCCCAATCGCGCAGCGGCGTACGAAGCAATCGTAAAACGGCAAACGACCCGTGCGCCGTTCGATCCGGCGCCCCTATCGAACGATGATCTATCGGCGCTGGAAAGAGCGAGCCAGAAACCTGGAGTGCGCTCGCGCATTTTAACGGCGCGCAAGGATCTGGATCGTCTTGGAGAGTTCGTCGTCGAGGGCAACACCGCACAATGCAACGATACAGCATTTGTTCGAGAGCTCGGCGACTGGATCCGCTTCAACGAGACACATGTCTCCGAAACGCGGGACGGACTTTATGCCGGCTCATCAGGCAACCCGAATTTTCCGCGGTGGATCGGTCAGCATGCCTTCCCGTTCATTTTTACCGCCGGTGCCGAGAACCCGAAATACGTCGCTCAACTCGATGGTTCGGCCGGCGCAGTCGTACTCTACGCTGAAGCTGACGGACCGGCTGGCTGGTTCAACGTCGGTCGCGCAAGCCAGCGCTTCCAGCTTGAGGCGACCGCACGGGACATTCGCACGAGTTTCATAAACCAACCCGTCGAGGTTGGCACAGTACGACGCGAGTTCCAGACGTGGCTTGGTGACGGATTACGACCGGCTCTCGTCCTTCGCTTTGGACGCGGTAAAACTTTGCCACCATCACTTCGTCGACCGGTGGCGTCCGTTCTCAAGTATGCGTGACCGACGCCTACCTTGGAGTTCCGGACGGAACTCAGACGACCTTGGATAACGCGTATGAGTTGAATGAACCCTCAACAACTTCTTTCTGACATGGCGGAATTCATGGAAACCTTTCATCCATTTCGATCGGAGGCTGCGAAACAGACTTATCTCGCATTTTACGAGGAGAAAGCCCGGCGCTGGCCTGTCGCGTCAGAGACACGGATGGTCAACACCTCATTTGGTGACACGTTTGTCTGGATCCAGGGCCCCGTTGATGGTCCGAAGCTCGTGCTAATGCCTGGGGATTCGGAGAATTCACTGTCTTGGATGCCGTTAATCGAGGCCTTGTCAGCAGAGCATAGGACCTATGTGCTCGACCACATTTATGACAATGGGCGCAGCGTCTACACCAAGGCACCGCAAGGCCCGAGTGATCTCGTGCAATGGTTGGACGAGCTGTTTGCGACGCTTGAGCTGGAGCGTCTCAGCCTCGTTGGCTACTCTTACGGTGGCTGGCAGGCGGCCCTCTACGCACTTTCGCATCCGCACCGGCTTGAGAAGTTGGTATTGATCGCTCCGTCTGCGACCGTCTTGCCGCCACCTATCGGGCTTTTGATCCGGGCCTTCGCCTACTATTTCATTCCTCTTCGCTTCGTCACCAAGAAATACCTCTACTGGTGGGGCCCAGATGCGGTGCGTAATGTCCAGACACGGTCCCGCATCGACGAAATGATCGAAGAATTGATGCTGGCAAGGAAATGCTTCAAGCGAAGGAAGTTCGTGCCTCCCACAGTCTTGACTGATCGAGACTGGCAGGCATTGAGTGCCCCAACCTTGTTCCTGGTTGGGGAGAATGAATTGAACTATTCCGCAACCAAGGCTGTTGATCGATTGGCAGCCGTTGCTCCAACAGTAACGACTTCAATCGCTGCGAACGCGGATCACTATGTGGCTATGGTCAAGCCCAAGTGGGTGACCGACCAAGTGCTGAAATTCCTGAACGGATCAGAAAGCCCGCTCCTGTTGGGATAGGACGGCGCCGGCGTTGCAAAGCGGTTCAGATGGGCAATTGCGGTCGGTGCAGGTCCTGTATCGCATGTTGATGCGTATCAAGGCAGTAGAGCGCCTGGTTTTCCGACCGGCGTATCAGTGTCTGGCATTGGCGCGCGCGCAATCGCTCCCCTGAAACGCCAGACCCAACGGCAAGCAGAAGCCGAACCAATATATGCAGAAAACAATACTGAATCCAAAGGGCGTGCCCAATGTCTCTGTAAGCCAGGGGATGAGCAGCATCATGCTAGCGATCAGTGCGACCGATGAAGTCACAAGTAGACGCTGTGCCATTGAAAGTCGCCTGAAAGACTTGCGTAAACCGGTGGTACTGAGAGGATTTGCCTGTCGACCTCGTCACGCTTTTGTACGCGACGAGGTCGAAGATTGCATTCTATCATCATACCGTAGGGTCGGCGGCGCCGTTGGGTGCCTTTAGGTGCAGCACATTAAGCAGCTTTCTGCTCCAAGCTTGCACTGAGGTGATTGGCAAGATGCTCGGCATCCGCACCGACACCATCGATCAAAGTCGACTTTCGCTTCCGCAGAAATGGTAGGCCCAGGACATACATCCCTGGTGCTGCGACTACTCCGCCATCATGTCGTATCCGTCCTTTGCGATCCAGTACTGGCACGTGAAGCCAGGAATAATCAGGTCGGAAACCTGTCGCCCAAATAACAGTCTTCACACTGCCGTCGGTAAGGTTCATATCGAGCCGGGGCGTGGTGCTGATGTTTGTTGGAGCAAACCGATGCGACGGTGCATAATGGTTCGACGATCCCTTTTCCTCAACCCATTGATCAATGCCAACCAGCAACCTGTTCATCTTCAGATCGGCCAAACTACACGTATTGGCCAATGAACCCGAGAATTGAACACGGCCATTGTGTAAGCCCGCTAGTCTGCCAACGACCTCGACGTCTCGTGCCGCAAGAGCGTTCAGATCCAACATCGCATTGTCAGGCGAGCCAGCGAGTTGCAGGGACGGCAGTTTTCTGGCACGTGCGATGTCGTCGACATCTTTGAGGCCGATATCCAACAATCCCGTTACCTCCATCCACCATTTGATGTCTCGGCCACGAAATCTGCGCGGCACCCGGATATGTTCGCCGACTGCCAGCGTCACGTTTCGGCCGCTGGCCTGTATTTCTCGCGCAAGCTGAACACCCGTCGCCGATGCGCCGACAACCAGGACGCCGCCATCCGGTAATTGGTTCGTGGACTTGTAGTCCAATGGCGTCAATTGGGTGATTGTCGATGGAAAATCGTCGGCAATTTTCGGTCTTTGAGCCACGTTGCACGCACCGTTTGCCAACACGATTTTCGCGCAAGCCCAAGTCTCCCGGTTGGTGGAGACGATATATCCACCTTCGGCGCTGCGCACGGAAGTGACGGTTGTATCTGTTTGGACAGGGGCGGAAATATGCGCAGCATAGGTGGTCAGGTATTTCGTGACCTCTGGCATATCCATGAAACCATCCGGATCATCGCCAGCATAGCGGAAGCCCGGCAAACGGCTCTGCCAATTCGGCGTCAGGAGGCGAAGTGAATCCCAACGCTCGGTCGCCCAGGAATTGGCGACATGACCGCGCTCTAACAAGACATGGTCGACTGACCGGTCGGCCAGATGTTTGCTCATTGCGAGCCCAGCCTGTCCGGCACCAATGATGATTGTTGTCGCGTATTTCATCGTTCTGCTCCGTTAGGCTGGACTCGTTTGCGATCAATTCACGTCCACGATGACGTTGGTCGGATTGGTGATGATGTCGAACACCGCTGAGCGTTTTTGCGATTGAGCAACGAGCGCCTTGATGTCGTCGTCACTCGCATCTGCATCGATCTCGAAGGTGACGCGGATTGACTGAAAGCCATTGCGAACATCTGAGTCGATGCCAAGGATCCCTTGCAGATCCATGTCACCTTCGAGGGTTGCCGTCACAGAGTTCAGTTGAATGCCGCGGTTCTGAGCAACCGAGGCGACGCCAGCGGTCAGACAACTAGCAAGCCCGGCCAGGACCAGTTCAACTGGTGTCGCGCCCATGTCCTTCGCCGCGAAGACTTCAGGGTGATCTGCATCGATCGTGAACTGCTTGCCGCGGCTCTGTTCTTCGCCAAGTCCGAAGAAACCGTCAATCGATGTTCGGCTGTGTGTGCCGTCAATCCAGGTGCTTTGCGCGCGCCATTTGAACTGGGCGGCCTCCGGTGTTGCGTCAAGCGCTTCCCGGGCACCCAGCAGGGCTTCTACGTTCACACCGTTATTGACTGGAGTCTTCTGAGTTTCGTTGGTCATCGTCATTTGCAAGTTCCTTTGAGTTGAGTTGCAATTCGTTTGCCCAGTCAAACTGTGCGACCAACGTTTCAGCTTGGTGTCACGGAACTCGCTTTCGCGTTTCAAATGTTTCAGTGGCGAAGAGTGGCCCGCGAGGGCGCCCTCTTGCGAAAGTTGGCTCGCGAACACTCGCTCAGGAGCGCAACTGCACTGGTTGTTACAATTGAAACAACCGGATCGCGATGCCGATGCAGAAATGAAACATCGCGCGGTCAGAATTCCTTTGTCGCTCAAACCGAAGGAAAGACGATGATCACTGCAACCGAAACTGAACCGCAATCAAAGTATGCAAGATGGAATGAGAAGTTGAACGCGTCCTGGTCCTCGGCTGACTATGGCCGGATCGGCGTCACGCTACAGATCACGGGCGAAGACCTCGCCGAGGACGCCGACTTCAGGCCGGGTGCAAAAATCCTTGACGTTGCTGCCGGCAACGGAAATGCCTCTCTGGCTTTTGCTCGTCGGTTTTGTTCGGTCACCTCGACCGACTACGTTCCAGCAATGTTGGACAAGGGGCAGCGGCGTGCTGAAGCTGAAGGGCTCGACATCGACTTCCAGCTTGCGGATGCGCAGAACCTGCCGTTTTCGGATGACGCATTCGACGGCGTTGTTTCCACCTTTGGCGTAATGTTTGCGCCTGATCAGAAGTCGGCCGCATCGGAACTTGTGCGCGTTTGTAAACCGGGTGGCAAAATTGCGCTGTCCTGTTGGACGCCATCAGGGTTTGTGGGCCGCGTGTGCGCGGCAATTGGGCGGCACATGTCAGCATCCCCGGGATTTCACTCACCCCAGAACTGGGGACGACAAGACTGGATAAAAGAGCACTTCGGATCCGCGTGTTCTGCCATATCGATTGATATGAAGACTTACAATTTCCGCTATCGATCGCCCGAACACTATCTCGATTTTTTTCGCACGCACTACGGTATCTGCCGCAAAGCATTCGAATTTGTCGGGCCAACCGGTGAAGCAGCGCTAGCCAGTGACATCTTGGAAATAGCAAACGAGTTCAATGTCGCAGATGACGATACGATGCGTGCACCATCGGAGTACCTACAGATCTCGATGATCAAAGGATGATTGGAAACAACATTGAGAGGCAGGACGTCACTGGACTGAGCCAATGGCGAACAACCGGACTGATCGGGGCCGGTTGTCCGATTGCCTTCATGCTTTTCGAATGACGACATCTACGTAGGCTGACGGCACGATCAATGTGCCGTCAGTAGCGACGTTGTAATCATCGAGAAGCGCTCGCAAATCCGTTTCCAGAGCATCAGACTCATCGCCCAGGGCTGCGAACGCTTTGTGGACGGGTCCATAGAACGTTCGAAAGACATCGATGAAGTGGTCAGGTGATCTGAAGCGGAAGATAAACTGACGCTGCGTCAGCGAGATCGCATCTGCGGTTCCGGCAAAGAAATCTCGCAAATGCTGTTCATTGCCCCATCGGCTGGGCGGATGTAGCCCTGGTGGCGGGGGAACATGCTTGCCAATGATTCTAAAGGCATGACCGATGAAGCCGTCAGCGATCCAATTCGACAGGGCAATGGTACCGCCTGGACGGCAAACGCGACCAAGCTCACGAGCAGCTTGCTCTTGGTCCGGTGTGAACATCACGCCGAATGTGGACAGAACCGTATCGAAACTTGCGTCTGCGAATGGCAAGGCTTCCGCATCGGCCTCTTGAAAGCGGATCTTGTGACCTTCCGCATCCGCTCGTCGACGGCCCGCATCGAGCAGGGAGCTGACATAGTCGGTTGATGTAACGTCACAGTTCCGTCGTGCAGCGGCCAGTGTGGCATTGCCGTTGCCAGCGGCAACATCCAGAACTTGTGATCCTGCACTCAAATTGGCCGCTTCGCACAACTGCTCGCCGACAATCTGAAGCATCGTCCCGAGTACCGAGTAGTCACCGGAGCTCCATGTAGACTGTTGTTTCTGTTTGATCGCCGCAAGAGCGGTCGATGCATGTGCTACGTGGTTCATGGCTTTTCCATTTCGAAGTTGATTGAGAGCGCATTGGATGGCGATCGTCGCCTGCATCGCATGCCGCCCAACAGACGTTTGACATTTTGATCGGCTAATTCTTGAAGATCGCGTGCTGCCACAGTCGGCAGGTGTTAGGTCCCGGCGCGCCATCCGCGCGTGCCGTGCTCGGCATCGGCTTTGGAATGCTCACTTCGGTGCATCCGCCGCGATAGGTCGACAGCATATCGGCCACGCGATTTGCGATGAGCGGTCCGTGATCGTTCACGACGAGATGCACTTCAGCCTTGTCCGGGGCCTTAAGGCCGTTGCCGAACCAAGCACTCGATAATTCGCCCTTCGTTTGATGGGTGGCGAACCGGCCGGAACCGTCCTTGGCCGCGATAATGCCGCCGGCGTATCCGACATCCGAGTTCACGACTTTGCTACGTTTCAGCACATCTTTCGGCGAGCAAGGGCTTTGCGAGCATTTGCTGGGGTCGTTGATCACCACCAGCCACAACGTATAGACGTTGCCCGGTTGGAGACCGTTGGTATCAAGGGTCGCAAAAAGCCCGCTATCCGTCTTCACGAGGCGTGCAGACGCCCCGGTGACGGTCCGGATTTCACCGCGTGACGGATGCGTTTCGACGGGGTGTACTTGGCTCGTTGGTGACTGATTTCCTGCCTGCACGGCAATTGTCGCTGCAGTCAGAGCTATGATGGACGAGATCGCAGCAGATTTTAGTCTACATTTCAGCATGAGCTTGTCTCCGGGTTCCGTCCTGAGGCCCAACGCCTCGGGTTGAAATCAGGTATGGCGCGCCCGGCTTCGCAGTGCTTGACGATTTTGGGAGGATTGCTTGAGGATTGCTTGAGGATTGTCTTAAGCTGGAGGAAATGCAGCAACGGACGGCAGCCGTGCCTGAAAAGATCTATACGTTTGATACGTTCACATTGGACATACGCCGCGCCGAACTGCGCAGGGGCGATGACGTCGTTCACGTCGAACCGCTTGTGTTCAGCTTGTTGACTTTTCTCTGTGAAAACCCCGGGCGTGTTGTTAGTCGTGACGAGATTATTGAGGCTGTGTGGGATGGCCGATTTGTATCTGATGCGGCGGTTTCAGGTGGTATCAAATTCGCCCGCAAGGCTTTGGATGACAGTGGCGAGACACAGCGTTTCATCAAAACCGTGCGAGGGCGCGGCTTTCTCTTTGCAGCAGATGTGACTTCTGATCACTCGACGGCTGAGATCCCTGTGGGCCGGATCGTCTCGCGTTCTGATTCTTCGCCACTTTCAACGCAAACCGCAGAACCATATGATGTCATCGGCAATCAGCCATCCATTGCGGTGCTTCCCCTTCTGTTCCTGACGCAGGTTGACCAACACAGTCATCTTGGTGATGCGGTTGCCCAGGAGATTATCCTGGAACTATCCAGACTTCATTGGTTGTTTGTTATCGCCCGCGGTTCGTCCTTTGCATTCCGCGAATCGAACGCTGACCTCAGATCGGTCAGCCAGCGTTTGAATGTCCGCTACGTGCTTGCAGGCACACTTTCCATCCATGGTCGGACGAGCATCGTTGACGTTGAACTCGTACAAGGCTCGGATGGGCGTGTCATTTGGGCAGAACGCTTCGAGCAATCACTAGAGGATTTGCTCAGCCTCAAGTCCACAATTGCCGCCAGTATCGTCGGCGTTATTGAAGCGCGCATACAATCAATCGAGGCGATGAAGGCAAGGCGTCTCTCAACGGAAAGTCTCGATGCGTGGTCGGCCTTTCATCAAGGTCTCTGGCACATGTTCCGTTTCAGCAAGAGTGACAACAGCACAGCTTCGGAATTCTTTAGACGTGCCATCTCTCAAGATCCCCAGTTTGCGCGTGCCCATGCTGGACTCTCGTTCACGCACTTCCAGAACGCCTTCTTAAACTTCACTGATCAGAGGAAAGCTGATGTCCGATTGGCGCAGCTTCACGCTGAAAAGGGGCACGAACTTGACCCGTTCGATCCGTTGGTGAACCTGACCGTTGGCCGATCGCAATGGATTGCCAACAATTTGGATGGGGCATTGCCATGGCTCGATCGCAGCATCGAACTCAGTCCGAATTTCGCGTTTGCACTCTACAACCGAGCGCTACTCGGATTGCTTCACGATGATGGAGAACAGAGCGAGAGGCAGGCAGCAAAAGCTTTGGCACTGAGCCCGATTGATCCGCTCAGCTATGCCATGATGGGAACCCGGTCGTGGGCGAACATGATACGAGGCGATTGGGATGTGGCGGCTGATTGGGCAGCGCGCGCGGTACGTGTCCCCAATGCGCACTTCCATATGTTTGCGATAGCAGCAATTGCCCATCAGCAGAACGGGCAAGGGAAACAGGCAGCCGAGTACATTGGAAAAGTCCTCATCAGCCAACCTACTTTTGGGCAGGCTGACTTCTTTCGAGCTTTTCCGTTCGCCAATACTGAGTTTCGATCCCAGGTGGCAGGCACGCTGTCGTCATTGGGAGTCGAGTAGCCATCGCTATTCGACTTAGACCTTAGTGTCCGCTTCGCGTCCAGTCGCGGTCGTCTGTGATGGCGATGATCTGCAAACCCATAGATATCGCCCGGTGGTGGCATGTGCATCATCAAGCAACACCTGTGGTCATGTCTACGAAAACGGTATGGACAAAACCTGGCCGCACGATCACGGAACGGCCTGGGCAATCTACGGCCTGGCGCAAGGCGAGACGGAAATGACGGACTGGAACGTCGTGGAAAAAGGCGACGGGGAGAACCCGACGCTCGTTGAGCCTGCGCGATCATACGATATGAAGCGCGGCGATTGCCATTTGTACAAGGTCGGAGACATACATTCGCCGATTATCGGCAAGGGCACAAAACTAGTCAGGATTGAAGGTGCGTACCTCGACCTGGTGCAACGATCTAACATCAAGGCGGCCTCGTTGTCGAGCGTCAGCCAATCGATCCATCCTTAGCTTGTCTCGAAGACTGAGGTGACCGACGTCGTACCGGTACTTCGTCGTCCAGACGAGATGATATCTGCAGTCCAAGACTGCGTGGCTGCCACGTTTGTAATTCTTCATCCCCGGATGCCAATACATCCGGTCGACCAAAGACGAGGGGTGTGCGGATCCCCTGCGGGGGACTCCAAAGCTATCTTCTGGATAAGGTTGAAGCGAGCGGCTATGACGGTTGGGCCGGCTGCGAAGACGCACCACGAGGCGACACGTTCGAGGGCCATAACTGGATTGGGCGCTGCGGCGTGCCGTTAATCTGAGATCATCAGGCCCGCTTGTTTCGTTAGCCTCCGATAAGGTCTGAAATTTCCACCGGTAGGGCAGCCAACTGTTCATCTTTCAAGGTCGTCAAACGATCCTGAAAACTCGCCATTTCGCCGGCATTGAGTGTGTGAGGAGCAATGCCAGCGTCATGCAGTCGGCGAAGACATGTGTCATCATCCTCTTCTGCGAATTGCCTTTGGCATGCCGTCGCATGCTTTGCCGCGTCTCTGACGACAGCGGCAATTTCAGCGGGCCATGATTGCAGCCGTTTCCGGTTGCACAACAATACAGCCGAACCGAAGAAGTGGCTCGTCAGCGTGACGTATGGCTGAAATTCATGAATGCCGAAGTTGACGATGTTGGTAAGAGGATTCTCCTGCGCGTCGACCTGATTGGCCTTGATTGCCGGAACGAGGTCACGAACGTCGATCGTCGTCGGGGTGAAACCCAATGCTCGAAAGACTTTTTGGTGAAACGCGTTGTCGAGTGTGCGTAAACGCATGCCGGTGCAATCATCAGCACTCAGGATAGGACGGATGCTGTTGCTGATATGACGAAAGCCGTTATCCCAATAACCCAGGACTTCATAGTTTGTTGACCGGGCGACATCCTCGGCCATCAGGTTTCCAACGGGACCATCGAGCATCGCGTATGCGTCGTTGCGATTGGTAAAATGGAAGGGTAGATCAACCGCACCGAGGGCGGATACTTGTTTGGTCAGATAACTGGATGAGAAATAGCAGATATCCAGTTCGTCCTGCGCAACCATGGTCAACAAATCTGCCGCAGCCCGTCCACCGGCCGTGACATTTTCCTGAAGCTCAACGACAACGTCCGTGCCGGCGGCAGTTGCAATAGCCGACCTGAATTCTTGCGCCGCGCGGGTATGAACAGATTGTGGGCCCTGATAGCCTCCAAAACGAATGGTCAGTGTCAATTTGCGATCTCTCCTGATGACCGAGGTGACGACAATTGTCATATAGTGCGGCTTAATTGATGAATGCAAATTCGATCGTGCCAGCCGCCGGCTGCAGTTTACAATTGGACGAAGAAAGAAGACGCGCAATGGACTCCTCTGATTTCGATGCCCTGGAGGCACAGGCATACGAGTCAATGTCGGCTGGCGCGGCGGCGTTTTGTGCGTGCGGCGCCGACGATGAGATCACCTGTCGCGAAAACCAGCAAGATTGGCGGGCCCTTCGTCTGCGCCCCCGTGTCCTGCGCGATATAAGCGAGGTCGATACCTCCACAGTTCTGCTGGGCGCGAAACAAGCGATGCCGATATTGGTTGCACCGATGGGGCGCCACCGGCTGTTTCACGACGAAGGCGAGCGCGCCAGCGCATTAGGCGCCGCCAAGGCGGGCGCACCCTACGTCCTTGCAACCAACGCGACCGTCTCGATTGAAACCGTGGCAGAACAACGTCAGGAATCATCACAATGGTTTCAGCTCTATCTGTCACAGGACCGCTCCGGGATCGAAGCATTGATTGAGCGTGTTGAGAAGGCAGGTTACACAGCCCTCGTCCTGACCGTCGATCAATCTGTATCGGGCTCGAGCCCGCGCGCAGCGCGCAACCCAATCCCGCCAACTGATGGCATCAGACACGTCAATATGCCGGGCCAACCGGTGGCGGCGACGAGTTATGATCCCTCAATGGCCCGCAAGGTGACCTATCTCGCCACGTGGCGGGACCTGAAGTGGCTGGTCGGGGTCACGGCATTGCCTGTCATCGTGAAAGGTGTGCTGCGCGCCGACGATGCGAAAGCATGTGTCGAAGCTGGTGCCAAGGCGGTCATCGTCTCCAACCACGGCGGTCGCCATCTCGACACGACGGTCACATCAGCGGCTGCGCTGCCCGCGATTGCCAACGCCATCAATGGTCAAGGTGAGATCTATGTCGATGGTGGTATTCGTCGCGGCACGGACATTGTCAAAGCACTGGCGCTTGGAGCAGATGCAGTGCTTGTCGGCCGACCAATCTTGTGGGGGCTGGCCCTTGATGGAGCCCTTGGCGTCGAGACCGTCCTCACGCATCTGCAAACTGAATTGGTCCGCGCCATGTCATTGTGCGGAGCGACAAGGTTGGCCGATATCACGCCTGATTTTGTCGTCCGGTAGTTTACGCAAGACCCACGACCTAAGTCAGCATCAGTCGCCCGCCATTAACGTCGATGGTGGTCCCGGTGATGTAGCGGCTCTCATCGCTCGCCAGAAATGTAACAACGCCAGCGATATCTTCTGGTTCGGCAAGCCGGCCAATCGGTGTTCGCCCGACAAACATGCTTTCCTTTTCGGGTGTCAGCATGTTTCTGACGCGATTTGTTTTGGTTGTCCCCGGCGCGACCGTATTTGCTGTAATGCCGAATGGGGCGACGTCCTTTGCGATGTACTGCGTCATCATCGAAACACCGGCTTTTGCTGTTGCATAATGAGCTGGCGAGGTGCCTGCACTGGTGCTGCGACCAGCAAGCGATCCCAGATTGATGATCCGTCCCCAGCCGGCGTCTTTCATCATCGGCAATACGGCGCGGCAGCACAGAAACACGGATTTCAAGTTGATATCGATCACGCGGTCCCAATCGTCTTCTTCGATTTCGTCGAAATTCGCGTAAGACGAGTAGCCACCGGCGCATGTCACGAGAATGTCGATGCCACCGATCGACTTACCCTGCTCAGCAAGGTTTTCAACTTCGCTTCGACGCGTCAGATCGGCGCCGACTAGAAGTGGTTGCGGACCCGCCCCCTGCAAAGATGCAGCAAACGGTTCCACCGGTGCAATGTCAAGGTCAGTGAGCACAAGCTCAGCGCCCTGCCCGGCGAAGTCTGTTGCGATCGCTTGCGCGATGCCGCCGGCCGCTCCGGTTATCAACGCGCGTTTGCCGTCAAGTCGTTTCGACTGGCCATCATATTTTCGACTTGCAGTCATCGGAATTCCTTATGGGTGTACATTTCGGCTGCACCACGTCAGACAAAAACACTTCCTTAAAGCGGTATGCAACCACGTTTCCTCATCACAATCGCGGCGATTGAAGCTCGGAAGCTCTTTGAGTGTCAGCGCCAAATCGAAAAGCGTGCGCATTTGACGCCGTGTGAAATACCGATAAGCTAACGCTATCGGCTCAATACTATGCGCCGAGTTGAAGCGGCCGACGCAGAATGCGGCCGAGTGCGGGCAAACCCGCCCGACCCCGACGAAACGAGTAATGGGAGGACGAGGATGTCCAACAATGATAGTTCGAACAGTTCAGGTCTCGACCGGCGTCACTTTCTAGCAGGTGCAGCCGGCATCGCGGCGACAGGCGCCTTCGAAATCACAATGCCGGGTTCAGCGTTGGCAGCGGGCTACGGCAAAAAACCGATTACGGTCGTCGTCATGTACGCTGCCGGCGGTGGTACAGACACGATCATGCGCGCGATTGCCAAGGAAATGGCCAAGGCAAAGGGCTGGCGCGTCAACGTAATCAATAAGCCCGGCGCTGTCGGCGGCATTGCAACCAAATTTGTCTCCGAGAAACCCTCTGATGGATACACGATCCTCGGCGGCGCGAACTACAACAAGTTCGTCCGCGTCATGGGGCATAACGATCTCGTGCCTTGGGAAAACTGGACCTTTTTCCAGGCCGCGTCTTCGCTGGCAAGTTGGTCGGTGCGGCCCGATTCACCGTTCAAGACGTTCCAGGATGTTGTCGACGCCGCCAAGAAGAATCCTGGCAAGGTTTCAATTTCAACGTCCGGCACGGGCAGTATCTGGCACGAACTGGCATTGATCGTCGGTGACGCCGCCGGCATTCAGCTGAAGTATGTGCCCTACAAAGGCGGCAAACCAGCAACCCTGGCTGGATTGCAAGGTGAAGTCGACATCGCAGGTGGCGGCGTGCATGAGCACATCGAGCTGCTGCGTGCTGGCAAGATGCGTAACCTGCAGCAAACCGGACCGGACGATATCGACGTTCCCGGTTATGGCAAGATGCTCTCGATCGGAAGCATTATTCCTAAGCTTAAGCCGGTGCTCCCCGTCGGCGGTACTTACAACTTCATCGTTCGGCGCGACACTCCGGCGGACGTGTTGAAAGAAATCAAGAGCGCATTCCTAGAGGCGGTCAAGGCGCCGTCCTTCCAAGCGATCGTCAAGAAGAAGTACTTCCTGAACGACGTACGTACGGGAGAGGCGGCTGATCGCCGAGCAGCGGAACTTGAAACGATCACTGCCGCGACCTTCTATAAATATCGCGATCAGATCGGTGCTCCGGTTAAAACGGCAAAGGAGCTCGGGCTGCCGTCGCCGGAGGACTTCGCCAAGTGGTGGCCGCCAAAAGGCTACAAGAAACAAGACATCTGAGTGCGTGATCAAGAACGCTTTGCTGCGGGGACGGATTCTGTTCCGGCCCCGCAGCTTGATGCACAACATTGCTATGGCAATGTAAAACGGGGTACGTCGGATTGCCGATGACAGAAAGCAACAAACAATACATCAGCGAGGATGAGTCAGCGGGGTATGCCAGCCCGGCGCTCGATATCATCGCAGCACTTTTTCTAAGTGCGTTGTCGATCTGGGTCATGGTCGAGTCCACGACACTCAAGACTCCTTCAGCCATTACGACGGCGCCAGGTTTACTGCCGTTTGTCGCTGCCGGTATGCTTCTCGTTATGGCAATCGTGCTTGGCGTATCCGCGATCCGGCGCCAACGCACAGCACCGGTGAGCATTGCCCAGGACATACCTGAAGATCTACCTCGGGTCGGGCTTCTCATTGCAGTGTTGATCGCCTACATCGCGGCACTCGAACTTCTCTCCTTCAGTAAAGACATCGAACTCGGTTTCGCAACCCTGCAGATGACGGCATTTGAGCCTGTCTCGATCGTCGTCCTGACAACAATTCTTCGCATCTTCTGGACACCGCGTCTGTGGGCCTGTTTGCTTGTTGCTGTGGTTTGGATACTCATGCTGTCGACTGCATTTCAGAATTTCATGAACATTCCGATGCCAGGTTAGGGCCGAGATGAACATCGACTCAATCCTCCAGGCGTTGACACCCTATCTGCTGTTCATCACCTGGACCGGCGTTTCACTCGGAATCATCTGGGGCGCGCTTCCTGGTCTCTCAACCACGATGGCGATGGGCCTGCTGATTGGTCTTTCAGCCGGCATGTCGCAAGAGGTTGCGATCTGCTTCATGCTCGGGGTCTACACGGGCAGCGTTTTCGGCGGTGCGATTTCGGCCGTCCTCATCAACATCCCCGGTACGCCCGATGCAGTGCCAACAGCGATTGAGGGCCATGCCTTGGCCAAGAAGGGCGAAGGTGGCCAGGCACTCGGCATGGCGATTGGCGCCTCGTTTATTGGTGGCTGGGTCGGCATTCTCCTGTTGATTGGGTTCATCCCGTTGATCCTCGCGTTCGCGCTCAACTTCCGTTCCTGGGAGATGGCGATGCTGGCGCTCATCGGCATTTCGGTTTGCGGCACCATGACGTCCGGTGAGATGCCGCTGAAGGGCTGGATGGTTGGTTGGATTGGCCTGTTGATCGGCTTCGTCGGCCTTGATGCCATCCATGGCGTCGAGCGCTTCACCTTCAACATTCCGGAATTGCACGACGGTATCAGCTATGTCGCCGTGCTGATCGGACTGTTCGGAATGACAGAGATCATCCGGGTCCTGCCGCAACGGGATCACTATGCGATTCCCGCAGAGGTCGGTCGTGTCATTCCGCAATTCAGCCAGTTGCTCAAGCACGTCGGCGCCGGAATCCGGTCGTCATTCATCGGAACGTTCATCGGCGCAATACCGGGAGCCGGTGCCAATGTCGCCTCGTTCCTGTCCTATGACATCGGACGTCGTCAGGCAGAGCCTGAAGAAAGAGCTAAATGGGGCAAGGGCAGCTACCGCGCCATCGTTTGTGCCGAAACTGCCAATAACGCCAACATCGGCGGCTCGATGCTGCCAACGCTCGCACTTGGCATCCCCGGCAACGCCGCCGCCGCGGCGCTCATGGGCGCTTTGACCCTGAAAAACGTGGTTGTTGGCCCCACCATCGAGATCGATCACCCGGGGCTGATCTACTTTATCTATGCCGCGCTGATCATTGCCAATATGATGATGTATGCGATGGCGATCATGCTGATCAAACCGTGCGTCAAGCTCTTCTCCTTGCCGCGCGGTCTGCTCCTACCCCTCATCATTCCTGTCTGCGTCATCGGCGCCTATGCCGCGCGCCTCAGCATGGTTGACGTATGGATCATGTTGATCAGTGGCATTGCAGGGTATGTGCTGCTCATCTTCCGGTTCCCGCTTGCGCCCATCGTGCTCGGTGTCATCCTTGCCGGTTTGGCAGACGAGAACCTGCGCCGGGCACTGTTGATCTTCGCCGACCGACCGTGGAGCTATTTCTTTAGCCAGTACATCGGCAACATCCTACTGCTGTGCATCGCCTTCGTGTTCGCCGAAGGGTTGTGGCGCATGCGTCGTCGCGATGGCCAAAGCGACAAGCAAGTAGCTGCACCAAGTAACGATCCGTAAATCGCCACACCCAAAGTGGCGACACAGAAGGTCAGAGGAAGCAGCTAAGATAATTTATGCTCTTCTTCGCGACCAGTTTGAACTCGGGCTTCTGATCGATCTGCACAGTCAGATAACCCTCATATCCGATGTGGCGCAGCGCGCGGATAACATCGCCAAAATGAATGTGGCCGGCGCCCGGGTAATTGCGGTTGCTGTCGGCGATATGGACGTACTCGATGAGGCTGCCACCTTTGAACACCGCGCCTGGCAATGACGCGTCCTCGCTGTTCATCCAACAGGTGTCGATCATCAACGCAATGCCAGGGTGGTTCATCTCGCGCACGTAGTCCGCACCCTGCTCGACCGTATTGATGAAGTTTGTCTCGTATCGATTGTACGGTTCGACATATATCTTGACGCCTTTCTCGGCCGCATAGTCACCGCCGGCCTTGAAGGCATCCTCCATCCAGATTGTTGATTTTTCCCACAGATCGCCCATGGTCCGCGTGCCGCGGAATCGCCCGATATTGACGCCCATGGCACCGAGCCGCACAGACATGTCGATAAGCGATCGCAATCGTGCCGCTCCGGCCTCGCGGATCGCCTCGTCCGGATGACACATCATCACGCCGTCCTGCAGCTCGCTTGGCGCGGACCCAATCATCGCGGCAGGCAACCCGACCCGTTCGAAATCAGCAGCAACGTTGGCGGCTTCCGGGTCATCAGGGTCGCGCATTGCGACCTCAACGGCGGTGTAGCCCAAATCTTTCAAATAACTCAGATTGTCAGCGAAGACGCCTCGTGCACCCGGCATCATCGGCGATCGAACCTCCGGCGTCGCAATGACATAGGCCGGCTTCATTCCTGACGGACCGCTGTCCTCAAGTTCGTAGGTTGATAAGGGCATGGCGCTACTCCGCTGGTTATGAGTGAGAAGCCGGTTATGGCCAGTTACGCAATTACTTCAATCGATCAAAAGCGCAGCGCGAACAATCGTTGACTGAGCGCTTTGCCATAGTGGAATTTGACACTGAGCCGACCTCTGCGTGCTGTCGCAAGAACAGAGATCATTTACTCGGTAGACGTAGCGTCACCAGATCACTGCCGACGATGACATTGCCGCTATACCCACTCTCTGTTGCTGACTGCTTATACGACGCTTCCTTCAATGGTCCCCCTGGAATCGGGAATGGCCCCTGTTTTGCGGCGCCCAATGGTGGAATGAGATGCGTCAGCATCAGGTGCTTCACACCGGCACGCTTGGCCAGCGATCCAAGATCTGCAGCGGTACTCTGCCGGAAAAAGATGGGGGCTTTGAACCCACTGCCCTTGCCCGGACCCATCACTGGATGGATCGTGGAATGCACCAGAACATCGGCGCCCTTTGCAAGTGCTTCGACTTGCGCAGACGTTGACGTTGATCGTGGCGGTTTCGGATTGTCGTTACCGGCATCTCCCCCGATGACAACACTACCAGCCGGTGTATTGACCCGATACGACGCATGCCCTGGTACATGACGGGATTTGATTGCCAGAACGGTTACATCGCCCTCGGTCCAGACAACCTTTGGCTCGTTGGACGCCTCGAAGTCCATAACATTGAGAAGGTCGGACGGGCCGCCGGGCCGCCGCTTCTTGTTTTCCGCCAGGCGCTGAGCCATTTCACCTGACTGGATGAACGCATGGCCAATGTATTTTGCAAACTTGCGACAGTCCATCGTATGTCCAGCAGGAGACTTGGCGGGTCGAGAGCAAACGATATCGACATTTGGCCCCTTGGATCTGAAGTGCCAACGCAGCTGCATCATATCCGCCAGTCCTTCGGTGTGGTCGGAGTGCATGTGCGAATAAAAGATTGCATGCAGTTTTCCCACCGGGACCCGCAGTTTCGACAATTGTTGCGTCGTGCCGCGTCCCGTGTCGAATTGAAGGATGACAGCACCACAATCATTTGTGTCGTCGCCGTATCGAACCAATGTGCCGGCTCCAGCCTGACCGCGAAATACCGGTGGCCCGCCCTGCGTTCCCGTCAGCGTGATTTTCATACACGGAGCGGCTTGGGTCGGCATCGCCAACACCATCATCGAGACAGCCAACATTGCTGACATCGTGTAAATCAAACGTGAGGTCATTGGGGGCTCCCAAAGGTTGTCGCCGGCGCAAAGGTCATCTTGCTGAAATCTCCAGTAGAATGCTTGTTCCACTATATCGGCAAGGCTTCTGAAGTAGCAATAATATCGATGATCTGAAACCAAACGGGAAGTGTCCGTACCAAGCCTTCCCGCGTGGCCGTCTCCGCTCCATCGAGCGAAGACGGCGAGCCCCAAAGTTCAGTCTCCTACCCTGGTCTCGACTGACGGTGAGGCCGACGCCCGCCCCTGATTGAGGAAGAAACCTCCGCATCATAGCCCGAAGCCCAATCGGTGATGTGATCAACGAAGGCCTGAATGAGACCTGAATCCGCTGACGTTTGCCGCGTCAGAACTTTGATAGGTCGTGTCAGGTGTCGATGCCTGATCGGCAGGAAGCTGACCGTCGCAGCTTGAACGAAACTTTCGCTCGGTGCCATCGGCAGGGCGGTTAGGAAGTCTGAACTTGCAACGAGACCAACGGCCGATTGAGGAGATTGCGTTTCAGCGGCCACTTCAATCTCGTCGATGCCGACAGCTGCCAAATAGGCGCTGGTCTGAAAGGCAAGCGAACTATTTGCAGGATGCGTTACCCATTTGCAGCGCGAAAGTTCTGCCGCAGTGATCTGCTTCTTGCGCGATAACGGGTGCCCAATGCGACATAGAATGCCGATCGCATCATCCATCAATGTCGTGGCAGCCAGACCACTTGCGCGTTCAACTTCATTGGTTGGGCCAATGACGATGTCGACATTGCCTCGAATGACAAGATTGCGCAGGACCGGGACAAAGTCCGTTTCAACCCGGCACGTAACCTGGGGGTGCAGCTTCAGAAATTCGGCTAACGGCTTGCAAATGAAATCGCCGGCAAGCATTGGCGTGACGCCGAGTTTCAATTCACCAGCATTTCCGGTTTGAACGAGATCGGCGTGCAACGCCGCCCGGTCGGCAGCGTCGCGGATAGCCAAACCTTCCTTGGCCAATCTGAGGCCCAGATCAGTGGGGATGGCTTGGCGACCGCTTCGGTCGAACAGAGCACCGCCGGCCCGACTTTCCAGGGTCTGCATATTGCGACTGAGCGCCGGCTGGGTCATCGCCAAAAGGTCGGCGGCACGTTGAAATGCGCCGGCTTCGACGATCATGGAGAGCTGCACGAGATGGCGCGGATCTAGATTCATAGCAAAAAAGCATATGTCAGCATAAAAAATTGATCAATGACTATGCCATAGTAAGACCGATACAACTAATAAATCGGGAGGAAAGACCTATGAAATTGGCACTTCAGGCCGCCGTCGTTGTAATGGCTGGCACCGGGCTGATGGCGAACGGTGCAACAGCCCAGATCTACAAAGGTGAAACGGCAGGGGCGGGTGGCCCACCGCACACGATGTTCGTGACGTTTGCCAAACATGCTGCCGACGCGGGTGTGAACATTCAAGTCAATGCCGGCAAGACGCTGACCAAATCGATGTTGACCGCCGGGCGTGGCAAGCTCGCATTCTACTCAGGCGTCCCAGGTCTTGTTGCGCTGATGTCCGGCGGCAAGAAAATGTACAAGAAAACCAAAGACGCGCCAGACGCTGCAAAGAACCTGCGCGCCATTCTCGGTTTCAAGGCCGGCGCCTATCACCCGGTTACGCTCGCTGGATCCGGCATCGAAGATTGGAAAGATATCAAGGGCAAGACCGTTTTTACGGGGCCGCCATCGGGCGCAGCTGCCGCAACCTCGGAACTTGTTATCAAGCTGATCACCGGTTACGCGCCAAACAAGGACTATAAGGCGGTCCGGCTCTCGTGGGGTGAAGGGATCGCTGCGTTGCGCGACAAGAAGATCGACATGATGATGCGCCCGGCTGACATCGGTTCGGCTTTGATCCAGCAGTTTGGGCTGAGCGGCAAGTTCCGTGTCTTGACGATTCCGGATGCGGTCGTTCAGTCAGATGGCATGAAAAAGCTTTTCGGTCGCCCGGGTCGTGGCTTGGCAGCATTTGATGGCTCCCTTTACAAGGGCCAGCAGACCAAAGGGAAAATCAACGCACTTGGCTTCTTTCAGTTCGTCGGGACCCACAAGGGTGTTGCTGACGATGTGGTTTACAAGGCCACCAAAGCATTCTGGGAGAACCTGGACAAGGTCCATGCGGCGGCGCACTTCCTGAAGGAGGTTTCCAAGGAGACGGCTTTCATTGCTGTCAACGCACCGCTGCATCCGGGAGCAGTGCGCTACTACAAGGAAGCCGGTTTCAAGATTCCGCAGAACCTGATGCCGAACTAGCCTCTGACATGAACGACGGTGCGTCGGGAGCAGCCCGGCGCACATCCCAAACAAGCAAAGTGCTGTAACTCTCGCCGATCGAGTGAGGGGGCGAGACGTGTCTGTTCTGAATTGACCTGCGGAGGCCGCCAAACATGTCCTCGACAGACGACAATACGCCGACACGCGCATCGTCAACGATGACCGGCTATGTCTCGGCAGTGATTTCCTTTGTCCTTGGCGCACTCGCCATTTATTCGGCAGGTTTCGCGCTGATCGACCCGAAACTGCATCGTGCGTCAGTTTTTGCACTGGCTTTGATCGTTGCGATCGCTGTTTCTCGTAGATCACGCGAGCAGGCGGTTGGCGAAACGCAATCTACATTCGTCTCTTCGCTTTATTCGCTCTCAGACGTTGTCTTGCTCGTCGGCGGCGTGTGGGCAATCTACACGTTTTTCGTCGTGCAAACCGAGATGGAGGAGAACCTCTACTCGGTCACATCCACCGACTCAGTTCCGGCCATCGTTGGATTGATCGTATTTCTGGAATTGTGCCGTCGAACCTGGGGACTTGCGCTGTTTCTCGTCGGCGCGCTCGCCGTCCTCTATCTCGCGTTTGGTTCAGGGCTGCCATCTATCATGGCTCATGCCGGTTTCAACGAAGTCGAGATTGCCGAGAACCTCTGGTTCAACATGAACAAAGGCGTCTTCGGCTCAATTACGAACATTGTCATCAACATTGTGTTCGTATTCATCGTCTTTGGAACCCTGCTTGAGGGAACCGGCGCGGGAGATACGCTGCTCAAGTTTGCTTTTCGTTTGACGCGCCGAACGCGCGGAGGGCCGGCGCACGCAGCGATACTCGCGTCAAGTCTGTTTGGGACCATGTCTGGCAGTACCGTTGCCAACATCGTCGGCACTGGCACCTTTACGATCCCGATGATCAAGCGACGCGGGTTTTCGCCGGCGTTCGCGGCCGGTATTGAAGCCACAGCTTCGTCCGGTGGCCAGATCATGCCACCAATCATGGGTGCCGCAGCGCTCGTCATGGCCGACTTAACGGGGATCTCCTACCTCTTGATCATTGTTGCGGCGCTCGTTCCCGCACTGGCCTACTACTTCAGCCTGTTCTGCTCAGTCACCGCCGAGGCCCGTCGCCAAGGCATCGAAGTCCAACCACTTGGCATTGATGACCAGATCACCCGGCAGGACATCCTCAATTCGATCATGTTCTTGGGCCCGATTCTCACCGTGATCGCCGCGTTGATCCTCGGCTATTCGACAGCACGGGCGGGCTTCTGGGCCGTCGTCGTGCTTCTCGTCTTGAGTTTTGCCAATCCTGATATTCGCCGCGATCCGTTCAAGCTCATCCGATCCATCGTCAAAGGTGGTGAGAGTGGTGCCACCCTTCTCATTGCCATCGCAACCATCGGTATCGTCGTTGGTGCGTTGGACTCGACCGGCCTCGGATTGAAACTTGCCAATGTCATTGCATCGGTCAGAGGTGAAAGCCTATTCAGTGCGTTGCTGCTCGCCATGATTGGGGCGTTGGTGCTCGGCATGGGTATGCCAACGTTGCCGGCCTACCTGATCATAATTCTGGTCATGGGCCCAGCCATTCAGCAACTCGGCGTTTCGGTCCTCACCGCGCACATGTTCGTCTTCTATTACGGAGTTGCATCATCGCTAACGCCACCGGTGGCGATCGCCGCTTACGCGGCGGCACCCATAGCTGGTGCGAATCCACTTGCCACAGCCGTCATGTCATTCCGGCTTGGCATGGCGAAGTTTGTGATACCTTTCATATTCGCCTTTTATCCGGTGATGCTGATCGTAGAAGAGTTCTCGCTCGTTCCGTTTTTATGGGTCGTCGCGCGAACCATGTTGTTCATCTGGCTTTTTTCGACAGCGCTCAGCAGGTACGACCAGTCGCGCCTGACGCTTGTCGAATGTGCTCTGCGATTGATTGCCGGGTTTGCAGTGCTCGTCGTTGATCCAAGCATTCAGTTCGCAGCAATCGCCCTGGCGGCCCTATTGATTGGCTGGGATGTCTGGCGGCAACGATCGATTGGAGCGACGGTATGACCAAGAAGCCCAACTTCCTCTTTATCATCACCGATCAGCACCGCGCCGATCATCTCGGCTGTTACGGCAATCCAATCGTGCAAACGCCGAATATAGATGCAATCGCCGGCAACGGCCGGCGATGGGAACGGTTCTACGTTGCCAATCCCATTTGTATGCCTAACCGCGCCTCGATCATGACGGGTCGAATGTCGTCGCTTCACGGCGCGCGTCACAACGGCATACCGCTCAGCAAAGATCAAACGACATTTGTCGAACTGCTGAAGGATGCTGGTTATGCGACGGGACTCATCGGAAAATCCCACTTGCAAAGCTTCACGGGCCTGCCAGCGACGAACCAATACACGCCTGTTGATGGATTACATACACCACCACCCCGCCTGCGCGATGCCTATAAGAACAATCGCCATACGCCGGACTACGATCTCGAAGTTGTGCCGAAATGGGATCGTCCTTTGATCGAGAGGATGAACGGCGATTTCTATGGTTTCGAGCACGTTGAAGTGGCCGCAGATCACGCCGACAAGGCCTCTGGCGATTACCTGCTTTGGGCGCGTTCTCAGGAACCAGATTTCGACAAGCTCGTCGGACCTGAGAATGCGCTTCCCGACAACAAGATCAGAGCACCACAAGCATGGCGAACCGCTGTCCCTGAAGAGCTCTATTCAACAAGTTGGATTGCGGATCGGTCAGAAGACTATCTGAGGGCACGAGCGAACGAGGATCAGCCGTTCTTCTTGCAGATGTCGTTTCCCGACCCGCATCATCCGTTCACGCCGCCGGGCCGATACTGGAACATGTACGATCCGGCCGACATTCCGCTGCCTGCGTCGTTCGGCAAAGGGCACCTGCCGCCGATCAAAGCTATGCGCGAAGCGATGCAGCAAGGTACAGATCCGCGGGACAACCAAAACCCGTTCGCAGTGACCGCGGATGAGGCGCGGGCATTGATCGCGCTCACGTACGGTTCGATCACCATGATCGATGATGCAATTGGCCGAGTGCTCAGGCAACTCAATGAACTTGGTATGGCCGACAACACAGTGGTCGTCTTCACCAGTGACCATGGCGACTATATGGGCGACCACGGCCTCATGCTGAAACTGCTGCTGCATTATCAAGGCATCATTCGCGTGCCATTCATATGGTCCGACCCGGGTGTGCCGGGCGACAGCGCGGTCAGTAACGACCTTGCTTCATCGATTGACATATCGGCAACCATTCTGGCACGCGCCGGCGTCCAGCCGTTCAATGGCCTGCAAGGCCGTGATCTTCTATCGACGCCGCCACCCGAGGCGATCATTGTCGAAGAGGACAGCCAACGACTGATGGTCGGTTTTGATCGCCCGCAACGAGTGCGCACCGTTGTGACCGATCGCTATCGCATGTCACTGCGTCACGGCGAGGACTGGCACGAGCTTTACGATCTGAAGGAAGACCCTCATGAGCTTCAGAACCTCTACGGTGCGTCAGCCAGCGAAAAGGTCCGTTTTGAGACGACAGACATTATGCTGCGCCGAATGATTGACCTGCAAGACCGCGCGCCGTTACCCGCCTATCGCGCCTGATCCGATATTGGTTCGCTGGGAACTTGATTTCGTGGGCCTACGTGGATCATAGCAATGTGGCACACCCAACTGCGATAGTCTGGCGGTCTTTGTATCCGCGCATCCATACGACGTTGGAGCATCGCCGTCGTAGCACTCCTTTGGCTTATTGGCACAATGCTAATGTCGGCTAATGCATCTCGCATCCAATCGGATTCACGATCAAGATCGCAACCGCGGCCCGGGCCCCGCGCGCGAAGCACGTAGTCGCTTGTTGTCCTCAAGACGTTCTTGTACGCGTTCAGGTCACGGCACGATGGTTTCCAGCTCCACAAGGGACGCTTTGCGTTTCGTACGCTTCTTCATGTCCTGATGATCAAGCGTGGCCCAACTCAGTTGCGTCAGCGCGCGGCACCTCCAGAACCAATATCGAGAGCGCGGTATGACCTGGGAGTTGTTCAGATTTTCCCCACTTTTTCGGCCAATGCATCAACGAATTGAGCCACGCATCATACCCACTTTTCCCGATACAAATTGATACGACACGCCTGAAGGTGGTAGGGCGCTTCGCCGACATTAGCTTGAGCTGACCCCGGGCGCACATTCTTGCTTGCAGAACGTTTAGACAGTGTCTCCGGCGTAGACACGCTGCCCGAAGGGCAACGACGTTGGCGTTCTCTAGCAAGTGTTCAAAGTTAATATGTGTTTGGCACGGTCGATCGTTGCGTGGGTTAACCAATCGATAGAAATTGTTGTTTTGAATCATGATCTTGCTAAAACACACTAAAAGTTCATGTTAATAAATATCCATAACATATGGCAGGCCAGCGCAGTAAATGGGGATGATGCGGGTGTGCGTGTTGAGTTGGTCACTCTAGGAGTTTGTTAATGTCGGGCCGAATATTTCTTGAAACGAGTGAACTTAGTTTGTCGGAAACTGACGGTCAGATCCTCGTGCCGGTCGTGCGCACTGGTGATCTGTCACAGTCCGTGACAATCGAATTTGGCATCACGGGGATCGAAGCTACGGCAGGCGCGGATTTCGTGGCACAGACCGGAACCGTGACTATGGCCGCTGGCGAGGATCGAGCGACGGTCACCGTTCAGATCCTGGATGATGCGCTGTCGGAACCGACTGAAACTGTTGTCGTCTCGCTTATCAATGTGGACAGCGGATTTCTCGATGCGCCCCGGACAGCGCGGGTCGACATTCTAGATGATGAGAATCCGGTTACAGATCCGCCATCACCACCTTTGGTGTCCGACTACGAGGTGGTTGAGGAGGTTGCAGTAAGCGGTCTTGTTCAGCCAGTCGATATCAAGTTTATCGATAGTTTTCCCGATGCACCGGCGAATTCGCAAATGGCATTCGTCGCTGAGAAGGGCGGTAAGATCAAAGTCGTTGATGTTAATTCGGGAGCGACGGTTTCAGAATTTGTCGATATCTCCAACAGCGTTAACGCGTTCCAGGATCGCGGTTTGCTGGATATCGAGCCGCACCCAAATTTTCCGGCGGAACCTTATCTTTACGCATTCTATGTGGTCGATCCGCCGGAGTCGCAAGGGCTCACCGGTAATGCTGGCCCAGATGGTGGCGGCAACCGCTATTCTTACGTCGTGCGCTTCGAAGCGGATGCCGACAACGGCTTTTTGACGGCGATACCCGGCAGTGAAACCGTCCTGATTGGCGGTGCCGGGCAGTCGATCAACGATATCAGCGGCAATGGCGCGGTGGACAGTACGTCAGACGCCAATCAGCCTGAGTCAGGTATCGACGGCAACGGGGATTATTTAGACGACTATATCAAGGTCGACTCGCGCTCCCACGCGGGTGGCGCGCTGGCATTTGGCCCCGACGGAGCGCTTTACATATCGATCGGCGACGGGACATCGTTCAACCTTGTCGATCCGCGCAGTGCCAGCGTCCAGGATATCAATTCCCTTTCCGGAAAAATCTTGCGCGTTGATCCTGACACCGGCCTTGGCCTGCCAGACAATCCATTTGCCGACCAAGCGGCAAACCTGTCATCGAATGCGGCGAAGGTTTATCAGTTAGGTCTGCGCAATCCGTTTTCGATGTCGTTTGATGTCAATGGCAACCTATTGATTACCGACACCGGGTGGAACTCGTACGAGGAGATCAATTCCGGCGGCCCTGGTGCCAATTTCGGCTGGCCGTTTTTCGAAGGCGGCGATAATGGCGTTCTGATCCGCACGCCCGGCTATCAGAACATCAGCGGTGCCAGCGACTTCTACAACGATGTCGATGCGGGGAACATTGTTGTCACACCAGCATTCCGAGCCTTCTCGCATGATAGTGCGGCGGCGGGCTATCAAGTGCAGAGCATCACCGGCGGCGGTGTGGTTTACACCGGAGACAAGTATCCGGATCTCTTTCAGAACGATTATTTCTTCAGCGATTTTTCACAAGGCGAAGTCTTCACGCTCGATGCAAACGATCGACGTGACGTAACATTTCTCTACAACGGAAGTGGAGTTGTGCACTTCGAACAAGGTCCTGACGGCTATGTCTATTACGCGGACATTTTTGACGGCGAGATCGGACGTCTCTTAATCTCCGGCGGGCCGACCGGAGCACAACCACCGGTGGCGATCAACGACGACGCGACGACCACGCCAGACGATGCTGCGCCGATCGTCGATGTTCTTGCCAACGATTCTAATCCGGGTGGTGCAGCAGCTGATCTGTTCATTTCTGCCGTGGATGGGTCAGCAGCGAATGTCGGCGTCGCCGTCGCTGGAAATAGTGGCGGTGTTTTTACAATTGCGCTTGACGGAACCGCGACTTTTGACCCTTCCGGAGATTTTGACAGCCTGCTGCCTGGCGCCAGCCAAAGCACGTCAGTCGAATATGTCGTCCGAAACCCTGACGGCGAAGAGGCTTTCGCCGTCTACACAGTGAACGTCGTTGCCTCCGGCGGCGGGACGGATCCGGCGATCGCGATCACAACGCCGCTGGCAGGAGATGGCATTCTTGATGCCACCGAAGCCGGGGTCGACCTCACGGTATCGGGTACGACAACCAATGTCGAAGTCGGACAGGAGGTCACCGTATCTCTCAATGCGCAGTCCTATACCACCCCGGTCATGACCGGCGGTGCATGGTCTGTTGACATCCCGGCGGTTGATCTCGCAGCCCTCACCGATGGCATCGAGACGCTTACCGCCAACGTTTCCGATGCAAGTGGCAACGCAGCACCTGAGGCAGCCGCCAACCTCACCGTCGATATCAGCCCCACCGACGGTTCCACGATCTCGATCTTTGCGCAGGGTCAGCTCGGTTCCGAGAACATGGACCTGTTGATCGACGGCGTCGTCGTTGCGACTTACGAGAACGTGCCTCAGGCAGGAGAGGAATATACCTATCAAGCCGGTCAGGAGATTACGGCCGACCAGGTGCGCATCGCCTTCACAAATGATCTCTATGACCCGGCGAACGGCATCGACCGCAATCTGATCGTCGACAAAATCGTCATCGACGGACAGACATTTGAGACGGAAGACCCGAGTGTGTTCTCGACCGGCACCTGGTTGCCGGAAGACGGCGTGCAACCAGGCTTCGGACGCGGTGATCTGCTCCACTCAAACGGATACTTCCAATACGCCGATGATAACGATCCCGGCGACCCGACGGCTGAACTTCTCATCCCCGACACAACGATCGATGCGACCGAAGTCGCGGCAGTTGGCTTCTCCGTCACCGGCCTCGACGCCGGCGCCACCGGCGTCGTGACGTTTGCAGATGGAAGCAATTCCGTCACCGTCGATGTCGCCGCCGACGGCGCCTTTGTGGCCGACCTGACGCCCCTCAACGATGGCACGATCACGGCCGCCCTGGCGATCACCGATGCCGCCGGAAATTCCGCAACCGTCAACGGACCAGATCTCACGCTGGATACCGCTGCTCCGGCGATCGCGATCGCGATCACAACGCCGC
>JAGDYV010000007.1:0-72812 GCA_049116495.1 Hyphomicrobiaceae bacterium | reverse complement strand
AACCCTTCGGCCTCACACTGGGTGCAGTAAATGCCTTTTGATCTATACAACCCGGACAGCGCCTTGTTGGCTTCGGGATTGACCTGGGTTGTGATCTCCAGCTTGAATTTAGCCGTCGGCGCCTTACGCAATGTCAGGTCGGACGCGGTGACGACATAGTCGGCCGGGCTCAGCACTTTGCCATCGAGTTTGACTTCGATGAGGTCAAGGTGTTCGCCATCAAGCCGTAGCCTGAGCTTTCCCTTGACGGCGGGATTGGGCCGCATCTGAAGCCGCGAACGGACCCGTGTCTCGGTCGGGTGCAAGATGAAATCAAGGTACACTTTGTCGATCAGATAGTCCGACGGCTTGTAATTCTTTAACTTGATCGGGCGTGGTGTGTCGGTCTTGAACATCATCAGTCTCATCACGTGGGGCGGGCGCCGAAGCGCGCCGGTCAATCTACACCATCGGCAAAATGCTGGAATGCGTCGAGTATTTCTGGAAGGACCACATCGCGGCGCCGGGTGCAACGGTTATTGACAGCTCGCGTCGGTTGCCAGCGATCCTATTGGCGGGCCGAATTCAGTCTTTGGTCAGCAACTCGAAGACGGCCGCGCCGTCCAGTTCGCCCTTGCCTTGTGCTGCGAGCATGCGGAACAGTGTGAGGGCCTGAGCTGACATCGGCATGGCGGCACCCTTGGCATGGGCAGCGTCGTTGAGCATTTCGAGATCTTTGAGCACCTGGCGGGCATACCCTCTAGGCGCCCAATCGCGCGCAATCATACGTTCGAAAAGCAACGGCAACAGGTTGGAGCCGGCATGCCCCGAAGCCAGCGCGTGCGGGATCTTTGCGGCATCCACGCCATATCGCTCGGCAAGGTTCAGGGCCTCGGCCATTACGCAATAGTTCGTCAGAACCAGTGTCTGATTGATAAGCTTTGTTGCCTGACCGCCGCCGATCGCGCCCATGTGGGTGAAGGTTCCGAGGTCTGCCATGACCGGCGTGACCGTTGCGATGGCATCATCCGCGCCGCCGGCCATGATCGCCAGTGTGCCGGTCTCCGCCGCCGCTGGTCCGCCGGAGACCGGTGCATCGATGAAGGCGATACCTGTGCGCTTGGTCAGCACGCCGCCCAATTCAACGGTCAGGTCGATCGGCGTCGTGGAGTGGTCGACAAATACCTTGCCGGGCTGTTCGCCGGCGCTGATCAATCCGTCAACGCCGCGGACGATATCATCGACATTCTGAGGCGTTGTCACTGAACAGCTAACGACGTCGGATCGCCGCATGACATCGGCTGGATGGGCGCCGGCTACAGCACCGATGGCTTCGGCCGCCTGCATTTTGTCAGGCATGACGTCAAAGCCGATGACTTGATAGCCCTGCGCGATGTAACGCTTGACGAAAGCGATACCCATCAGACCGAGGCCGATAACTCCGACGGTCGGCTTAGGCATACCGTGTTCTCTTCTTCATGGCAGGTCGTGTGCGTGCGGTGTCGAGCCTCGCCAACCTGCAATCTGGTGCTAAGCGAGACCTTTGTTGATCTTGCCGATCATATCTGAGCCAGGGCAGAGCTCTGACATCGGAATGGCGTTCAGCGGCCGTCCATCCGTTTCCAGCACGTCATGCAGGTCGCGTTGCTCGTCGTTGATATAGAGCAAACCGGTTGCCACTTCGCCGGCAGAAGCGCTCTTGCGGATCGCGACGAGTGCATCGTCGGCGCTGCGCACATCATGGCTGTCGTCGAGTTTGTGCAGGCGCAGCAGCGAGCCGTCGTGCAACGCGACATCGGTTGAAGAGCCCGTGTCGTACTCGACCTTGATTTCATCCATCTGCGGGACGAAATCGAGCCGGCCCGTCATCTGGTAGTGGTCGCGGATGTACTCGTAGCTCTTGGTCGACGTGGTGTGATTGTTAAACGTGACACACGGTGACAGGATGTCGATGAACGCAAAGCCGTTGTAGCTGAGAGCGGCTTCGATGAGCGGCACCATTTGTGCCTTGTCGCCGGAAAACGATCGAGCGACGAAACCGGCACCAAGCGAGATCGCCAATTGGCACAGATCGATCGCATCGAACGGGTTCGGCTGGCCTTTCTTGGACGGTGAGCTCTTGTCGTTGGTCGCCGAAAACTGCCCCTTGGTGAGGCCATAGCAGCCGTTGTTCATGACGATATAGGTCATGTTGAGCTGGCGCCGGACGGCATGGCAATACTGGCCAAGGCCGATCGACGCGGTGTCGCCGTCGCCAGAAACGCCAATGTAGACGAGGTCGCGGTTGGCCAGATTGGCACCGGTGGAAACCGATGGCATACGGCCATGAACACTGTTGAATCCGTGGCTTCGACCGAGAAAATAGGTCGGCGATTTCGACGAACACCCGATGCCGGATACTTTGGCGATGCGATGCGCCGGCAGTTCCATGCGGTAGCAGGCTTCGATGATGGCAGCGGTGATCGAATCATGCCCGCAACCGGCGCACAGCGTCGACATCGAGGCTTCGTAGTCGCGGCGCGTGAGGCCAAGCTTGTTCTTGGGCAGAGCAGGGTGGTGTGCGACGGGCTTTTGAATGTAGCTCATGAGTTGGGTCTATCCTGACTACTCGGCTGCGACTTTGGACTGGCTCAGGTGCGAGCGTACGTGCTCGACGACGTAGGCGGCCGTCAATGGCATACCGTCGTAATTGAGCAAGGACACCAGCTTGGCCGGATCGAGTTTGGCTTCGTTGACGAGCAGGCCGCGCATTTGCGCATCACGGTTTTGCTCGATGACGAAGAGTGTGTTGTGTGCCTCGGCAAACGCCTTGATCTCATCGCCGAACGGAAAAGCCTTGATACGCATGGCGTCGGGGCGTTCGCCGGCTTGCTCGAGAATGTCGAGTGCCTCCATCACGGCCGGCGTGGTCGCACCAAAGTAAATGAGGCCGATACTCGATGCGTTGCCGGAAATTTCAGCCTTCGGCATGATCTCCGCTGCTTTCTCGAATTTCTTGGTCAAGCGATCGAGAACGCGTGCGTGAATGTGGCCGTCTTCGGTGTAGCGGGCATTTTCATCATGACTGGTGCCGCGCGTGAAGTAGGCACCTTTCGACGGGTGCGTGCCAGGCAGTGTGCGATAAGGAATGCCGTCGCCGTCGCGGTCCTGGTAGCGGCCCCAATCGGCCATCGCATCAAGGCCGTCGGCATCGAGAACTTTGCCGCGGTCATGGCTGTAGGCATCGTCCCATTGGAAGGCGTCAGTCATCCAATCGTTCATGCCGATATCAAGATCGCTCATGACCATGACGGGTGTTTGCAGGCGCTCGGCAAGGTCGAATGCCTGCACCGACATCGTGAAGCATTCGTTCGGGTCAGCGGGGAACAGCAGAACGTGTTTGGTGTCGCCGTGGCTGGCGTAAGCACACGATGTGATGTCTGACTGCTGCGTGCGCGTTGGCATGCCGGTCGACGGCCCGCCGCGCTGGATATTGTAGAGTACCACGGGGATCTCGGCGAAATAGGCGAGCCCGAGGAACTCGCTCATCAGCGAAATACCGGGCCCCGATGTCGCTGTGAAGGAGCGTGCCCCGTTCCATCCGGCGCCGATCGCGATGCCGATCGCCGCCAACTCATCCTCGGCCTGCACGATGCCGAAGCGCTTTTTGCCTGACGAATCGATGCGTGTCTGATGGGCGAAGCGCTCGTAAGCCTCAGCCAGCGACGTAGAGGGCGTAATCGGGTACCAGGCGCAGACCGTGGCGCCAGCGTAAACCGCTCCAAGGCCGCCCGCGTCATTGCCGGAAACCATGATCTTGCCATCGGTGCCGTTGGACTTGCGCGTATGGATCGGCAACGGGCACGCGAAGTGTTCCATGGCATAGTCACGGCCAAGCGCGATCGCCTCCATGTTGGCGCCGACCAACTTTTCCTTGCCGCGCAGCTGATCAGAGACCACGCCTTTGAGAACGTCGACGTCCATGTCGAGCAAGGCTGTCATCGCGCCGACGTAGACCATGTTCTTGAAGAGTTGGCGCTGGCGAACATCTTTCCATTTCTCGGCGCAGAGCTTGGCAATCGGCATGTCGAGGATGGTGATATCGTCGCGCGTCCAGATGCGCGGCATCGACGAATCATAAAACAACCAACCACCTGGCACGATCTCCGCCAGATCATCCTGATAAGATTGCGGATTCATCGCAACCATAAGGTCAATGCCGTCGCGGCGGGCGAGATAGCCCTTTTCCGACACCCGTACTTCGTACCAAGTCGGCAGCCCCTGGATGTTCGACGGGAAGATATTCTTCGGCGAGACCGGAATACCCATGCGGAACAACGTCTTGGCAAACATTGTGTTGGCGCTTGCCGAACCGGAGCCGTTCACGGTTGCGAACTTGACGACGAAATCGTTGATCCCGCTCATGCTTAACTATCCTGATCCCTGCTAAGAAACTTGATCGGTCATAGCGACCGTCAGGCTCAATACCTGCGAGACTACGCCCGCGCTGTCTGCGCGGCTAGCGCAGATATAAGCTATGGTGTGCATGCGTAACCTTCGAGGCTTGCGTCTCAGCGTAAAAATACTGCTGCATGTCCCAGGCGCCCGTTGGGCAGCGCTCGGCGCACAGGCCGCAGTGCAGGCAGACGTCTTCGTCCTTAACCATCACCCGACCGGTGTTGAGTTGATCCGAAACGTAGATCGCTTGTTCCGCATTCAACGCCGGCACACGCAAGGAGGCCCGCAACGGCTCTTCGGCATCGTTCTCGGTAAAGTTGATGCAGTCGACCGGGCAGATGTCCATGCACGCGTCGCACTCGATACACGATGACTCGGTAAACACCGTCTGGATATCACAGTTGAGACAGCGTTCTGCCTCCCGCACCGCCAGCTTGTCGTCAAACCCGAGCTCAACCTCGACCGTCAAGTCGGCAAGGGACTTCTTGAGATCGGCGTGCGGCACCGCGGTGCGGCCATGGGCATCGTAATCATTATCGTACGACCACTCATGAATGCCCATTTTCTGGCTAATGAGCGTGGTGCCAGGTGCCAGCCGTTCGTTGATGTCATCGCCGCGACAGTGCTTGTCGATGGAGATCGCTGCCGCATGGCCGTGGGCCACCGCCCAGATGATGTTCTCGGGCCCCCAGGCAGAGTCCCCGCCAAAAAACACGCCAGGCCTGGTCGACATCATCGTGGTCTTGTCGACGATCGGCTGCTCCCACTCATTGAACTCCAATCCGATATCGCGTTCGATCCAGGGAAAAGCGTTGTCCTGGCCAATGGCCATCAGGACGTCGTCGCATTCGAACGTCACCTCTTCGCCGGTCGGGATCAATTTTCGGCGACCGGTGTCGTCATACTCGGCGCGCATGACTTCAAAGGTAACGCCAGCAAGCTTGCCATCCTTGATGACGAATTCCTTCGGGTTGTGGTTGTCGAACACGGGGATGCCCTCGTGCTCGGCTTCCTCCACTTCCCAATCCGAGGCTTTCATATCCGCCTTCGGCGAGCGCACCGTGACGCGGACATCTTCGCCGCCGAGCCGCAGCGCCGTACGGCAGCAATCCATTGCCGTGTTACCGCCGCCGATCACGACGACCCGTTTGCCGACGCTTTCGGTATGCTTGAACGCGACTGATGTCAGCCAATCAATGCCGATGTGGATGTTGGCGTCGGCTTCCTGACGGCCGGGAATGCTCAGGTCTTTGCCGCGCGGCGCCCCGGTGCCGACGAAAACGGCATCATATTCTTCATCGAGAACAGCCTTCAGGCTGGTGATCTCGTGACCGAACTTGGCGTGGACACCGAAATCAATGACCCGGTCGACTTCTTCGTCGAGTACCGAGATCGGGAGCCGGAACGACGGAATGTTTGTCCGCATCAGGCCGCCGCCGGCCGGGTCTTTCTCATAAAGCGTGATATCGTAGCCGAGCGGCAGCAGATCACGCGCGACTGTCAAAGAGGCAGGTCCGGCGCCGAGCAGGGCGATTCGCTTGCCATTCTTCGCGCTCGGCATTTCGGGCATCAGGCCATCGACATCGCCCTTGTAGTCGGCAGCGACGCGCTTCAGACGGCATATCGCGACCGGCTTTTCTTCGACGCGGACGCGCCGGCATGCCGGTTCGCAGGGCCGGTCACATACGCGCCCGAGAATGCCGGGGAAAACGTTGCTTTCCCAGTTCAACATATAGGCGCTGGCATACTGCCCCTGCGCGATCAGGCGGATGTATTCGGGGACCGGTGTGTGTGCCGGGCAGGCCCACTGGCAATCGACCACTTTGTGGAAGTATTGCGGGTCGGTAATGTCCGTCGGCTTCATACCGGCCCGTTGGCCTGCTGAACGGCCGCGGGTGATGGTCGGCGCAGGTTCTACCTCTGACGGCATGGCGGCGTGTGTCCTCACTCGTTTCCCGGCGAATTGGCGGCTTCAGCCGCCTACGATCGACGGCCTCCCCTACAGAGTTGGGCGAGTATCACCAGGATGACAAGTCGTCGCAACCCAAGCTCCTTAACCCGCGCAAATCAAGAGCATCAGAATTCTGGCGTGGCCCTACAATGTCTAGGAGGTGTCAGCAAAGGTCAACGACTCATCACATGCGCGATCCGACCAATACCTGTCATCCACAATGCTTGATTTTGAGTCTTGTGCGCAGGAGTTCATGTCCTGCCTGACAATCCGTCTCAATTGCAAGATCGCATGACGACTGAGTCGCCCGTTCGGTCCGGACGTAGACGTCGAATAGCAGCGAGCAGCCGCGGGCCAGATTGAAGGATCGAATGCAGCCGAGGCGGCGCAGCGGGGGATCGAGTGGCGGATTGGCCGCAACTTTTCGAAATCGATCAACTTGCCGTGATTCGATGATCACAGCGGCCTTTGCCTGCGACCGGACGGCGGCGGCGGCAGCATCAGGGGGCACGATTGCCGCACGACCCGCCAATGCCAAGGCGAGGCTGGGCTCGCGAAATCCGCTGATCTGCACCGGGCCGGCGATACAGCCGGTCAATTTCGCCGCAGCCGTCGCGATTTGGGGCGCCGTCCAGAAATGCTTGAGGCCGGGCAAGAGGAGCCCATTGACCCAGATGCCGAGAATGAATGTTCCGAGCAGGCCGCTGGAAAACCAAATCATTCCGTAACCGCGGGCCGATACCCAGCCCGCGTAGATGAAAAGTCCGGCAAGGGCAACGAAACCGATAAGGACAAGTGGTGTCAGCGGCGTGCCCGTCACCCAAAGCAGCCCTCCGAAGAGGACAGGTGCAATGGCGATCAAGAGAACGACGGTGAAGGTGAACATCCCCGGCAAGGCCTTCAAATCACGCGCATAGGGCTCAATCCGACCGACGGCCAGTGCAACAAGCAGGGCACCGGCTGGAAACACGGCCTGCACAGTATAGAGCGGTGGCTTGTTGGAGAAGATCTCAAGCGCCACGATTGGGGCGACCAGCCAGACCAGCAGAAACCGAATTGTCGGATCATGACGCGCGGCCCAGTAGCGCGAGACAGCCGGGCCGAGCATGTGTGCGATCGGCACGAAGCCGAGGATGATCATCACGATGAACACGCCGTAGGCCGTTTTGAATTTCATACTCTGACCGCCCTCGAGGGCATCGAGCACCGCCCGCCAGTTCATGCCACGGTAGAGTGAGCCATCGTCGATGGCTGCCGCTGCCATGAGCCAAGGCAGAGCAAAGACGGCCAACACGGGCAGACCGAACCAAGGCTGGAGCTGGCGAACGAAGCCCCATCGCCGGTCCCAGATGGCGAGCGCCATCACGGTTGCGAGGGCAAGTAGCGGCACGGCTAGGGCGTTGAACATCATACTGATGCCCATGGCGGCCCAGAACGCGCCAAGCCATCCCCACCAGTGCGCGGCCTCACGGTCGCGATAAATTGCCAGCAAGGCGAACATCGCAACGACGATCGAGGGCAGGATCAGCGGTTCTGCAATCGCCAGTTGAGCATGCAACGCAACGATCGGTGTTACGGCGATCGCACTGCTCGCCATCAAGGCGGGCACCGGACCGAACAATCGTGAGCCCAGCCAGAACATCAACAGCACACCGAGGAGCGTCGCCAGCATCGACGGCAGCCGATAGACCGAAATGTCGTTCCAGTGATCCTGGTCGTGCGCCGCCAGGCTGAGGGCCTGCGCCCAGAACGTGCCAACAGGTCGGGTGCGTTGGACGTTGACGCCCCAGCGGGGGCGCAGTGTGTCGCCACTCTCAACGATATGGCGGCTCGATAGCGCCACCATACCTTCAGTGCGATCAATCGCCGGCAAATTGGTCTGGCCGGGAAGGTAGCTGAGGAAGGCCATCAGGCCGAGCAAAACACTGGCAAGCATGGGGCGCATGGCCAGGGATGACCACAAGCGCCAACTACGATCATCGGCAACTTCGGCGAAAGATTGAGTTTTCAATGGCCTGCCGCCCTTCGAGATTTGCCACGATCACGCTGCAGCGAATGTGGCGGCATCTAGGGTGGTGGTCGGCAACACGTCAAGAACGCGGATGCTGAATCATCGGTCTGTGGCTCGCCGCCGTTAAACGACAAATAAATCCGTATGCTGCATATGGCTTAAAAGCGACGGTTTTTGGAATCGTTTTGCGTTATCATGACATCTGACTGTGACGACGGCCCACTGTTGGGCGTTCTCAACTGCCGTCAAAGTCGTGCGGGAACAGCGTCATGCGTAGAAAGATTGCCACCTGGATTCTGTTTGCTGTTGCACTGGCCGCCTTGCCGGGGGCTGCCGCGGCAGCCTCTTGTAGCGAAATGGTGGTTGGGTCGATCCTATCGCTGACCGGCCGGCACTCGACGGCTGGCATCCTCACACGCAATGGCTATGAATTCGCCATCCGACAACTCAAGGAAGCAGGCGGCATCCGTGTCGGCGATCGCTGTTATGACCTGCGTGTCATTTATCATGATGATGAGTCGATGCCGGAACGTGGCGTACAGGTCGCAGAACGGCTCATTGAAAGAGGTCGTGTCCAGTTTCTTTTGGGACCGAACAGCGCCGCCGTAGCTGATGCCGTGTCGGACATCACGGAGGCGGCCCGCATCCCGATGCTGAGCGCGCAAGGGATGCCGCGGACATTGTTCGCGAGGGAGCGCAAGTACTTGTTTGGCTTGGTCACTGTCACCGAGCATCATCTTGCAGCCGTGCTCGAACTTGCTGCGAAAGTTGCCGTCAGCACCGGGCGCCCGAAAGCCAGCGTCAAGATCGCGCTGGTGAGCAGCGATGACCCGTATGTGTCCGAACTACGTGCGGGTCTGCTGCGCAACGCAATTGTCCATTCGATGAGCGTTGTGGTTGATGAGCGGCTGGCGCCAGACTTGACCAATATGCCCACCATTTTGTCCAAGGTGCGCCTCAACCAGGCGGACATCGTGATCGTTACGGGCGACGGCAGGATATCGGCCGCCGCGGCACGTCAAATTGAAGAACTGCAGGTGCACACGCCGATTGTCGCGATGACGGATTGCGAGGCGGCCGGCATCCCGTCGCGTTCGGAAGCTGCCACTGCGAACATCCTGTGCGCCGCGCGCGCACCTCAGCGTGTTGGGGCCGGCGCCGGGGCACCGGTGAGCGACTACCCTGCGTTTGAGAAGGCGTACAGGGCGCAAACGAAAATGAACATCAGCCAACCGGTGCCCGATGCGGCAGCACAAGCCGCGATTGCGGTTGCCGTATTTGCCGATGCACTGCGCCGGGCCGGCGCGCGCGATAGCGAAAAAATCCGCGATGCGCTGGCCGCAACCGATATGAGCACATTCTACGGTCGGATCCGGTTTAGCGATTCCGGCAACGTGGTCGCGGCTCCGGTGATCTGGCGGCAAATTCAGAGCGGCCGCTTCAAAGTTGTCGCGCCGGCTGACAAGGCAACGCACAATTTTCAGTGGCCGCGGCGCGGATTGTGAGCAGGCGGACACTTAAATAACCAACTGGAGTTTCCAGCCGGCTCGCTAGGCGGCAAGGGCCACGGCGCTATCGGCATAGAAGGCGCAGATGCCATCAGTCATTGCCGTGACCGTGAACCTTTGAGCGACAGCATCGTGCAACTGGGCCGCCTGAGACGTTGCATTTTCAGGATGCGACAGCACCGCGTCAATGGCTTTGGTGAGTGCGGCGACGTCATCGCTGGCGATCAATTTGGTTGTTGTACCTTGAACGATTTCGGGGATGCCGCCGACGTCAGTCGCGATGAGCGGCACTCGCGCGGCGGCAGCTTCCAGAACAACATATGGCAGGCTTTCCTTGCGCGATGGGACAACCAGGCAGCGCCCCATCGTGAACGCCTCGTGGGCCGGCTTCGCGCCAACAAATTGGGCCGCGTCGGCAAGACCGAGTTGATGGGCGAGCGCCGTCAGCTTTTCCCGATCTGCGCCCTCGCCAACGATTGTCAACGTTGCGTCCTGTGATTGGCGAACTGCGGCCAGCGCATGCAGCAATACGTCGACACCTTTGAGGTCACGGAGTTCACCGATGAAGAGCAGATCGGTTGCGGTGGCAGAGATCTGCGGTGAACAAAATTCAGCAGACAGTAGGCCGTTGAAGATCACCTGCTGGTGAACGTGACCGCCACCGACGTATTCCGTATACCGCTTCTGAGCGAAGGTGCTTTCGAAGATGATCCCATCGGTGGCGTGCATCAGCTGTATTTCCAGGCCGAGAAAGATGTGCGCCGCGGGCGTGCCGGGCTGATAGTGCAGGCTGCCGCCGTGCGGCGTATAGATCGTCGTGACGTTCTGGCCTCGCGCCTTGAGCGCGCGGCCGGCAAGACGCGCATAAGCGCCGCCTTTGGCACCATGGCCATGTGCGATATCGATTTGAAGCGCTTGGATGAGATCGCGCACCGAGCGGTACGCCGTGAAGTCCGTCAGCCCCAAGCCGCGTGGCATCGAGACGCAATGCACGCCGAGAGAAATCTGGGCGGCCAGCTCGGTTAGGCGGTCCTTGGTGAGCGTGTCTATGGCGTGATCATCACAAATGATTCCGACATCATATCCGCGCTGCGCCTGCTCCCCGGCCAAATCCCGGACATGCCGAAAGAGCCCGCCAACCGGCGAGCGTAAGCAGTGAAGGATACGAGGGGCACTCATGACGGACATCCCGGAAATGCAGAGGTTGCCGTCTGATCGTAATGCTCAAATCTAAAAGAACCGTTCCGAGACGTTGATCGTGTCGCCAGGCTGCAGGACGTAGGTCGCCGGCCCATGATCGACTTCGACCACACCGTCAACACGGCGGTTCACGCGGAACCGGTGCTTGTCGGCGCGCGGCGTATATCCGCCGGCGATCGCCACGGCAGTCTCGACGGTCATGCCGGGAACATAGGGGTATTGGCCGGGCGTGCGCACTTCACCGAGGATGAAGAACGGCCGATTCTGGTGCATATCGACGGTGACGTTGGGGTCGCGGACAAAACGCGCCCCCAGCCGGGCGCGGATCGCCCCTGCCAGTTCATATGTCGTGCGTCGCTGAGCCCGCACGATGCCGATCAAGGGCACCATGATGTTGCCGCTGTGATCAACCGTGTAGATGCGGCTGAGATTGGGTTGGCCGTAGACAAAAACCCGCAGCTGGTCGCCGCTATCGAGCAGGTAACGCGCATCGGAATGCGCCACGGCGTGTGGCCCTTTGGTGCTGACGGGCGTGACAACCAATTCGGATGGCTCACCACCCCGTTGATTGGTGATCGGTGCCCAGCCGTGTTTGCGATGACTGTTGGACGCGAGCGGTGCCGTGGCATTCATCCGAGTCCCTGCGACCCAATCCTGGGTTCGCTCGATCGAAACGTGCGAGCAACCGCCAACCAGAGCGGTCAAAGTCAATAGAACGCCGTACAAACAGGGCCGCATCGATGTGTCCTCAGAAGCTTCCAATCTGGCTGATTAACGCACGGACTGGTTAAGAAAATCTGAGGTGGCGTGCCGTTCGTGAACAATTAAGGGAATCGTTACGCAGAAGCGTTCTAATCCGGGTAGAGCGGAAACAAATTGGCAAGATTCCCCGAAGCGTCCCCGGCGATCAATGACAGGCAAGTACAAGATGGCTACCAATAGAGGCACTCAGGATATTGACGTTGCATCGATCTGGTCGGGCGTGCGCAGATCGCTGCCGGGGCTGATGATCTGCACGATCATTGCCGGTGTCGTCACGTTTGCCGGGCTGAGCCTTATGGCCAAACGCTACGATGCGGAAACGCAGTTGACGATTACAGCCAAGCCGACGAACCCGTTCACCGGGGTCAAAAACAATGCGGGCAACGCGGCGACCGTGACGCCGCGCCTCGACCCAGCAGCGATCAACACCCATGTGCGCGCGCTGATGGCGCCCGATCTTCTGATCAAAGTCGGCAAATCACTGAAACTTGGCGAGCGTGCCGAGTTCAATGCAGCGATCGGCCCGGTCGATGCGATTGATGGCATGTTGCGCATGGTCGGTATCGGCCAACCGCGCCGAAATGAAACGGTCGAGAGCCGCATGTTGTCAGCCATGCGCCGGAACCTCGTCGTCTCGTCAGCTCGTGAAAGCCGCTTCATCTCCGTTCGATTCACGTCCACCGATCCGCAGGTTGCAGCCAGCGTGGCGAATGGCATTGCAGCCGAATACCGCAACAGTTTGCGGGAGATCCCGGTACGCGAGACGAACGAGGCCGTCGCAGCACTGCTGCCAAAGATCAAAAAGTTGAGCCGCGAAGTCCAGGAGGCCGACGCCGCCGCCAAGCGCTTTCGCGCCCAAACCGATCAACTGACAGGAGGCGCGACGACGCTCACGCTCGAGCAGCAAAGGTCGACGGCGTTAAACGCGGAATTGGTGAAAGCGGAGGCTGAAACGGCCAGGTCCGAGGCGCGGCTTGCCGCAGCGCGCGAACTCGCGATCGGCGGTAGCGCCGATACGTTGCCGGAAGTCCAGCAATCGCGCATCATTCAGGATCTCATGGCTCAGCGCGTCCGGGTCGAGCGCCAGGTCAACGAGGCGCGTGCCGTGCTGCTGCCGGCGCACCCGCGCATGCGACAGTTGAATGCCGACCTCAACGGCCTGCGCCGTGCGATCAGCGCTGAGATCCGCACAATCGTCAACGGTATTGCCAAGGAAGTTCGCCTCGGTCAGTTGCGCACGGAAAAGATCCGCGTTCAGCTGGGCGACCTGAAAAGGACCGCGGTCAGCCGTTCTGGTGACGAAGCCAAGCTGCGATCGCTGGAGAACACGGCGAAATCGAAAAGTAACGAACTCGCACGGCTGCAGCAGCAACTCGAAGACAACCGAACGGTCGTTGACACCAATCGTGTACCCGTTGAATCAACCATCGTCTCGATGGCCCGACCCTCATCGAAGCCTGTTTTTCCGAGAACGACGCCATACACCTTGCTCGCCATGGTTGCCACGCTCATGCTCGGCCTGGCGCTTGTCATTGCCCGCGAGTTGCTGGCATCCGGCCGCTCTGTCGCCCATAACCGCAGGTCTTCCGATAAGGCCGGTGCCGGCAGTCGCGCCAAGCAGCCGCCACAGCAGGAAGTGGCCGGCCATTCAGCACCGCTGGCAGCGGCGTCGTCAGCTGTCGCGTTGGCAAAACCGGCCACGCCTGGCCGATCCATGACGATCCCGGATTACGCCCAGCATTTTATCGACTCAGCACCGATGGGTGGCGGCTTTCGCTTGTTGATGGCGGGAGCAACAAGCAACACCGATCCCAGTGATGAGGCGATAGACCTGATCGCTGAGTTGAGCGACGCCGGCGCTCGCGTCCTCCTCGTTGACTGGAGCCTGGACGGACGGCAGCTACACAAGGACATAGACGCTGGTGACGCGGCCAGTCTCGTCGATTTGATGGCCGGTGCCGCCGAGTTTGATGACATCCTCGTCGCTTTGCCGGATTTAAACGTGCACTATGCCTATGCAACGACGCAGCCCGACCGGCCTGAGTTGCTGGACGAAGATGCGCTCAATCTGGTTCTGGATGCACTTGATGAAGCGTATGACCATGTCGTCGTCGCAGCGCGTTACGAGGACGCGCGCACGCTGTTCGAAACCATTCAGGGCCGGTTTGATGCGGGTATGACAGTTGCTGAACCGAATGTCGGCGGTCCCATCGCAAGTGATGATAGCTTCCTTGGTTTCGATGTTGCAGATATCGAAATTATTCACTACGTCCGCTCCGTTGCCGGCGTTGGTGCACGCAAGGCGCCATTGGGCGCGCGCTAGCCCGATTCACACGGCAGGCCTGGGCTGCCTTGCAGGTGATGCTGATGCAGAACTGTTTGCGCGGTTCAGCGTGTCGGCCGGACGTTAGTGATCCATTTACCTTGCCATTGAAATACCTGGCCGTTGCCGCGCTCGGCAGGCGCTATGACAGCGATTATTTACACCTACACCGTACAACCGGACAATTGTCTGAGATCGGATGCGGGGTGTCGGCGCCATCATGCAGGAAGTCACTACGAGTATTTTGAAGGCGGCCCTGAACGCGTTGCACTATACGCGGCTTGACCAGGCATTGGCACCGATGACGCAAGGCTCCGGCGTCATCTTCATGCTGCATCATGTCCGACCGGAGCGGCCAGCGGCGTTTGCACCGAATAGAATCCTGAGCGTCACGCCGGAATTCCTCACCATGGTCATCGAGCACGTTCTTGAACGTGACTTTGATGTTGTCTCGCTCGATGAAGCGCACGACCGGATGCTTTCAGGCAAGGCGTCTCGCCGCCGCTTCGTGACGTTCACATTCGACGATGGTTATCGTGACAACATCGAACATGCCTTGCCGATTTGTCAGCGCTTCGGCGTGCCAATGACGATTTACCTGGCGCCGGACTTCTGCGATGGCAACGGTCTGGCATGGTGGTTGACACTTGAAAAAGTGTTGCTCGAGACAACAGCAATCGCGGTGCCGTTTTCCGACGGTGAGCGTGTTCTGCCGCTCACGACCGTGGCTGAGAAGTATGCGGCTCTGAACGCGATTTATCCCTGGTTGCGTGCGATGCCGGATGCATCCGTCCAGTGCCACGTCAATCGCTGGGCGCGCGCCGCCGGCATCGACCCTTATGCGGCATGCAAAGCGTTGGTCATGGATTGGAACGAGGCGCGTGCCGCCGCCAAGAACCCGCTCATTACTTTCGGCGCCCACACGATGACGCACACGTCGCTTGCAAAGTGCTCCGAAGACGAGGCGCGTTGGCAGATTGCGTCAAGTGTCGAGCATGTCGAGCATGAACTCGGTCGTGACTGCCGCCACTTCGCCTATCCTTACGGAGATGCCGGTAGCGCCGGCCCGCGTGAGTTCAAAATCGCGCAATCACTCGGCATCCATACGGCAGTCACGACCCGAAAGGGACTGATTGCCCATGACGTGCGCGATCAGTTGACCGGGCTGCCGAGGTTATCGCTCAACGGCGACTTCCAGGACGCGCGCTTCCTGAAGGTCCTGCTTACCGGAGCACCGTTCAAGATGATGGATCTTGCAAAGGCTGCCATGCCGCGTCGGGCCGCTTAAGCCAAACTGAAGAATTCATTCCTTCTGCATCCACCAGATAATGGCGCCGGCTGGGATCACCCAGGCAAGGCCGGCAACAACGTAATAGAGAACCTCAACATATTTGCTGGCATTCACCTGCAGCACGATGGCCACCATCATCGCGACGAGCGAGTAAACGATGACAAGCACCAGCAGCCCGATGGTGCCAATCAATTTTCGCGTGCGCATTCTCATCGGCTACCGTCTTTTGTTCTTCTGCATCGCTGGGCAATGGCAATCCTGTCGGCGACACCGCCCGGCGGGCCGCCGTGTCCCGCGCCGATGCATCGCATTGCCGGCGCGGATGGGATCATCCATTGCTGCTCTCGACTTACCATCGCAAAGACATGGACCCACGACGATGACGCCGGGTGTCGCGGCTGCTACACGAACTGACAATCAACCTCTCGGGAGAGGCGCCGAAGAGGGGGATGCCGCCGTGTCGCGCTGGCTCATGGCGGTTGCGTTGCTGGTTGTCGCGATGGTCGCCGTTGGCGGCGCCACGCGTCTGACAGATTCCGGTCTCTCGATTACCCAGTGGAAGCCTCTGCTCGGTGCCATACCTCCACTGAGCGCGGCAGATTGGGCCGATGCATTCGCCCGCTACAAGGCTATTCCCGAATACAAGCTGGTCAATGCCGGCATGAGCCTTGAAGCGTTCAAGTACATCTACTGGTGGGAGTGGGGGCATCGCTTCCTCGGCCGGTTCATCGGGCTCGTCTACGCTCTCCCGCTGGTTGGTTTCTGGATGGCGGGCCGGATCCCGTCGCGGCTCAAGGTGCCATTGGTTGCGGTCCTGCTGCTCGGGGCGCTGCAGGGGTTTGTCGGCTGGTACATGGTCCAGTCAGGCCTCACTGAGCGCGTTGATGTCAGCCATTACCGCCTCGCCATGCATCTCGGGCTCGCGTTCGTCATTCTGGGATGTCTGGTCTGGCTCGGCCTTGCAGTGCGCCCGGTCGATCCCCTGGTCCGATTGCTGGATGTTGGTGCACCGGTGCGCTGGATGGCCGTCGCGCTGGTGTTGCTGATCTTGTGTCAGGTCCTGCTGGGTGCCTTTGTGGCCGGCACCAAGGCGGGTCTGACCTACAACACCTGGCCGTTGATGGACGGTGATCTGATCCCAAGCGGCATGTGGAATTTGGCGCCTTGGTACATGAACATCGCCGAAAATCTTACGACCATTCAGTTCAATCATCGTCTGATGGCTTACGCCCTTGTCGCGCTTGCGGCCGTGCAGGCGTTGGTCATCGCAAGACATACCGACAATCGCCAGGCGGTGCTCAGCGCCCGCTTGCTGGGGTGGGCGATCGTCATGCAGGCCGGGCTCGGTATCTGGACCCTACTCGCGGTCGATGGTGCGATCCCGATAGGTCTCGGTGTCGCCCATCAAACCGCTGCCGCCGTCGTCTTTGCCATATCCATTTGGCATATGCACACGGTGCACGGGGCAAGCGCCAGATCCTGATGCGGATCAGGCGCTGCTGATCAACTCAATCCCAGCATGAGTTGGATGTTCTGGACCGCGGCACCCGAGGCGCCTTTGCCCAGATTGTCGAGCCGTGCAACCAGAACCGCCTGACCGTGCTGTTCGTTGCCGAAGACGCGAAGTTCCAGCTTGTCGGAATTCTCCAGGGTTTCCGCGGAGATGCGGCCTTTCTCCATTCCAGGATCACTTGCAGGGTCCAGCACTGCGACCAGTTCGGAACCGGAAAAGTGCTCTTTGAGGGCGTCATGCAATGTACCGATGGACGGCGTGCCTGGCAGCGTGTCGAGATGCAGGGGAACGCTCACCAACATACCCTGAGGGAAATGTCCGACCGACGGGACGAACAAGGGCCGCCGGGTCAGCCCGCTGTACTTTTGCAACTCGGGCACGTGCTTGTGCTGAAGGCCGAGCGCGTAAAGCTCAAAGTCCGGCCCGTCGTCGGCCTCGTGCGCCTCGATCATGCCCTTGCCGCCGCCGGTGTAGCCGGATACCGCGTTGACGGTCACCGGATAATCCTCTGGCATCAAGCCACGTTCGATCAGGGGGCGCAGCAGAGCGATCGCGCCGGTCGGGTAACAGCCGGGATTGGCGACCCGGCTTGCCGTCCGCACGGTCGCGTTCTGGTCGCGGCTCAATTCCGGAAAGCCATACGCCCAGCCGTCGGCGACGCGGTGTGCCGTTGATGCGTCGACGATCTTCGGGCCGCCGCCCGGCAGGCTATCGGCAAGGGCGACGGTTTCGCGCGCGGCGTCATCCGGCAGGCAGAGGACGACGAGGTCGACTTCGCCCATCAGGGTGCGCTTTGCGGCAACATCCTTGCGGTCCTCGTGGGCAATGCTGCGCACTTTAATGTCGGCCACATCGGCCAGGCGCTGACGGATACCAAGCCCCGTCGTACCTGCTTCGCCATCAATAAAAACCGTTGCGTTGCTCGTCATCTTTCCAAATCCTGATAAAGTGGCCATTCAGGAATGACCAAGTCTACACCCTCTCTTGGCGTTCTGATGGATACGAACCGGAAGTTTCCGGTGGACTGCTGCAGCGGGCCGGGCGAATTCGACAGAACTCAAGCCGCGTCCGGAGCTGCGAGCGATATAACAGGAATTCGAAATTGTCCAAGGTTCATGTCATCTTTGATCTTGATGACACCCTCTATCCCGAGCGCGAACATGCGCATTCAGGCTTCCGCGCAGCCGGTCATCACGCCAAGGTTAACTGGGGTGTCGATGGCCTTGCCGAGGAGATGATCCGTCGCCTCGATGAAGGCCATCTAGGTAAGGTTTTCCCGATGTCGGTGGCTGCATTGGTCCCCAATCATACCGAAGATCACATCGGTGAAGTGCGCGCTGCCTATCGCGACCATGCGCCTGAAATCTCGCTCTTCGAGGACGGCCGCTGGGCCTTGGAGCATTATGGCGCACAAGTTTCGCTCGGCCTGATCACCGATGGCAATGCAGCCGTCCAGGCACGTAAGATCGAGGCATTGGCGATCGCGCATCATTTTGATGCGATGGTGCTGACGGGCGAACTCGGCCCGGACCGGGCGTTTCACAAGCCCCATCCTCGCGCCTACGAGATCATCGAAAGCAAGATCGGGGCAACTGGCGATCACTTTGTCTACGTCGGCGATAACCCGGCGAAGGACTTCGTCACGCCGAACGCGCGCGGCTGGACGTCGATCCAGGTCATGCGTGATCAATCCATCCATGACCAGCATGCCGAGGTCGCCGGCGGCAAGCCACAGCATAAGATCGAGTCGCTGAGGGAATTACCGAAAGTGATCAAATTCTAGTGTTCTGGATCGAACACTTGATTCCGGGTGAACCTCGGATCGTGTTCGTGAAGCCAGAACACAATCAGAAAGTTGTCTCGTGTTCCTGCGCAGACGCTTGGGCACCAAGCGTCGGCGTCGGAACACGAGGCTCTGGCTGTCACGCCGATGCCAGATTGCCGGGCTAGGCGTAACCGCTCATATGTGCATTTGGGGGAAATCAAGAATGTCTTTGCGTCAAACGACTATGTCAGCACTTGCGATCATTGCGGTCACGGCATCGGTAGCGCGTGCCGAGGTCTGTACCCGTCTGCCGCTTTCGGACGTTGCCTTTGGCAAGCCGGCCGCGACGGATGCGGCCCGTGAGAAGCTGCGAGAGTATGCGGGGGAAACGTTGAAAAAGCGTGGCTGGTCTGGCGCGGGCAACCTCAAGGTGAGTAATGAAACGGTGTCCTGCAAACTGTATCTGGATCTTGGTCCGCTCGGGACGGAATACCGCTGTCTCGTGACGGCGACGTTTTGCGGTTCTTAAGTTGTCCACGCAAAAAAAGGCCCGCAGATTGCGGGCCTTTTTCTGTGAAAGTAGGGCGGAGATTAGCGCTTCGAGAACTGGAAGCTGCGGCGGGCTTTTGCCTTGCCGTATTTCTTGCGCTCAACCGTCCGGCTGTCCCGCGTCAGGAAACCGCCTTTTTTGAGCACACCGCGCAACTCGGGTTCGTAGTACGTTAGGGCCTTCGAGATACCGTGACGGACCGCACCAGCCTGACCGGAAAGGCCGCCACCTTTGACGGTTGCAATGATGTCATACTGATCAAGGCGCTCGGCCGTCTGCAGCGGTTGCTTCAACAGCATCTGGAGCACAGGGCGCGCAAAATACTTTTCGTATTCGCGATTGTTGATCGTCATGCGGCCACTGCCTGGCTTGATCCAGACGCGCGCAATGGCATCTTTCCGTTTGCCCGTTGCGTAGGCACGGCCCAACGAGTCAACCTTTTTGACATGCACCGGTGCTTCATCGACGGCGGTGTCGGCAATAATGGCTGCAACGCCGGTAGCATCGCCGAGATCTTCGAGCGTTTTAATTTCGTCGGCCATTATGCAGCTGCCCTCTTGTTCTTCCGGTTCAACGCGCCGACATCCAGAACTTCCGGGTTCTGAGCGGCGTGGGGATGGTCGCTACCTTTATAGATGCGCAGGCCGCGAAGGATTTGACGTTGCAGCGGGCCGCGCGCCAACATGCGCTCGACCGCCTTTTCCAAGACGCGCTCAGGGAACTTGCCCTCGAGGATCATCTTCGGTGAGCGTTCCTTGATGCCGCCGGGATAACCGGTATGGCGATAATAGCGCTTGTCGTTGTACTTGTTGCCGGTGAAAACGACTTTGTCGGCATTGATGACAACGATGTTGTCACCCATGTCGACATGCGGCGTGTAACTCGGCTTGTGTTTGCCTTTGAGGCGCATGGCGATAAGCGAGGCGAGACGGCCGACAACCAGACCTTCGGCGTCGATCAGCACCCACTTCTTCTCCACTTCGGCCGGTTTGGCGACGAAGGTTTTCATGGTGTGGTGTTCCTGAGAATTGACGAATGTTACCGCCCATTGGACGTGCAAACGTGTGGAGCGCTGCTTATAGGCTGCATTTGTTGATCGATCAATGAGAAAAATACAATAAAAATCAGACGGTTATGTAATGCGGTAATATAAAACCGCATAGCGGTAATATATAACCGCTTACTATGTGATCTTTGGCAGGGCGTAAATGCAACTTGCCTGGGCAACCAAATGACGTACTTCGCCGCAGTAGATGCGGACGTCGCAAACGGCGAGGCGGCGGCCACGCCTAAGGACGGTGACTTTGCCATACAAATCCTCAGGTGAGGGGCGTGCCAGGAAGTTGATCGTCAGCGTCGTCGTCACGGCATCGATCGCCGTCGCGCCAAGATCGCTGAGGATCGCAACGTAGGCGGTCATATCGGCAAGCTGAAACATCGTTGGACCGGAGATTGTCCCGCCCGGCCGCGCGAAACGGGATTGGAATGGCAGGCGCACGACGGCCTCACCCTCGCCGCAACTGATGATGTCAATCGGGCCAATTTGATCAGTCGACTCCGGGAAGTGCGCCTTGATCAGTGCCAGGACATCAGCAGGAGGCAATGGCGCCTGTCGCTCCGGGTCCGGTCTATGCATCATCACGTCGCCTTTGCCCAGCCGTGTTTTCCTGATCTGAGCCGGCATCTGGATTTCAATAATTGGCCTGTGCTAGCGCACAGCTTGCCCATTTTCGAACTATTAGCCCAAGTTACGCTTCATAGGAGCACGACGAAATGCAGCGGTTGACTAAGCAGACTCGTAGTTTCATTGCCGTCTTAGCCGTTCTCGTTGCGAGCATGTTTGGTGCGCTCGGACCGGTGAGCGCGGAGACCAAGGGCGAACTCCTCAAGCTTCAGCAGATTGAACTTACCGAAGGACACATCAAAGGTTATCTGAAAATCAGCCCAAAGCTGGTCAAGATGTTCGACCGCATCGACAAGGCAAATGGAGAACCCGACAAAAAACTGTCGGAGGAGCTTGAGGCGCTCGCCAAGGAAGGCGGCTTCAGTTCGTTTGATGACCTGGAAACGGTGGTCTCGAACATCACGTTCGTTATGTCCGGCATCAATGATGAGGACGGTACATTCAAAGAACCGGTCGAGGTTCTCAAGGAGGAACTGGCCGAGACGGAAGCCGATAAAGGCATCAAAGGGGATGAGAAGAAGCAGTTGGTCGCCTCCATCAAGGAATCGATCACGCACACCCCGAAACTCAAATACGCGGGCAATGTCGCGCTCGTTCAGAAGAATTTCAAAGCGCTGGCGAAATTGTTCGAGGAATAGACCCGCGATCGGATGCGGTTGGCTTGCTCTGATATTGTCGGTACAATCCAGTGCCGGACCGCAAGGTCCTTCGGCGCATGTTTCCGACACATCAAAGCGGGTTACACGAATGAACAACGCGGCCGCCGCAAAGCAGTCAATCTCGGGCTCAGAGTCCCTATTGCAGCAATCGCGCGACGGCGCTGTCGTAACGTTGACGCTGAACCGTCCGCAAGCCCGCAATGCGTTGTCGCTGGATATGATTGCGGCCCTGAAATCGGCGACGGATGAGCTTTCCGCCGACGCCAGCGTCAGCGCCGTCGTACTCGCAGGCAACGGGCCGGGGTTTTGTGCGGGACATGATCTCAAGGAACTCACGGCGCATCGCGCCGACAGCGATCGCGGGCGCGCGTTCTTCGCCGAAACGATGCAAGCCTGTGCAGAGATGATGCAGGGTATCGTCCGGTCGCCCAAGCCGTTCATAGCGGCCGTGCATGGCATCGCCTCTGCGGCCGGTTGTCAGCTGGTTGCGACCTGCGACCTCGCGGTTGCGGGCGAAGAAGCGTTGTTCAATACGCCCGGCGTCAATATCGGCTTGTTCTGTTCGTCACCAATGGTCGCTTTATCGCGGAACGTGTCGCGAAAACAAGCCATGGAGATGCTATTGCTTGGCGAGATGCTCAAGGCGCAGGACGCCAAGAACTTTGGTCTCGTCAACCGCGTTGTCACGCAGGACAAATGTCTTGACGAGGCAACAGCCATGGCACGGCAGATTGCCGACAAGTCACCTTTGACAGTCGCGATCGGCAAGGAGGCGTTCTACCGGCAGCTCGAGTCGAACTTGAGTGACGCCTACGACTATGCCGCCGATGTCATGGTGCGCAACATGCTGGCTCGTGATGCCGAAGAGGGCATCAACGCCTTCATTGAAAAGCGCGCGCCGAGTTGGGAAGGCCGCTGACATGAGCACGACACGAGCCCTGCGTGGCCATGTCACCATGGTGACGCTCGGAGTTGCCGACCTTGAGCGCGCAACGGGCTTTTATCAGGCGCTCGGCTTTGCGCGGTCATCGGCGAGCCAGCCCGGCATCTCGTTCATGACCTCTGGTACGATTGTTGTCGGCCTGTTTCCAACCGTTGAGTTGGCCAAGGATGCAGATACGGACGTCGGCGCCCCTGGACAAGGCGCGATCGCGCTCGCGCAAAACCGCCACAGTGAAGCAGATGTTGACCAAGTGATGGGCAAGGCGGAGCAAGCCGGTGCAAGGGTCGTCAAACCGGCGCAGAAAGTATTTTGGGGCGGCTATTCGGGCTATTTTGCTGATCCCGACGGCCATTTGTGGGAAGTGGCGTACAATCCATTCGCGGAACTCGACGAGAACGGCTACATGAACCTGCCGGGCCCTGAAACGGAAGAAGCAGACAGCTAGTCCATCATGAACCACGACCATTATTCCGAACGTTACATCACCAACATTCTCGCAGGCGCGCGCAGCATCGCCATGATTGGCGCCAGCGCCAATACGAACCGACCCAGTTACTTCGCGCTGAAGTACCTGCTTGGCAAAGGCTTCGAGGTGCATCCGATCAATCCGGGATTGGCCGGCAAGAAATTGCTCGGACAAACCGTCTACGGCTCACTCGCGGAGTTGCCGGGGCCGGTCGATATTGTCGACATTTTTCGCAACGCCGAAGCAGCCGGCGTGATCGTCAAGGAAGTTATCGAGCTCAACGACACGTTGCGGGCCAAAGTCATCTGGATGCAGTTGAGCGTGCGTAACGATGCTGCAGCCGCCGAAGCAGAAGCCGCAGGCATGAAGGTTGTCATGAACCGGTGCCCGAAGATTGAATACGGCCGATTATCGGGCGAGTTGAACTGGGCCGGCGTCTACTCCGGCACAATATCAAGCCTGCGCCCGAAACTATCTCCGAACGGTTTTCAAAACCACGTGCTTGCCGCACAGGCGTAAGCGGCCTTTGCCGCTGTTACATGAAGCGCCGGATAATGCCCCACAACAAACCAAGGCCGGCACCGCCAGCGCCGCCGCCGAGCAAATTGCCGACAATCGATTCCAGTCCGCTGCCGATCATCGGGCCGACCATGGGTCCCCAGGTCGGGCCGAGAAAATAACTGCCGATCATGCCGCCGATAATGCCGACAATGGAATTTGCGCCAACACCGGCTGCGCGCCCGCCTGCAATTTTGCCAAGAACGTTGCCGCCAATCAGGCCACCAAGGCCGCCTGTGGCCAATGAGATGAGATCCATGTTGTCTTTACCGCTGTGTTATTGAACTGATCGGTTGCCGCGATTTGCGTATTTGCACCAATCAGACAGCTGATACTATACGCACATTCCGCAAATGGACGACCGGCTTGCTGCAGTCCCGGTGTGTGTCGTACGCAGGTAGAGGCGGTGCGCGCGCGGCACGGTGTCGCTCATTGGATTGATTTGGCGGGAAAAAAATTGGTTCGTCGATGGTCGGCTAAGAAGAAATTTTTTGCGCCTGCCGGGAAGACGCGAGCACGCGGCCCATGTAGGTCAGCCAGCAGCCGCTATTCTTGAGGCGGCCGGCATTCGCTGCCATCATTTCTCCGGTGGTGCCCAGGCGGCGATCCGGATAAACAAAGAGCAGAGCCTTATAATTTCAATCCCTGTTAGCGTTATAGGATACATGCGTCATGACCGATCAAGCCCCTGCACCGAAGTTTGACACGCTTGCGGTTCACGCCGGTGCCGCGCCGGATCCATCGACCGGCGCCCGTGTGACGCCGATCTATCAGACGTCATCTTTTGTTTTCAACGATGCAGACCATGCCGCGTCGCTGTTCGGACTTGAAGCGTTCGGCAACATTTACACGCGGATCATGAACCCGACGCAGGCGGTACTCGAATCACGGATCGCCGCGTTGGAAGGTGGCACCGCCGCGCTCGCCGTCGCATCCGGCCATGCCGCGCAATTCCTGACGTTCCACACGCTGCTCGAGCCTGGCGATGAGTTTATCGCCGGGCGCCAACTTTATGGCGGCTCGGTCAATCAGTTCAATCACGCGTACAAGAAGTTCAACTGGAACGTCGCATGGGCCGATTCGACGGATCCGGCGAGCTTCGAAGCAGCCGTGACGGACAAGACGCGGGCGATCTTCATCGAAAGCATCGCAAACCCTGGTGGGGTCATTGTCGATATCGAAGCCATCGCGGCGGTCGCGAAAAAAGCTGGTGTTCCATTGATCGTCGACAACACGATGGCGTCACCGTATCTGTGCCAGCCGTTCCAGCACGGTGCCGACATTGTCATTCACTCGTTGACAAAGTTCATTGGCGGCCACGGTAATTCCATCGGCGGCATTATCGTTGATGGCGGGAAGTACGATTGGCTGGGCTCAAAGCATCGCTACAAGACGATGGTTGAGCCGAATGATTCCTACAATGGGCTCGTTCTTGCAGAGACATTCGGCGACTTCGCCTTCGCCATTGCCTGTCGCGTGATGGGTTTGCGTGATACCGGACCGGCGATTGCACCGATGAACGCCTTCTTGATTCTGAACGGTTGCGAGACGTTGCCGCTGCGAATGGCCCGGCACTGCGAAAACGCGCTGGCGGTCGCTGAGCATTTGAGCCGTCATGACAGGGTCGAGTGGGTCAACTATGCCGGTCTGCCGGATAACAAGTTCTATGAAGTCCACAAGAAGATCTGCCCGAAGGGCGCTGGCGCGGTCTTCACATTCGGTGTCAAAGGTGGCTACGAGGCCGGCGTGGCATTTGTCGAGAAGCTGAATTTGTTCAGCCACCTGGCAAATATCGGAGACACCCGCAGCCTTGTTATTCATCCCGCATCGACGACACACCGCCAGCTGACGCCAGAACAGCGCGATCTTGCCGGTGCTGGAGATGACGTCATCCGCCTGTCCATTGGTATCGAAGACAAGGCCGACATTATCGGTGATATCGATCAGGCCCTGTCAGGCAACTAGCGTCCCGAGCCGAGCCCGCCAGGAAGCGGTGACAGAACAATCAAGCGTTTGGCGACCAGGACGCCGAACGTTTCTCGGCGAACGACTTGAGACCTTCACCGGCTTCGTCCGATTGACGTTTGTCGGAATGGCTCTGGATCAAGCGGTCGAGGTCGTCAACGGGCATATCGCCATGTGAGCACTGCAGCGCAAGCGCCTTGGTTTCAGCAATTGCGAGAGGTGCACATTCGAGCAGCGCGGTAAGTACTTCCTCGCCCTTGGCCTCCAGCTGATCGCGCGCCACGACTTCGTGCACAAGGCCCAGGCGTCGGGCCGTATCGGCATCGAAGCGCTCACAGGTCAATGCGTAGCGCCGGACCTGACGCGCGCCGATGGCATCAACCAGCTGTGGAATGATCACAGCCGCCGTAACGCCCCACCGCGCTTCTGAGATCGCAAATTGAGCATCCTCGCTGGCGATGACAACGTCACACGCCGCCAAAAGACCGGTGCCACCTCCGACGCAAAAGCCCTGTACCAGCGCGATTGTCACGACACTGAGATGGTTGAGGCGATCGATCGCCATGGTCGTCACTTTTGAAGCGTCGAAATTGTGCTGCGGCGTGCCGGCACGCGTCTCGTTCAGCCATAAAAGGTCGGCGCCGGCCTGAAAATGCCGGCCATTACCTTTGATAACGACGGCACGCAGGCCGGGTTCATCGTCAAGGGCATCCAATGCATCGTGTAGGCCTTGCAGTAAGGCGCCATTGTAGGCGTTGTTTCGCTCCGGGCGATTGATCGTCACCGTGAAGACGCCACGCGAATCACAGGACCATAAAACGGGGGCTTCGCTCACTTCGATCTCCTGGTTGGTCATAGGTGCGTGCGGCGCGTCAGTCGATTTGTGTCGCGCCTGTTTGGCGCATCACTTGCTTGGTGCTTCATCAGGCTAGCAGACCGGGGATGGCGATATCCGGATATGTGCACCGATCCTGACCGTGAGTTGATGGCCAAATGCCACACGTCCCAGTAATCCGTAGAAGTCACAACCTGTTGAATGGTCTTTGTTTGGCCACATCCAAGGCGATCCAGTATGACCGGCATATTGGTTCGTGACAGGGTGAAGTTCGAGAATTGCAGCTGGCGTGGAGGTTTCTGACTCGTCGCTGATTACTCGGATAGTGGTTGTTGGTGCCGTGCTGGCGTCATGATTGCTGCTAGGATCGCGAATCAGCAGGTGGGGCTGAGCGCCGTGTAGCAAGCGCGGCGTTGATGCAATGTCGCCGAGAGGGACGGATATGACTGCACAGTTGAAGCGTCGACAACTCCTGAGACTTCTTGGGGCTGGGTCGCTGGTCGCCGGTGGGGCGGGCAAAGCACTGGCCGGGAAGGCTTGGTGGGAGGGACTGCAGGGCTTCGGGCATTCAGAAAGCAGCACGACACGCCGCCGACCACCAAAACGTGAAAAAATACCGCTCAATGATCTCAGGCCCGGCAAGATACCGTTGCGCAGCGACGAAATGCTGATCCATATGGACGCTGCGATCAAGCGCCTGAGCGAAATGGCTGCGCGGAGAAATTGGCCTCGGATGCCAAAAACCGGCATGTTGCGACCGGACGATGATCACGAAGCGGTCGATGTCGTCCGCCGAATTCTAACCGCAACCGGTGATATGCCCCTGCGCACGGCGCGCGCCACAGCCGGCAGTTATAGCTTCGACAGATATGTCGAGGCGGCGGTGAAACGCTTTCAGCAGCGCCACGGTCTGCGCCCGACCGGACGTCTGGACCGTCCGACGCGTGCACAACTTGCTGTTTCACCATCGTCTCGCCTGAAACAGCTTCGGCTCAATCGACAGCGTGTCGCAGCGTTGATACAAGGTCGGATTGCGGATCGCTACATCCTGGTCAATACAGCGTCTTTCGAACTTGAGGCTGTTGCGCGCTACGAGGTCCAGCAGCGCCACCGCGTGATTGTTGGCAAGCCGGATCGCCAGACACCGACGATTGCAGCAACAATCCAGGGCCTGAATTTTTTCCCTTACTGGCGTGTGCCAATGAGCATCGCACGTAAGGACTTGTTTCCGCGCCTGGTTCGGGAGCCTGAGTATCTCGATAAGGAACGCATCCGCGTTCTCGCCAAGACTTATGATGGGCAGGAACTCGACCCGACGCAAATCGACTGGCGAACGGCGGATGCCAAGATTGTAAAATTTCGCCAGGATCCGGGGCCGTGGAATGCGCTGGGTCTGGTGCGGATCAATATGCCGAACGAGCATATCGTCTATATGCACGACACACCTTTGAAACCGCTGTTCGGACAGCGCTATCGCGCGTTCAGCGCCGGCTGCGTCAGGGTGCAGGGTGTGATGGATCTGGTTGCTTGGATCGCGAGCTATGAGCCTGGCTTCGCCTCCGATGGCGCGGTTGGCGAAATTATTGATCGTGGCCAGCCACTCGACATCAAACTCACGCGGCCGATTCCGGTGCACTTCACCTATATCACTGCTTGGGCGGAGGCCGATGGCACACTGCAATTCCGGCCTGATATCTACGGCCGTGACGGCGCCGCAGAATTGGTCGGCACCGCTGATCCGGACGCGATTGCGGCGGCCCCGCGGACGTTCTCTCCTTAGCCAGGAGCCCCGGGACGTTATTGGCATGCGAAAATCATGACGTCGTGGCCATTGTCGCGCGCGGACTGACCGCGTGCGCCGGCGACGCGTGCCCTTGACCGGGGCCACGCATCCCGCCAAACCTTCTCCACCAGGAAGTGTTGAGGGAGTGGACGAGCATGTTGAAACTGGCCGGCTATGTGGATCGTCTGTCGGCGCGTCCGGGCGAGACCTTCAATTTCAAGCTATCCAACGCGACCGGGATGCCGGTCGCGGCGGAGTTGGTGCGCGTGATTTCAGCAGACCCCAATCCGGCCGGCAATGGGATCCGCGAAGAACCGTTGGCCATCGAATTGGCGCCGATGGACGTTGGCGAGCACCCTGTGCCGCAAGGATCTTTTGGCCGCGTCGAGGCCGGAAATGCGTTGGCCGAGCTTGCATCCTTCACGTTGACGCTGCAGGTGATGCCGACGCGGCTGCCGGAAAGCGCGGACATGGCCGCCCTCTCTTGGTTGGCAGAGGATGGTCAAAGCGGCTGCGCGCTGACTGTGGATGCCAAAGGATGTTTGGTTGCGCGCCTCGGTGACAGTCAGGTTGCGTCGCGGCCGCTCGCTGAAAAAGCCTGGCAGGATGTTGCCGTCATTTTCGATGCAGCGGCCAAAACCCTGGTATTGAAATATCGGTCATCGGCCACTGCCGAGTGGCAGAGCGCCGAAGCACCTGCAACCGGCGGCGCCGCGGCGAGCAATTCCGGGACGCTCCACATCGCCGCTGCCGATCCTGCGCTCGGGTATGCAACATTCGATGGCCGTATCGAAAATCCACATCTCTACGGTCGCGTGTTGAGCGCCGCCGAACTCAACGAGGCAAGCGTGGCACCGACGCAGGCCGCCGACCCGATATTCGCCTTCGACTTCTCCGTCGAACCGGAGAGCAGCCGGATCATCGACACCGGCCCGAACAAACTCGTCGGACACCTCATCAATCATCCGGCCCGCGCCATGCGCTCAAGCCGATGGACGGGGCACGAGATGTGCTTTCGTCATGCGCCGACGGAATATGGCGCGATCCATTTTCATTCCGATGACATGACCGATTGCGGTTGGCCGACGGCGCTCAGTTGGCAGGTGCCGGCGGACCTCGCCTCGGGCTGTTATGCGTTGCGTGTTTCGGCCGGCAGCGAGGCGGACAACATCCCGTTCTTCGTTGTGCCTCCCAAGGGCAAGCCGGCGGCAAAGATCGCCGTGCTGGTCTCCACCTTCACGTATACAATTTACGCGAACCACGCGCGGCCGGAGTTTCGATTGAGTTCGCGCTGGTCGAAGGCATGGCGTGAGCAGGTCGCAGAATGGCCGGCATACCCGCACAATCCGGCCGACCATCCCGAGTACGCCTGGTCGACGTACAACGATCACGTTGATGGCGCCGGCATCTCGATCTCGGCGTGGCACCGGCCAATGCTCAACGTGCGCATCGGCTACATCACCTATCATGACCCGGCGATCCGGGCTTCCGGCCTGCGTCATTACCAGGCTGACACCCACCTGCATTCCTGGCTCGAAGATCAGGGTTACGACTTTGATATCATCACCGACCAGGAACTGCACGACGAAGGCCATGACGTGTTGAAGGATTACGCCGTTGTCATGACCGGCTCACATCCAGAGTATCACACGCGCGCGATGCTGGATGCGCTGACCACCTATCGCGATAGCGGCGGCCGATTGATGTATCTCGGCGGCAATGGCTTTTACTGGAAGGTCGCACTTGACCCCGAGAAGAGCGGTGTCATCGAGATCCGTCGCGGCGAGGGTGGCATTCGCGCGTGGGCGGCGGAACCGGGCGAATACTACAACCAGTTCGATGGTGAGTACGGTGGCTTATGGCGGCGCAACGGCCGGCCGCCGCAGAACCTGTGCGGTGTCGGCTTTTCGGCACAGGGGAATTTCGTTGGATCGCATTACATTGTCAATGAGGGCGCCCGCCAATCCCGCGCCGGTTGGATGCTGGATGGCATTGGCGACGATACGTTCGGCGGTCACGGCTTGAGCGGCCATGGCGCCGCCGGCTTTGAATTGGACCGCGCCGACAAGGAACTTGGCACGCCGGCGCACGCGGTCATCCTGGCAACCTCCGAGGGCCACGAGCCGGAGGCGCCGTGGGTGCTGGTGCCCGAAGAACGCCTGACGCATCTGACCAATGTCTCCGGCGAGAGCGAGCCGGAATTGATCCGCTCCGACATCGTGTTCTTCGAAACGCCGGGCGGCGGCGCGGTGTTCTCGGTCGGCTCGATCACCTATTGCGGCTCGCTGCTGACAGATGGCGGCAACAATGACATCGCGCGCCTGACGAAGAACGTAATCGAGCGGTTTGCCGATCGGTCGGTGCCGTTCGAAATTCCGGGTTGACGGGAGCGTCGTTCAAGGGCGGTCAACTGCCCTTGAACTTTGCCATGAATTCCGCGCCGGTCAGCTTTTTAGTGGCATTGCCGAACTCATAGTAGTCCGGCTTGTCGTCAATGAAGATTTCGGCACGAAATGGAAGGTCCGAGGGATCGTCCAACAGGGCGATCGGAATGGCGTGGATCGGGCCGCCGGTCCTGTGGAAGAAAAGGTTGGAGCCGCAGGTGGTGCAAAAACCACGTTCGCTGCCTTCGGACGACACGTAGCGCTTGACCGGGCCGGCAAAGTTCGCGTCCTCGCAAGGAACGGCCATGAACGGTCCGCTACCCCATTTGCGGCACATCGAACAGTGGCAGGCCTGCATCGACGGCATCGCTTTGGCCTCGAATGTAACCTCGCCGCACAGGCAACTTCCGGTACGTTTCATCAATGTGCTCCCGTTGATTGGCGCGCCGACAGAGATGACGCCGCGCGTGTTGCCAACCATATCAAACCGTCGTTGCTTCGCTGACAAGATATGCCAGCGGAACGCTGCTTTGCGCTGGGAGGTGGGCCGGATCGACACGCCAATCCAGCCCACCCATACCGCGGGGACACCCTGCTCTCACGCCCCCTCGACGATCACGAAATCCGCGTCGGCGTTGGCCATGCGGATTGAGCGCGCAACCTGATACTCGGGTGAGTGATAGCAGGCGATGGCGGTATCGTAGTTGGGGAACTCGACGACGACGTTGCGGTCGCGGGCAACCCCTTCCTTGGCTAGATAGCGCCCGCCGCGGATCATGAAGCGGGCACCGTATTTTTCAAAGGCCGGTTTGGCGGCCGCCAGATAGTCGGGATAGTTCTCGGCGTTCTTTACGGAAACGCGGACGACCCAATATCCTTTTTGCATAGTTGATTTCCTTTCAAGACGATACGGCGGCGATCAGGCTGCCTTGTTTCTAGATTGTGTTGGCGCATTTTTTTCAGCCCGGGCACCGGCTTTCATAGTCTCGGCAACGGTCGTATAGGCCGCCGTCCAGGCCCGTTGCGTGGTGGGCGTCCATGCGTCGGCGAGGCCGGTTTCGAGCGTCCATAACAGGGCGCGGCCAACCGTGTCGTAGTGCGCATCAACGACGCCATAGCCGGCATGGCGACGGCCCAGGTCGGCAAGCAGAGGAACCAACGCCTCTAACTCATCGAGGCTGGCAACGGTGGTTGCCAAGGCCTGCAGAAGTTTCTTTTTCTGAGCGGCCAGGTCGATGCCGGAAAACAGCGGTTCAAGGTCCGGATCGAGTTGGAAAAGCTTTTCGTAGAACAGATCAGCGGCGGTATCTGCGATGGGGATGACCATCATCCACGTGCGTTGCACGATTTGTTTTTCTTCGGGTGTCATGGCGAGCCTCACTTGGCATTTTGTTGCGGTTGATCAGAGAGATGTCGGCAGCTGCACGCCGGAACAAGTCCGTGCGCTTCTCATAGCGCTTGCTCATGTTCGACAAAAATGAATAATTATGATGTTTTTGATCTCTCGGAGAGATGGAATGGATTTGTCAGATTTGCGTATCTTCACGGCTGTTGTCCGCGAAGGTGGTGTGACGCGTGCCGCCGAGCGGCTCCACCGCGTCCAATCCAATGTCACCACGCGGGTGCGCCAACTCGAAGAGGATCTCGGCGTCAAGCTGTTCAATCGTGAGGGCAAGCGTTTGGTTCTGACGCCGTCGGGGCAAACGTTGCTCGAGTATGCCGATCAACTTCTCGCACTGGCCGATGAGGCGCGTGCCGCGCTTTATGATGATCGCCCGCGCGGTCAGTTTCGGTTGGGCGCGATGGAAAGTACGGCAGCGGTACGCCTGCCGGGGCCGCTGACCATCTACGCCAAGCGCTATCCGGATGTCGTGCTGGAATTGCGCACCGGCAATCCGACGCAACTGTCGACCGCGGTGCTGGCCGGCGACATTGATGCGGCCTTGGTCGCAGAGCCCGTTGCGCAGGCCAAGTTCGATTCACTCGTCGCTTTCGATGAGGAACCGGTCATTGTGACGTCGAAGGACCACGCACCGATCGCAAAGTCGGGTCCGGTGCCCAAGACGATGATTGTCTTCGAACATGGTTGTCCGCATCGCAGGCGTCTTGAGCAATGGTATGCAGCGCGTCAGGAACTTCCTGAGCGAACGGTCGAACTTGGTTCCTATCATGCGATGCTCGGCAGCGTACTCGCCGGGATGGGCGCGGCGCTGGTTCCGCGCAGCGTGATCTTGACATTCCCCGAAAAAAAGCGCCTTCGCATCAACGCGCTACCGGATGGTGAAAACCAGTTGCGCACGATGCTCATCTGGCGCAAGGGCGGAGCCTCTCCGAAAATCAACGCGCTGGCGGAGATCCTCGGCGAATAGTCAAAATCAATTCGCCCTCGGGCCGGGCGCTGCTGAGCAATCCTTGGGCACATATGACGCGTGTTTGGAATGGACGCATTGCCGGCGTCGAAAGTCCCGCTAGGATGGTTGGACACGACCGGCGATCGCAAAACGAAAGGACGTCCGATGCCGCTTCCTACGTTCCATATGGTTGCAGGCGCGCCGCAGCCGGTTGCTCCATTTTCTCATGCCGCTGCGATCGACGGTTGGGTGTTTTTCACGGGCCAGATGCCGACCTGGCCGGGAGAGCCGGACCGGCCGCTACCGGACGGGATTGAGGCGCAGACGCAGCGCGTCATGGATAATCTCATCATCGTGCTCAACGGACTGGGGCTTGGGCTGGAAAACGTGGTTCAAGCGCGGGTCTATCTCACCCAGTTTGAGCGCGACTACGCCGCGATGAATGAGACGTACACTTCTAATTTCGCCACGGGCAAATTGCCGGCGCGAACCTGCATTGGTGTCACCGCGTTGGCCGTTGGTGCCTTGGTCGAGATCGACGTGGTTGCGAAGCGGCCATGAGTGCCGGCAAAGACAAGCAATTTCCGGTCGGTCCATGATGTGGCAGTGCAACAATAAACGCAGCCGTGCGACAGCCGGCGTTGTGATTAGGGCCAATCCTGCGCACGGTGAGACGTCCTGGCGCAGGAAAAAAGGCGTCCGTGGTCGCAAAAAAGACAGCGTCGGCTCATCAAACTGTCCGTGATCAGCGCACACCTAGCCAAGAGTGCCGGATAAAGCTACTTTATCAACAGCGATTCTTGACTGTGCCGCGTTCATTTTGAACGATTTTGGACAACAACATGACGAAGACGGCATTCAACAAGGTATTGAGTAAGCTAAAGAATCATGTCTATCCCAATCGGATCATCCGACGTTTGAATCAGGGCAAAGTGTTGCGTCTGGCCGCGCAACCAACGTCGCGAGAGCGTGATGTCCTTGACTTGATCCACCTTCTCGCGCCATGCGACGTCGGCCATGAATTGATTCGCATTGGCAGCGAGCGCGATGGCGGCTACCTCGTTCCTGATGATCTGGCGGGCATCGTCGGTTGTTTTTCGCCCGGTGTTGAAGAGACCGCCGATTTTGAAGATTCACTGGCAAAGAACCTCGGCATCAAGTGTTTCCTCGCGGACTACAGCGTGGATCAGGCGCCGCTTGAAAACGCTCTCTTCGATTTCGACAAGAAGTTTCTCGGTGTTCGCAATGACGCCCAGTACATGCGGCTGGAGGATTGGGTTGGACACAAGGTCAGCGCGGACCCTGCAGGTGATCTGATCTTGCAGATGGATATTGAAGGCGCGGAATACGATGTCATCGAGGATACGCCGCAAGTCGTGCTCAGACTGTTTCGCACGATGGTGATTGAATTTCACGACTTGGAAGATGTTTTTCAGCGCAACGCGTTGGAGCGGTTATCTGGCTTGGTCAAAAAAATCACGGACGATTTTGACGTCGCACATATCCACCCCAACAACCATGCGCCGGTCCATCACGCTTTCGGGCTGGATGTGCCATCGGTCATGGAAGTGACGTTCCATCGCAAAGATCGAATGCGTGGCCCCGGCGGGAAGGTGCAGCTGCCGCACGCACTGGATCAAAAAAATCTGTGCTGGAAAGATGACATTGTTCTGCAGGATGTGTGGACCGACTATGGCAACAAGCCGCGCGAAACGAATGTCGCGTCGATGTCGGCGCTGCGTTCTATCGTCGAGGGATGGCTTGCAAAACGCGGGGCACCAGGCGGGCCGCCAAAGCTCGATAACCGTTGCCGAGAAAATGCTGCCCATCCGGGCGCGGGTGATGGCGAGCAACGGCACCAATCAACCGATTGGGCAGCATGACGACGGCAATGCCGCGCTGACGAAGATAGCTCTTCATGAATTGTATGTTGGCGCGACGCGTGGATCGAGAGATCCCGCGCCGACGATCATTGCCGCCGGGTTGCAGGATGACGAGCCGCGTTGTGGGGCGCAAGGCGCCGCGCAGGCGCGCGCGCATCCGGCCAGTGGTGTTGCCATTGATACCGGCGTTCCGCACCCGCGCCTTGAGGCCCCGGGCGCGCAGCATGTTCTGCAGGTGACGGGGATAGGCCTGCTGCCGGGAAACGCCTTTGCCATAGGTGTTACTTGCGCCAAGTGCCAGGATATCAATCGTCTGGGCGCCGGCCGGCAAGGTGCCGAGGATCAGCCCGCAGATCGCAGCGATGAACGCTATTGTGGTTGGCCAGTGGTGTTGACGCATTGAATCGCTCCGTCATCAATTGCGCGCAGGTTCGCACGCGACGGACGTTGCCTCAAGCCGCCGTTCGACAATTGGCGCCACGCCCGATCATGCGGCCGCACGAAGGTTCGACGGCTCGCTATCGGAAAGCTCTGCTGCCAACGCCTGCGCGATCAGTCGATTGACGGTCTCCGGATGCGTGACCGGCGCCATGTGACCAACACCGGGGATCGTCCTGAGACGCGCCTGCGGCATCGCCTCAAACAGGATTTGGGCCACCCGCCGGACCGGGCCGGGGCTTTTCTGGCCGGCAATGATCAGCGTCAGGCACGGAATGCGGCGGCAGGCGGCGGCGGACCATGTCTCACCGAATACGGTTCTGAAATGACGCGCGACCTGGGATATCTGGCTGGCAAGCGCCGCCCGTCGAGGGGCCTTCATGGTTTGCCAGGTGCCCGCGCCGTTCCAATAATCAACGAAGCGTGACATCCCGAAACTGGCCATGCCGATCCGGTGCGCAACGTTCATGGCCGTTGCGATACGAGAAATTTCCGCATCGTGCGCCCTGTCGAGCGCGCGACCGGAGCGCAGCAAGTGAAACAGAACGGGCTCGATCAGCGTCAAACTTGCAACGGCCTGGGGCTGGTCAAGGGCAAATCGCACGGCGACGGCCGCGCTGTAGGAGTGCGCGACGATGTGGATCGGGGCGGAGGCGTCTTGTGCGATCCGGGCAAGTTCGATGGCATCATCGGCAAGCGCGGGCGCTGCCTTGCGGGCATCGCTGCATTGACCTCCATAGCCGGGCAGATCCGGCGTCGATACGTCAAATTGAGGAGATAATGCCTCGACGAGCGTGCGCCATTGACCGCGATGGCTTGCTGAGCCGCGCAGGGCGACGACCTGTGGCCGCCCGGTCGGGGCTACCGGCTGCCAGCTTTTTATCGGTATCGGGTGCATCTGATCGTCCTCAAGTGAGCTTGTGAGACGGCACGTCAAAGCCGTCGACAAGTGAGAAATTGAGGACTGCACGTTTCAGATGAATTTCAGGATCGTGCTTAATACGTTTCGATTGTTTCGGTCGAGTGAAGCAGATCACACTGCAGCACGACTGTCCGGAAGGATTGAGCCATCTCCTGCAACAAGCACCGATTCCACTGGAGCTGTGTCGAATTCCGCCAGTCGGAATTCGACGTTGCGACGGGCGGCAACTCCAATCACGGTCGTCATCCTCGTGCAGGCACAGGACTGTCTGGTGACGACTCGCAGAGTTTCGCCAAGGCATCTTTCTGCCAGGTGCACATACCTGACGTCTCGCGCCCCCGGCCAAGCGGCGGCCGGCCGATTGCGGTACGGCACAGGTCGCGATCCGTCGCGCGAGCCGGGGTCTTTCACGTCTCTAATCGCTTCGAGGCCGTGCCAACCACGATCGTGAAAGGCACCGGATATTCTGCTGACGCAGATTTCCGGCGACGCGATTGTCTCAGGTTTATCGCCCGGCGCTCTAATCCAGCGGTGCCAGTTCGATCGGGCGGCACTCCTGATAAGCGCGGGCGACGGACAGCAGGCGGGCTTCCGAGAACGGCCGGCCCATCAATTGGAATCCGTTGGGGAGGGCGCCAGAGACGGCGGGATAGGGCAGGGTCAGCGCTGGCAATTGCAGATAGTTGAGCGGCCGCACGAATTTCATGACCTTGGTGAGAGCTGCCATCAACTGCGGCCCGCCGCCAACATCGAGTTCTTCGATCGTTGGGATCGGGCCAGCGAAATTCGGCAGCATGACAACGTCGCAATGTGCGTAAACCTCATCCATCATCTTGCGCAGCATCATGCCGCGCGCGCGCATCGCAACGAGGTAGTCGTGGGCCGGGACATAGTGGCCATATGCGACGCGGGCCTCGACCTGGGGGCCGTACTTGTCTGAATGATGGCGCAGGAACGGTGAATGAGCCGCCGCTGCTTCGGAGAGCTGGACCAGCTGGGCGAGGTGGTCGAGCGTCGCCCAGTTGTCGATATGAACGGGGACCTGCTCGGCGCCGGCACCTTCAAGGAGGTGCAGGGCCTGCATCAGCCGCTCCTGGACGCTGACATCGGCTTCGCCGATCAGCTTCTCGTCAATGCCGATGCGCAAACCTTTGACAGGGCGATCAAGCAGCGCGGGATAGTCGGGTACCGGACGTGTCGACGTGGCCGCATCTCGCGGGTCATATCCGGCCATTGCTTTCAGCATGACGGCAAGGTCGCGGGCATCGCGCGCCATCGGCCCGACCGCATCGAGCGACGATGCGAGTGGCATGGCACCGGCTCGCGTTACACGCGACCAGGTCGGCTTGAGCGACATGATCCCACAGGCCGAAGCGGGCAGGCGCAAGGAACCGGCGGTGTCCGAGCCCATGCCGCCGGCAATGGCGCCGGTTGCGATTGACATCGCCGTACCCGAGGATGAGCCACCGCTGACGTGCGCGGTGTTCCAGGGATTGCGGGCGTGGCCGAGGACATAGTTGTGGCCGATCGGGCCATAGGCGAACTCGGTGAGATGCAGGGCCGCAATCTGGTGGCTACCGGCTGCCTTGAAGCGCTCGATCAGCGTACCGTCACGGCTGGCAGGCTCCCCGGCTTGAATGTTGCCGCCCCAGCTGGCGATTTTGCCCGCGCGATCAAACATATCCTTATGTGCCAGCGGTACGCCATGCAGCGGACCAAGCGATTTGCCGGCAGCCAGCGCCTGATCGGCGACGTCAGCCGCGGCGAGCGCCTCATCGTCTTCGAAGGCGACAACCGAGTTGCATTTCTGGTGGGCCGCCCTGAGCCGCACGAGGGCCGCTTCGGTTGCCTCGCGCGATGAGACGTCGCCAGCTTTGATTTTGGCGGCGAGGTCGACGGCGGCAAGATTGTGCAGGGCCATCATTTCGCTCCTTCCGCGTCATCCTCGGCACCGGCTTCAAGCTCAGCCGTTAGATCGCTGACATCAGCAGCGAAGGCGAGTTGGTCGGAGACCGCCCGCGCTGTTTCACTCAGCATTGCGATATGGCTGCGGATGAGCGCTTCGCGCTCGTCGGGTACCCGGTAAGCACCAAAGCTCTTTGGTTGTTCGCCTGTCTTTTCCATCCGTGCATGTCCCATTTGCTCGTCGTCAGGCCTTTGGCCTGCAAAATAAGATTTCATCAACCTATATTCGACATTTGCCTTGAGATTGCCATCGTTTCCCGTCAACAAACACACTGAAACGAATTTTGCGAAAGGATGCCAATGAATACGGACAGTCGACATACGCTGGGAAGACCGGCACGTGGCGTCTGGCGGTATTCTAGCAATGGCGCCTTCTTCGCCACGTGACACCTGGGTCCTTCGCCCACAAGGGCGCCCTGTCAAACCCGACAGACCACTCGATGGTTCGTACGTGGGTTGATGGCTAAAAGGACTCCGGTTGTAGGCTACAGGCTGGACGATATCACGGGTTCCATCACTACCCGTTGATTATCGCTCCATGCCAAAGCCGACGGTTCTCTTCCCAATACCCAAAGCCTGATCAATCTGATCGCACGACGTGCGCGCCAGCATTCGCTTGCGCGATCTCGTCACGCTCGATGCCGGCCCCGATGGCGACCTGGCCAACGCGCGCGCGCAGATTGATCGCACTTCGTGAAATTGGAGCAATCCAATGGGCAACGCAGTTGTTTCTGCGCACGGTGGCGCGCGTCATGTCGCGCTCGAGACGCAGATCAAGCGCTTCGATCGTTCTTATCGCCGCCGGCTTCGCAAGTTCACGCGAACATCGAGCCGGCACGGTGATTTGCTGTTCACGTTTCCGGCGATTGCCTTTGCAATGGTCTCGGGGCGAGGCGCGATCGATCAGCGCGCCGAAGCCGCGCGTCTGGTCCGCGATGGGGCATCGTTGGCACGAATTGCCGACGTGCTTCAATTGCCAACCTGGATGCGCCGTCTACCGCCAGAGGCGTTTGCGCGTCCGATCGGTGTGCCGGCAACCGGTGACGCGTTCGGCCGCAAAATCGGAGGTCGCCTGCCGCAATTGGAAGAGCACGCGCAAGCGTGGCTCCAAGCGCTTGAGGTGGCACTCGAGGCAGGTAACGAGGACTTTGCGCTATGGTTGGCCGGCGAACGGCGGGCCTTTGCCGAGCCGTTTGTCGGCGAGGCGCCGATCCGTCCGCTGGCGATCTACGCATGGTTTTCGCGCCACAGCGATGTACGTGGCCACCGTATGCTGGATAAACCCTGGAACCGCCAGATGGGCTTTACCGCGGCCGTCCAGCATATGTGCACCTGGTTCGAGCGTGTCATGGCTGACCTGACGCGGGCTGATCAGAAGCGTGGTCCGGGCCGTTACAGCCGCCGTCGTCGTGGCGCTGGCTACGAGATGGTGCCACTTCGTTCCGCCGCCGAGCTGAACGAGGAGGGCGACATCATGGACAACTGTGTCGGCAGTTATGCCGGCATGGTTGCGGCGCGCGAATGCCTCATCTTCTCAGTGCGGCGCGGCTCTCACCGCGTCGCGACGTTGGAGGTGCGGTGGCACGGCGGCGCACCGCGCATCTGGCAGCTGGAAGCAGCGCGCAACTGCACGGCGCCGCAGCCGATCTGGGATGCGGTCAACCGCTGGCTGGTCGCGCAGGATGGTCTGATGATGCCGAATGCGGCAAGTGTCGGACTCCTGGCCGTCGACGCGACGCGGTGGAAGGCGCTATGGCTGCCCTACGTGAACGCGAAGGGCAGCAAGAGCCTGCCGCTCGAACGACCCGATCAGCGGGTGCTGGCCCACCTGGTCGATGATATCGAGCAGTTGGTTCAGCGCGCACGTCGATAACGCAAAGGCCCGGCCGGGAGTGAGATCCCGGCCGGGCACTTCTTCTTCTCTATTGGTCCGATCCGTTGGGCCCAAAGTCCGCCATCTTCAAAGAGTGAGCGGCGGGCCGGCCGAGCTGTGTCTTGGCCGGCCTTGGTGGCCTATGCAGACTGAGTCCGTCCTCGCGGCAGATGCCATCCCCGATTTGATGATCGGGCAATTTCGCCGTGCCCACTCGAATCCGGTCCGCGCTCGTGCCATTGTTTGCGGCAATTGCAAGTTGGCATCGAGAGGACACGACCCCATGCAGAAATGGAGTGAACGGCGCGCGCGCTTCCGTGAATTGATCTCAGGCAATACCTGCTATCATCCCGGCTCGATGTTTGATCCGATGTCGGCTCGAATGGCCGAGCATGTCGGCTACGAAATGGGCATGTTCGCCGGTTCGACGGCGTCCATGACGATTCTTGGTGCGCCGGATCATATCGTCATTTCGCTCTCGGAATTTGCCGAGCAGTGCTTGCGCATCAACCGCGCCTGCAACATTCCGCTGATGGTCGATGCCGATCACGGCTATGGCAACGCGTTAAACGTGATGCGCACGGTCGAAGAACTGGAAGTGGCCGGCGTGTCGGGCATGTCGATCGAGGACACCGAGCTGCCGCAACCCTACGGAATGGCTGGCAAACAGCGGTTGTTGTCGTTGGAGGAGGGCGTCGGCAAGATGAAAGCGGCCGTGGCGGCGCGGGCTGACCGGGACGGAATTGCGATCGCCGGGCGCACAAGTGCGGTTGCCATCGCCGGTGTCGAAGATGCCATCAAGCGGGTGCGTGCCTACCAGGAAACCGGTGTCGATGCGATTTTCCTTGTCGGCGTTAAAACGCGCGAGCAACTTGATGCCATCGCGGGGGAAATCAAGTTGCCGTTGATCCTGGGCGGCACACCGGCCGAATTGAAGGATACGGAATATCTCGCAAGTCGCGGCGCACGAATCGCGCTGCAGGGCCACAACCCAATCCGTGCGGGTGTACAAGCGGTTTACGCGACAATGCGCGCCATGCGCGATGGACGGCAGCCGGAAGATCTTGAAAATATGCCGTCCAAGGAATTGATGCGCATTGCCATGGCGGAAGACGCCTACGACGAATGGATGAAGAAATTCATCTGATTGCTCGAACGCCGCGCGCCAGGCCGGGAGGCGGCGCGCCGATCGTGCTCCAACCATTTTGAAGGAAAGCGCAATGCCCGCAGATACGTCATTGGGAAACAGTCCGAAAATCGCAATCGTTGGAGCGGGCGCGCTCGGTGGCTATGTCGGTGGCTATCTGACACGCGATGGCCATGATGTGACGCTGATCGACATGTGGCCCGAACATGTAAACCACATGCGTGAACATGGACTGACATTGAGCGGTATGACGGAGCCAGAAAATTTTACCGTCAAACCGAAGTCGATGCATCTCACGGAATTGCAGTCGGTTTCAAAAACCGCAGCGTTTGATTTTGCCTTCGTCGCCGTAAAATCCTACGACACCGAATGGGCAGCACAGATGATCAAGCAATATCTGACGCCCGCTGGCTTTATCGTGTCATTGCAGAACGGCATCAATGAGGACCGCATCGCCGGTGTCGTCGGTTGGGGGCGGACGGTTGGCTGTATCGCAAGCAAGATTGCCGTGGAATTGACTGAGCCGGGCCGCATCCGCCGCAACGTCGCACTCGGCGGTGCTGAGCACACGATCTTTCGTATCGGCGAAACGCATGGCCGCAACACCGAACGGGCGGAACGTGTGATGTCGATGCTCAGCAGCATCGATAGCTCGAAGGTAACCGACAATCTGTGGGGCGAGCGCTGGTCTAAACTGTGTATAAACTGTATGCGCAACCCGGTATCAGCAGCGACCGGCCGGGGAGGGAACGGCAACGATCAGGATCCGGTAACGCGCAAGCTGGCCATCATGATTGCGGGCGAAGCGGTCAAAATCGGCCATGCCCAGGGGTATGTCCTGGAGAAGATGTACGGCCTGACGCCGGAACAATTGGTGGCGGCGCATCATGGCGACAGCACGGCTTTTGGTCAGTGCGAAGACAAGCTTCTCGAAGGCACCAAGACCCGTAGTGGTGAACAACGCCCGTCAATGGGGCAGGACATGCAGAAGGGGCGCCGCACGGAAATTGACTACCTGAACGGGCTGGTTGCGGCGCGCGGCGACGAGATCGGAATTCCAGCGCCCTACAATCATGGCATTGCCGAAGTGGTTCGCCGGATCGAACGAGGCGAGATTGAGCCAAGCCCTGAGGCCGTTGCCCATCTCGTCAGGTAGTCCAAACGCCAGACGTCATTTAATCGCCGTGTCCGGCTCAGTTGCCCCAAATGGCACGGCGCCAGTCGGACTTCGGCCCAGGTCGAGATTTGGGTCGGGCGATCGGCTTAACGCTGTTGGCGAACGGATTGGTCCGTTGTTCAGGCGCCTTAACGGCTGCAACCTTGGTGTTTTTGCTGGCCGATGATGTGCGGTTTCGCCGTCTAGGTCGGGCGGCGCTTTCGTAGTTGCCACTATTGATCGAACCTGCAGTTGCCACCGTACGACGCTTCGCGTGCAAGGCCTGGGCCTGCTTGTCGAAATCACTCAGCGTCTTGACCGGCGATTTTGAAACGACATGGACAATTTTGAAGCCTTCGCGCTGCATCGTGTCGAGCAGTCGCTGCATCGCACCCGCCGTCGACGGCTGAATATCGTGGAACAGCATGATGCCTTTGCGGCGTGCGCGAAGCTGCTTCATGATGTTGGAGTAGACGCGTCCTGACGACTTCGTCTTGTAGTCGTTGGAGTCGATGTCTATCGAAAAAATGGCCAGGTCGCGTGATTTACCATAAGCGATCATCGAATTCGGATCCGCCAGATAGGGAAATCGGAAGAACGGTGAAATCGGTTCTTTGGCCGCAATTCGTACAGCGCTGATGCCAAGCTCGATTTCGCCTCCGGCGCGACGCGCGCTGCGCTGGTGAAGGTTCTTGTGGCTCCAGGTGTGATTGGCGATCGTGTGTCCGGCGCTGGCGACCTCACGCACCATGGCCGGGTCGGCGACCGCCATGCGCCCAACCATGAAGAATGTCGCTTTTGTGCAGTGCGACCTGAGCGCCTTGAGGACGCGGCGTGTATGGCGCCGAAGCGGACCGTCATCGAATGTCAGAATGACTTCGCCGTCTTTCAGCAGTGAGCCGGCGTCATATTGCAAGCCACCGTAGAGTTTGCCGCCCGTCGCATCGATCGTAATCGTGCGTGAAACGCCCAATGCGTTGTTGCCACAGGCAGCCTGTGCCGCGCCTGTCATGATGCCAATCGATAAGAGCGCAGCACCTACGCCCGCGACTGCCCGCCTGCCCGCTAACACTGTCATGGACGTTCCTGATCCAAAGTTTCTGGCCCGGAAAGACCTGGCGGGGCCGATCGCCAGCCGACAGCGTGCGATCTGCTTTCCCCGCTGTGGACTGTCCGCATATAGGGACGTGCTCCGGCGGAAGGCAAGGTATTGCTCGATTTCGCCAAGTTTCTACAGCAAAGCGTGGCTCCCGGGCTGCAATCCTGAGCGGTCTGTTGCATCGTCCTGTCGATGTGCTAAGGCCTTGGCGAGTCACTGTGAATTGCCGTGAGGCGGTGCCGTCACGTCATTATGATCGTCTCTTAATTCGATAATCTGACGCGCCGATGGCCGCATTTGTGTTGGCAAGTACTATTTTGCCACATCTGTGTCCGATCTGACTTTATTGACACCACGTTACAACGCGTAGGGCGCGGTCGGGCGGCGGTCCGGGTGCGCGTCAGCGGGAAACGTTCAGACGCCAGAGGATGGCGATTTATGCTCGAAACGACTGAAAGCGGCGCAACCACCGTCCGACAGGACGTCGAAGATGACGTTGACGGCGAGCTTGTCCGCAACGTGTCGGACGCGCTCGGTGCGCTCGATGATGAACGTGTGCGGCGCTATGTTGCTGACCTGCGTGCGCCTGATGTCGCCGACCTGATCGAGCATCTCGCCGCGAATGAGCGCGTCAGCTTCGTGCAGGCGCTCGGCCGCGACATTGATTATGAGATTTTCTCCGAACTTGACGAAGCTGTTCGCGACCAACTTTCCGATGAATTGCCGAATGCCTTTTTGGCGCGTGCGGTCACGGAACTCGATTCCGACGATGCGGCCTATGTGCTGGAGAACCTGCAACTCGAAGACCGCCACGACGTTCTATCGCAGCTCAACAGCACGGATCGCTCGGCGCTGTTGCGCAACCTTGAATATCCGGACGAGACGGCCGGCCGCATCATGCAGTCGGACTTTGTTGCGGTCGCACCGTTCTGGAACGTCGGCCAGGTCATTGACTACATGCGCGATGCCGAAGACCTGCCTGACACGTTCTCCGGAATCTACGTCGTTGATCCAACCTACCGTGTGCTCGGTATGGTCGAACTGTCCAGATTGCTGCGCTCAAAACGCGTCGTCAATATCGAAGAAATCATGGACGAGGGGACGCAGACGGTGTTGGCGACAGAGGACCAGGAGGAGGTCGCCCGCCAGTTTGAGCGCTATGATTTGATCTCGGCACCAGTTGTTGACGACAACGAGCGTCTCGTCGGTGTGATTACCGTCGACGATGTTGTCGAAGTGATCAAGGAAGAAGCAGACGAGGACATCCGCCTGCTCGGCGGGGTTGGCGATGAAAGCGTTTTCGACAACGTCTTTCAAACCACCAAGAGCCGATTTATCTGGTTGCTCGTCAATCTGGGTACGGCCGTTCTTGCATCCTTTGTGATCAAGCTGTTCGACGCTTCGATCGAGCAGATGGTGGCGCTGGCAATCTTGATGCCGATTGTCGCGTCGATGGGCGGCAATGCCGGAACGCAGACGATGACCGTGGCTGTGCGGGCGATTGCAACGCGCGAACTAGGGCCTGTCAACGCGGCGCGCATCGTCCTGCGGGAAACGTCGGTCGGTCTGATCAATGGTGCCCTGTTTGCCGTTATCCTGGGTGGTATCACGGTGTTTTGGTTCGGTTCAGGCGCGCTCGGCCTGGTGATTGCCGCGGCAATGGTGTTCAACCATCTCGCCGCGGCGTTGGCTGGCATTTTAATTCCGATCTCGCTCGACCGATTGGGGTATGATCCCGCGATCTCGTCCAGCGTGTTCGTGACGACGGTGACCGATATCATCGGGTTCTTCGCCTTTCTCGGGCTTGCCACGATCTGGTTGTTGTAGGTTCATGGCCGCAAGCGCGAAAACTCTGCTACGCTTTCGTGATCATGAGCCGCACAACTTATGGAGCCTTTCATGAGCATCACGACACGCGCCTTGGAACCGGGCGATCGCCTCCAATGGGAACCGCTGTTTCGCGGCTATCTCACATTCTACAAATCCAGCCTGCCTGATGACGTTATCGATGAAACGTGGGCCCGGTTGTTGAGCGATGATCCCCAATTCCATGCGGGCATTTGCGCCGTCGACGGTAACGGGGACCTGGTTGGCATTGCACACATCATCTTCCATCGCTCGACGTGGTCAAAGACGTACTATTGCTATCTTGAGGATCTGTTTGTGTCGCCGGATGTGCGCGCCAAAGGCATTGGCCGCCAGTTGATCGACGCTGTCTACATTGCAGCTGACGCGCGTGAATGTACGCGAACCTACTGGGCGACCCAGGAGTTCAATTATCGAGCCCGCGGGCTATATGACCAGGTCGCCACGAAGAGCCCGTTTCTCCAATACCGGCGTTAAGACCAGCGCGAGTCACACAAGCCAACAAAAAAGCCGCCCCGATTGGGACGGCTCTCTCATCACATATGTCGCTCAACCCCGCAGGGCTGACTCATCAGCCGATTTTAGTCGAGCTGGATGTTGGCAACAGCCGTCTTGCCGCTGCGCTGGTCGATCTCGGTGTCGAAAGAAACCTTCTGGCCTTCCGAGAGACCGTGGATGCCGGCGCGCTCAAGAGCGGTTGCGTGGACGAACACGTCCTTGTTGCCGTTGTCTGGTGCGATAAAGCCGTAGCCTTTTTGGTCGTTATAGAATTTTACAGTGCCGCTTTCCATGGAGAGTCCTCTTCCAAGCTGCGTTTCGTAGGCGCCGAGGCCGCTGATAGAGCGAGTCGGCAGTGAATATCGAGCTTGGTAGGCATTCTGAACGTACGCTCGGCAGTGCCATGGCGTAGGGGCCCTGTAGTCCGGCCAAAGTCGATGAACGCCATATAGGCAGAGTTGGCGGTAACTGCAAGTTATAAAACCAGGGCGAATCCTGAGCATAAGTGCCATTGTACGGCAGTTTTGGCCGGTTGCGGGCGGGCACGTACGGACATCGGGACGAACTTTGTCATCCGATGAAATGACAAAATTTACGTTCCACACCATGGTGTTGCTGGTGTTTCGTTCAGTGCAGAAATATTCATTTCATGAACGTTGTGATAACGGCGCACTTAAATTGTTTGTTGTCGGATCTTTTTCTCAAAAAAAATTTAGTAATTCCCGTTTGGTTTCGAAATTCGTGCCCAATCAAATCGAACGGGCAGCGATGGACATGCAAGCGTGTCCGAAATTATCGAGAATACGGCGTTTTCATGGCAAGACGGACTTGAACGAGGCGCCTCCATTTAGTCAGATTTGCCCTCAAAGAGCGGCGCTAACATCCCAAACTTATTGCAAAATAGATGCAATTTGAACGGACGCATTAAGCTCCATTTAGTATTGATTTGGTATCAGAGACTGTGATCCTTCAGTAGTCTCTTAGGAGTCCGCGTCGTGCGTGCTTTATTCTGGCGGCGTAAAAATGCGCGTTTGGCGACACGTCTCAACACGTTGGTTGAAACGTCTGAGCGAGCGCGCAAAACGCGCCGGCGCAAACCGTCCCGAGTTGTTATTGACACCTCGTACCTGGAGCAGGAAGAGGCGCAAGCAGTTCTGCAAACCGAACATGCGCCCGAAAATGTGCCTGAAAATTTGAACGACGCGACGTACCCGGCCGATGGGCATGGCGCGACATCTCCGGACGGAAGAAGTGCTGCCGCGGCCGCCGAAACCGTCAGCCAGGACATTGAAACAGATCACTATTCTGACTACGCCGAGCACGGCCACGAGGACGATGCGGACGAGGCGTCCGCTCTCCTGCGCGAGGCGGTCGAGCAACTTGATCTGGCTGAGGCGGGCCAGGCTGAAGCGCTGGAGCGTGAGGCGGAGGCTCTAAAAGAAGTCGAATTGCAACGGCTGCGGGTCGAGGAACTGGAGGCAGGCTTAGCGAGCGCACAGCAGGCCCGTGATCTGGCCGAGCAGGCATTGCAGACTGAGAAGAGCAAGCCCGATGCGTCTGCGTCGCAGCCGTCATCGTCACTGGATGTCGATGTCGAACTGCGGCAGGAACTCGAGACACATCGCACGATGGTCGCAGAGCTTTCTGCCGACTTGCGGCGGGAACAAAAGTCACATGCCCAAGCTGTCGCGGATCGCGATGCGGCGACCGGCCTGGTTGCCGCTGCCGAATTGAAACTGAGCGGACTGCGCGAAACCGAAGCGGAATACGAAGAATTCAAAACGCGTGCCGCTGCTGCCGATGCCCGGGCGGCGGTCGCGGCCAAGAACGCCGAAAGCAGCCGTGTTCGCAGCGCGCAACTCGAGGCCGAACTAGGCCAAGCCCAGACAGAACGCCAAACCGCCGAGGAAGCGAAAGCGACAGCGGAAATGGTCGCCGAGGAGCTGAAAGGGCAGATTGAAACATTGGAGCAGGCTGCCGTTGATGCGGCCTCACTCGAAAAACGGGCAACAGAGGCTGAATCGAACGCGGCTGATGCGCGCGCAACATTGGTCGAAGCGCAAGCTGAAACCCAGGCGCTCACAGAGAAGGTTGCAGAAGGTGAGCGGGTTCACGCTGAGCTCGGCGATGTCCGAGAGCAACTCGCGGCTGCGAAACGCGAAGTCGAGGACAGCGCCGTCCGTGAAGCGTCGGTCCAAGCGGAACTTCAGACGCAGAATACAGCAGCCAAGAACCTGGAAGACGAACTTGAAGCCGCTCGAAAGGCTCTTTCTGACGCCGAGACCGCGCATGCCAAACGGATCACGGAACTCGACAGCGAGATTGCCGAATTGCGCAAAGCAGCAGCGCAGCATGCAACAGAGCTGGAGGAACGCGTTGGCCCGCTCCGAGAAGAAGCGGAAACCCAGCGTGACGCCGCAAGCCAACTCGCAGTAGAACTCAAAAACCTTCGCGAGACCCTTGCCGACGTCGAAGCGGACAAGGAAGCGTTGACCGCGCGTGCATCGGCATCTGAACGCCGATTGGTTGAGGCGCAAAGCCTAGCCGCCCAGGTGGAAGCCTCACTACGTACCGATTTGGATGCCGTACGAGCGGAGCTGGAAGCCATTGGCAACACGACTGAGACCGATGCCGCAGAAGGCGGCTTCGGCACAGGCGATCTTCAGCGCTCGGCTGCAGGTGATCTGGCACGAACGGCACAAATCGAAAATGAACGCGACGTCCTGCGCCGCCAACTTGCCGAGGTGCAGCGGTCCGCCGAGGCGGCCGCCGAGCGTGAGACTGACAAAGACCAGGAACTGGCTGAGCTGCGCCAAGCGCTGGCCGAACGCGAAGCCATTCGAGAAGATCACGCCGACGATCAGCAACGCGAAATGGAAGCCCTCCAGGAGCTTGAGGTCGAGCGCCAGCGCGTTGCCGATATCGCGGCTGAGCTGGAACAAGAGCGGGCCGCCCGGGCCGCAGCGGAAACGCGCCTCAACGAGACACTCAAGCAGACGTCAGATGATGGCGCTGATGATTTCGCTGTGGGGGGAACTGTGGAGCTTGAACCGGCCGCGGCCGAAGAGAGCGAAACGGCTCCAAGCAAAGTGTCTGAGCTTGTCACCTTGCCGACCGTGGCGGAGGAGAAGCCGCAACAGCCGGAGTCTGTCGTGGTGGCAAAACGCGAAACGCCGGCTCCCAAACGCGGCAATCGAATTGCTTCGAAGACGGAGCGCAACGGTGTCAGCGCAGCCGCTTTGAACATCACCGGACCGGCGTCACGCGTCGACAGCGTCATTCAAAGTCGGATGGCGAAAGCGACGGCTAAGAAAGAGGCTGCCAAGGAGAACCGTCGGGCAAAACGTGTGGCTTCTCGCAAACTTGCTTCGCTGTGGCAGGAAGGCATGAGTGCGGGATTGTCGTGCACCATGCTTGATCGCTCTTCAACGGGTGCAAAGCTCGAGGTTCTTACCGACCGCTTCAACGATCGCATGAACGAGATCAATGTTGGCGACCGTTTCACCGTGACCCAAACATATGCGCAGGAACGGACCTCGGTTGCTTGTGAGGTTATGTGGGTGCACGGACAGCGCTGCGGCGTCCGCTTCTGTGGTCAAATTCATACGGAAATCCAGAAGCCGGCCAAGCGGGCGCTGCCCAAACAGCCTGAGAAGTCAACGGCCTCCAGCGCCATCAAATCCCTGTTTGGCGCCGGCGCACGGTAGAGCCCCAAGGCAGAATTCAGCGTTCAGTTTGGTTCGGCCGCCCACCCGTGCAACCGATGTGACCGTCCGCGCCAAGAAATGGCGGCGCGAACGGCTCCTAGATCACGTTGCGGATACTAATCTGGCTTTTCAAGCAATCCGGCAAATTCGAACGGCGTTTCCTTGACAGTTCGCCGCACCACCTCCGACACTGGTCCTGCACAATGACAAAAAAATCAGTGCGCAATACCAGTGGAGGAAACCATGCCGAAGTTCGACTTGGCAAAACGGGTGGCTACGGTCGCCGCGGTGGTGCTAGCGATGTTCGCTGTCGCCACGAACGCGACGGCGCAAGACAAGAAAATCAAGATCGGCGTCATTTACGATTACACGGGACCACTTGCCGGCGGTGGCTCTGATCTGCAGGCGCTCGGCGCCAAGATCATGATTGACCACATCAATTCGAAAGGCGGTGTGGAAGGCTACAAGATCGAGGCGATCTATGCTGACGCGCAATCGAAGCCGGAGATTGCGATCAACGAGGCGGTACGCCTGATCGAGCAGGAAAAAGTCGACATGCTGCTTGGCTTCTATTCGAGCGCGCAGTGCGTGCCCGTTGCAGCCAAGGTCGATGCACTCAAGAAATTCATGTGGATCACGACCTGCATTTCGCCGGCTGTCCTTAAGGATCGGAACCTCAAGTATGTGTTTCGTCCGCAGGTGCACGGCGGTCAATTCGGTTGGCTCTCCGTTGAATTCCTGGCCGCCAATGCGAAATCAAAAATGGGCATGGACCCGAAAAAGCTGCGGCTCGCAATCATCCATGAGGATGGCCCATATGGCTCCGGCGTTGCTGGCGGCAACCAATCCAAGGCCAAAGAACTCGGCATGAATGTCGTGCTCAAAGAGGGCTATTCGGCGACCGCACCGGACTTGTCATCATTGGTGACGAAACTGAAGCGCAAGCGTCCGGATGTGATCCTGCATACCGGCTACAACCCGGACATCACGCTGTTCCTGCGTCAGGCCAAGGAGCAGGGGCTGAAGTTCAAAGCGTTGATCGGGCATGGTGCCGGCTATGGCGTCGCCGACAAGCTTTATGATGCGCTGGGCAACGATGTTGACCACGTCTTTAACGTCGATCCGGTGTCGATCTGGTTGCTCGACCCAAAATCGCTGAAGGCCGGACTGGCCGACATCACGGCGAAGGTTGGCAAAGAGTATGAAAAGGCCAAGCCTGGCACGAAGGTGAAGTCGGCACACGTCGGCATGGCAGCATCCAATGCCCACGTGTTCTTCACCAATGTTCTGCCGCGCGCGATCAAGAAGCACGGCGGCATCAACGCCGAAGCACTGCGCAAGGCGGCTTTGGAGACAGACATTCCCGAGGGCGGCACGCTGCTCGGCTTTGGTGTCAAATTTCCTGAGGCAGGCAAGTCCGACATGATGGGCCAGAACATGCGCGCGTCACCTGTCGTGATGCAGTACGTCAAACGCAAGGTGTACGTTGCTTGGCCTAAGGCGCTGCAAACCATCGATCCGGTTATGCCATTGCCAAAATCATCGCCTTACGCAAAGTAAGCCGAGGACGTACGGCCGGCATCGCCTGATGCCGGCCGTCTTTTGTAACGGATCGAAAGGACGTACCTGTGCTTGCCGTTCAAGGCCTCACGAAGAAATTTGGCGGGTTTACCGCTGTCGATAATGTCGATTTCTCGGTAGAGAAGGGAGAAATCGTCGGGCTCATCGGGCCGAACGGGTCAGGCAAGAGCACGATTTTCAACATGCTTTCCGGCAACTTGCCGCCGAACGCCGGTTCCATTCAACTGCAAGGCCGCGAGATCGGCGGGCTCGCACCGCATTTGATCTGCGGTATGGGCGTCGGGCGCACGTTTCAGATCCCGCGCCCGTTTCGGCGCTTGTCGATCCTGGAGAACGCCGCGCTCGCGGGCTTTTACGGCAACGGCGCGAGCATCTCCCGATCGCAGGCCTGGCGCAACGCAGAAGAAGCGTTGGCCCTGGTCGGTCTGCCGACGGATCGGAAGGCGTCGATCGACACGCTGGGCGCAGCCGGCCTCAAGAAGCTCGAACTCGCCAAGGCTTTGGCAACGAAACCGGATTTGCTGCTGGCTGACGAAAGCCTTGGCGGTCTAGACCATTCCGAAATGGACCAGGCGGCCGATATGCTCGGTTCGATCCGCAATGAACTCGACGTCACGATTATCTGGGTCGAGCACATTATGGGCGTGCTGATGCGCGTGGTCGATCGCGTCATGGTACTCGATCATGGTGAGAAAATTGCCGAAGGCAAACCGCATGAGGTCGCGACCGACAAGAAGGTCATCGAAGTGTATCTCGGGACCGATGCGGAAGAGACGGCTGCGGCGGCGGTCCGAGCATGAGGCAGGTTTATTTGAAAGAAGATGACATGACGCGTGTCTCGTTGTGGGGCGGCCGGTGTGCAGCGGCGCCTGGCGTGAGATCGGGGCGGGAGCACGGCGAATGCTGACTTTGCAGGACGTGGATGCCGGCTATGGCAGCTTTCAGGCGCTGTTCGATATCTCGCTGGATGTGAATGCCGGCGAGGCCGTAGCGGTGATCGGGCCGAACGGTGCCGGCAAGACGACTTTGATGCGCGTGATATCAGGGCTGATTCCCGCGACCAAGGGCACCATCACGATGGAGAGCACGTCAGTGCTCGACACCAAGCCGCATGAGATTGTCAGTCTCGGAATCGCGCATGTACCCGAGCATCGCCGCCTGTTTCCGCGCATGACGGTTGAGGACAACCTTCGAATGGGATGCTTCGCGCCGCAGTTCCGGGCGCGATTCGAAGAACGCCGCGACCTTGTCTACGAGTTGTTTCCACGCATGAAGGAGCGGCGCGATCAACTTGCCGGTACGATGTCGGGCGGTGAACAGCAAATGTGCGCGATCGGCCGGGCATTGATGTCGGATCCGAAAATCCTATTGATGGATGAGCCTTCTGCCGGTCTCGCGCCGGTGATCGTGCAGCAGGTCTTCGAACTCATCAAACGTATCCGTGCGGACGGACTGACGGTGTTGATCGTCGAGCAGAACGTCAAACAGGTGCTTGGTGTGGTTGACCGCGCCTACGTGCTTGAGGCGGGCAGCCTGCGCATGAGCGGCACATCCGACGAGCTGCTGGCAAGCGAAGACATCCAAAAAGCCTTCATGGGCATGTAAGGGGCATCGATGGCTGAGTTTATGGAAGCGCTGTTCAGCATCTTCTTCATTGAGACGCTGATCAACGGTCTACTTTTAGGCGGGGTGCTGGCGCTGCTGTCGCTCGGGTTAAACCTGATCTTCGGTGTCGTCGACGTTGTCTGGATCTGTTACGCCGAAATTATCATGCTTGGCATGTACACGATCTACTTCCTCGTGAAGGCCGGAGTGCCTTTGCCGCTGGCCGTTCTCGCGGGGATCGCTGTAACGACAATCCTTGGCTATCTCACCCATAAGCTGGTGATATCACGCGTGCTCGATGCAGCGCCGATCAATCAGTTGCTGGCGACCGGTGGATTGCTGTTCTTTTTCCAGGGAGCGGCCATGGTCGCCTTTGGCATCGAGTTCCGGAACCTTGGCGTCAGCCTCGGCAGCTTAGCGGTATCGTCGGATATCTACCTCTCGTGGACGCGCCTGCTGTCTTTCGGAATTTCCGGCGTGGTCGTCATTGCGCTCTATTTCTTCCTGTCGCGCAGCTATCTTGGCGCCGCGATCCGGGCGATCAGCCAGGACCGTGAGATTATGACGCTGATGGGGGTCGACACGAAACGGCTCTACCTGCTGACGTCTGCGATCGGTGGCGCACTGGCTGGCCTCGCGGCCGCGTTGCTGGCGCTGCAATATGATGTGCATCCGTTCATCGGGCTGAGTTTCGGGCCGATTACATTCGTCATCTGCGTAATGGGCGGTCTTGGCAATATGGTTGGCGGATTTCTCGCAGCCTTCGTGTTTGCCGAACTGATTACCATCGGCGGGTATTTCGCAGAGCTCGAATGGGGGTACGTAATGGCCTTCGTGTTCTTCGTGGTGACCATGTTCATCCGCCCTGAGGGCTTGTTCGCGAGGAAGTCATGAACAGCACAACGTTTATCGCGATCGTCGCCGCCATTCTGCTTGCCCTGCCGTTCATCGGCGTTGAGACCTATGCACTGCATCTCATCATTGTGATCTTGATTTGGGCGTTTGCGTATACCGGCTGGTCTGTGATGGGGCGGTTCGGCCTGGTGTCGCTCGGCCATGGCGCGTTCATGTCCATCGGTGGTTATGTCACGGCATTGCTCTGGAACACGATGGGACTGTCACCGTGGATCGGTATTCCACTGTCGATGGTGATGGCCGGCGGGCTCGCAATAATTATTGGCTATCCCTGTTTCCGCTATAAAATCGTCGGACACTATTTCGCGCTGGTGACGTTGGCGTTATCGGAAGTCGTGCGTCAGGTGATCATCGCGACGCGCGACACGACCGGTGGTTCACTTGGCTATACGCCGGAGCGCCACGGAGACGGCATTTCGGTGCTTGCCCTGCAGTTCGCCAATGACCGGATCTATTTCTACTACATCGCGTTGCTGTGCTGGCTTGTCGGCTTGTTGATCTGGCGGTACGTCGATCAATCGATGTCGCGTTACGCGCTCGAAGCAATTTCCGAAGACGAGGATGCATCGGCGGCAGTCGGCGTCAAGGTCACGGTCGAGAAGCTCAAGGTCACGGTGTTGTCTGCGGTCATGACCGCCTTTGCCGGCGCGATGTACTGTCAGTACCAGATGTTCATCTCGCCCGACACGATCGGCGGGGTTGGGATTTCGCTGCAGATCGTCTTCGCGGTCGTTGTCGGCGGAATCTACAATATGTTGGGCCCGACGGTCGGCGCGATCATAACGATCATGCTCGCCGAGGTGCTGCGCATCAGCATTGGCACGGCGAATGTCTGTATCACCAATGATGTCTGCCTCAACGCCGCCGGCGTTCCCCTGTTGATCTACGGCGTCTTGCTGATGGTCTTCATCATCTTTTGGCCGAAAGGCATCGTGGGCGCGATCGACGACTGGTGGCAGGCGCGTCAGACGGACGACAGCGGCGATGCAGGAGCGATCGATACACCGGCATCCGCTAAGGCCGACGGATAGCAGACGCGCAACTTGGAACGGCGGGGCCATAAGGGCCCCACGTTCGCAGCTCGGTGATCGGTTGGACGGCACTCGGAACCGGTCCGACTGGACATCACGCCGTTGAATAGGCAAAAATGTCGCCATGGCGATTTGCGCTCTTGGATACCTCGGGGTGTGCTCTGACAAGCTCGATGATTGGTCGGGTTTTGCCGGGCGGCTGCTCGGCATGCAGGAAGTCGATCGGGCAGGGCAATCACTCGCCTTTCGTATGGATGATCGCCGGCAGCGCCTCGTCGTCTCGAATGAACCTGGCGAAACGCTGGCATTCATGGGTTGGGAAGTCGAAACCAAGGACGATCTGCAACTGTATGCCGCGCGCCTGGAGGCAGCCGGAGTTGCCGTGACTGCGGGCGCGCGCGAATTGGCGGATCGGCGGTTCGTTGGCGAACTGATCGTGTGCGAGGATCCGGCAGGTCACAGGCTTGAGCTGTTTCACGGCCCGATGATCGCAACGGACCCGTTTGAGCCGGGGCGTCCCATTGACGGCTTTAAGACCGGCCCCCTCGGGATGGGGCATGCCGTGATCCATGCCGACAACATCGATGCCATGCTGCCGTTCTACCGCGATATACTCGGCTTTCGGGTCAGCGATTATGGCCTGACGCCGTATCCATTGTATTTCTTCCACGTCAACGGTCGGCATCACAGCTTTGCAATGGTGGGCAGTGGTCAGGCCGGTTTTCATCACTTCATGGTCGAGTATCAAAACCTGGACGACGTCGGGCAGGGCTATGATCTGGCCGGCCTGGAAGACGGCCGTCTCGCCTATACGCTCGGTCGGCATACCAACGATTTCATGACATCGTTCTACGCGCATTCGCCGTCCGGATTCTTTGTTGAAAATGGTTGGGGCGGCCGGGTCATCGATCCGGATACCTGGGAGCCGCACGAGACGTTCGACGGCCCGAGCTTTTGGGGTCATGAGCGGCTCTATCTGCCCGAGAAACCGCGGGCACGGATGCGCGACATGCGCCTTGACGCGGCACGGCGCGGCCAACGTGCGCCGCCCGCAGCCGAATGCCCGTGGCTGTTCGGCGAGTTGGTGCGCCAAACAGGCCAAACAGGCCCAACAGGTTAGAACGGCGTGACACCGCAGGCTCAGGATTACGACGTCGCGATTGTCGGTTACGGCCCGGTCGGGGCCTGCCTTGCGAACCTGCTCGGCCTTTTGGGTATCACGACGCTGATCCTCGATCGCGAAGGTCCGGCCTATCATCTGCCGCGCGCCGTCCATTTCGATGACGAGATCATGCGCGTACTACAGACCGTTGGCATTGCTGACGAGATGGCAAAATACGTCCACGTCAACCCGGGGATGCGGTTCGTGGATGCCGACGGCAGGCTCCTGCTCGACTGGCCGCGCCCGCCTGAGGTGAGCGCCCAGGGATGGCACCCGAGTTATCGGTTTCATCAGCCGGATCTTGAACGCCTACTGCGCCAGGCATTGGGGCGTTTCGACTGCGTCAAGGTCGCAACCCGTTGCAACGTCACGGCTGTTGAGGATGATGGCCAATGCGCGGCACTGGCATTTGACAATTTGGCAACCGGGCAACAGCGCACTGTCACCGCGAAGTATGTGGTCGGCTGTGACGGTGCACGCTCGTTCGTGCGTGACGTTATTGGCTCCGGGATCGAGGATTACGGGTTCCATGAGCGTTGGTTGGTCGTCGATGCGCTGCTCAAGCAACCGAAGCCGGAGCTTGGCGACTTCTCGATCCAGCATTGCGACGCGACTCGTCCGGCGACTTATGTGCGCGGCACCGGCAATCGACGGCGCTGGGAAATTACGGTGCGGCCGGAGGAGGAGAGCGACGAGGTGGTGACGCCCGAGGGCACCTGGCGTTTGCTCGAGCGCTGGCTGACCCCGGCAGAGGCGGACCTCGAACGCGCTGCCGTCTATACGTTCCATTCCGTGATTGCCACGCGTTGGCGTCAGGGGCGGGTGCTGATCGCGGGCGACGCTGCGCATCAAACACCGCCGTTCATGGGGCAGGGCTTGTGTGCCGGAATGCGCGATGCCGCCAACCTCGCCTGGAAACTTGCGCACTGCGTGCGCCATGGCATCGACGACGAAATGCTCGACAGCTACCAGTCGGAGCGTCATGCGCATGTGCGTGCATATGTCGAGACTGCGTTGAAGCTGGGCCGGCTGATCAATCAGGATGATCCCAAGCAGGCATTGGAAGCCGGTTTCCGGCAGCCCGATGGCAGTGCAAAAATGTCGTCGATCGCGCCACGGCTGGGACCAGGATTTGCGGCAGGAGATCGCGACCATTGCGGCACGCTGGCGCCGCAGTTGCAACTATTGAGCGGCGCGCGTCTCGATGACGTCGCCGGATACAGCTTTCAACTGCTTAGCGACACGGCGCTTCTGAGCGCAGCCGGCATGACGGGGGATACCTTCGCGAAATCAGGCGTGCACCTCGTTCAGGCCGATGAGACGTCCGTTGGCGTCGATTATCTTGCGTCGCTTCCGGCGAAGGCGGTGTTGATCCGCCCGGATCGCTACATTCTTGGTACGGCTCAGGACGCATCTGGCTTGCGCGCGCTCCATGCGGCGGTTCAGGACGTCGCTCACTTTGGCGCGTAGTAGAGGAACTCGATCAGCAAACAACCATCCTCGCTGAAGAACGGACCGTGCGCCACGCCGGCTGGCCGGACCGCATAGCTGCCGACGGGCAACTTGCGCTCTTCGTGCTCTGGCGTGCCAATCGAAAGGCTGCCGGAAACCAGAAAGACCTCCTCGCAAAACTCGTGCGTCAGCGGTGTCGCGACACAGGCCCCGGCGCGCCAGCGTGATAACCGCGTCACCGCGCCGGAGCGCGCGCCATGATCGAACGCGCCCGAGAGGTGCTTTTGCTCGACGCCGTCGTAACCGGGCACGGCCTGCCAGCCAGTTTCGTCGAGGGCGTCGAAGAATTCTTGGTGTGCCTTGTTGAAGTCCCCAAATCCTGGATGCACGTTCATCTCGATCGCTTTCACTTTTGCCAACGGGTCAATCGTGGAGGACGGGGGCTTCCGGTGCATCGCGTCCGCGGACGAGATCCGCGCCTTTTTCCCCGATCATCATCGTTGCCGCGTTGAGGTTGGCTGACAGCATCGTTGGCATGATCGAGGCATCGATCACGCGCAAGCCCTCGAGGCCGCGTACTCTCAGCTGGTCATCGACGACCGCCGTCGGGTCATTGTCTGGCCCCATGCGGCAGGTGCCCGATGGATGGAAGGTTGTCGTCCCACGTTGTTTTGCAGCGCCGAGGAGTTCATCGTCAGTCTGTACGTTGGGACCTGGGAACGCCTCGTAGTCGAGATAGGGTTGGAGCGGTTCCGAATGCAGCAGTTTGCGCGCGAGCTTCATGCCGCCGAGCAGTGTGCGCCGGTCGCTCTCTTCTGACAGATAGTTGGGCTGGATAATCGGCTTGTCGAACGGATCACGGGAGCGCGCGCGCACGTAACCTTTGCTTTCTGGACGTTGCTGCCAGGAAGCGACCGTCATGCCGGGCTCTCTTTCGAGTTGGCCCTGGATGCCTTCGTTGTAGCTTGCCGGAGTGAACGACACCTGGATATCGGAGCTGTCCGCGCTCTCACCGGAGTGCCAGAACAAATAGACGAGTGTGGGTGAAAGGGACAACACGCCTTTGCGCGTGAACATGTACTTGAGCACCTCACGCGCCAATTTCGGGCCGTGGGTCATCTCATTGATCGTTTCAATGTTCTTGACGCGGCCGGCGAACCTTGGCGCGTAGTGATCGCGCAGGTTTTCGCCGACGCCCTTGAGTTCGTGGCGCACGTCGATGCCGAGATCGCGCAGCACGTCGCCGGGACCGATGCCCGACAGCTGAAGCAACATCGGTGAGTTATAGGTGCCGCTCGACAGGATGACTTCGCGCCCGGCGCGCACCTCAGACGGCGTGCCGCCGCGCCCGCCTTTGAGATAGCGAACGCCGACCGCTTTTTTGCCTTCAAGGACGATTTCGCTGGTGTGCGCGCGCGTCATGACGGTGAGATTGGGTCGCTTCCGGGCCGGATTGAGATAGGCGGTCGCGGTTGAAACGCGGCGGCCGTTCTGGATCGTACGCTGGACGTAGGAGACGCCGTCCTGGCGCGCACCGTTGTAGTCGGGGTTGCGTGGGATGCCGTGCTGCACTGCACCTTCGATGAAAGCGTCACACAGCGGGTGGCGCCACTCGAGATCGGTGACGAGCACATTGCCATCGCGCCCACGCAGGGTGTCCTCGCCGTCGCCAATCCGCTTCTCATTGCGTTGGAAGTAGGGGACGACATCGGCGTAACTCCAACCGCGGTTGCCGAACTGGCCCCACGTATCGAAGTCATGGCGCTGGCCGCGATTGTAAATGTGACCATTGATCGAGGAGGAACCGCCGAGCGTCTTGCCGCGTGGTGCATGGATGCGGCGCCCACCGGTCCATTCGCTCGGCTCCATTTCGTAGTTCCAATTGACCGACGGATCATAGAACGTCTTAATGAAGCCGGCTGGCACGTGAACGTAGGGATGAACATCGCGGCCGCCGGCTTCAAGCAGGCAGACACTGGTGCCCGGATCTTCAGAGAGCCGGTTTGCAAGAATGCATCCGGCTGAACCGGCACCCACGATAATGTAATCAAACGTCTGCACGATTGTTTCCTCGAATGAGCAGTTTAGCGCTCTGGCGCATCGTTAGCGCAGGACCGCAACCGGACGGGGTTAATGGCCCCGTTGGCGCCCCGGCATACGGGATTTGTGGGCAACCTAGATTAGTTTGCCTAGATGTCCATCAAACCAGGAATAACCGCATCCGGCAGGCCATCAAGTAGATTTTATCGACCGAGAAGCTCGTTATCGCGGCGGCGCTGATGTACAAAGTCACGAAGCTCAGAACCAAGATTGAAAGCGGAGTAGCGCCATGCGAATTGCAGTGATGGGAACCGGTGGCATGGGCGGCTTTTATGGCGGCAAGCTCGCAGTCACGGGACAGGATGTGACCTTTATCGCGCGCGGCGCGCATCTTTCTGCGATGCAAAAAGATGGCCTCAGGCTGCACGGCCCGGATGGTGAAATTCGTGTCCATCCGACGCGCGCGACAGACAACCCCGTCGGGATTGATCCAGTGGATGTCGTCCTGTTCTGCGTCAAGCTTTACGACGCCGAGGAAGCTGCCGAGCTTATCAGGCCGATCGTTGGTGACGAAACGCTCGTGGTTTCGCTGATGAACGGTGTAGATGGCCCGTCCCGCATTGCAGCGATCCTTGGCAAGGGCCATGTGCTCGGCGGTGCCGCCTACGACAGCGCAACGATCCGCGGACCGGGGCTTGTCGAGTATCGCAAGGGCCCCAACAGGCTTGTGCTCGGGGAATTGTCCGGTGGCAATCATCCGATGACGAAGACATTTGCCGAGGCCGGAATAAAAGCCGGGTTCGACGTCCAGATCAGCGACAACATCCAGCGCACGCTTTGGGAAAAGTATGTCCTGCTTGCCACCAACGCGGGACTGACGGCACTCATTCGTCAGCCAGTCGGTGTGGTCTACACGGATCCGGATATGCGCCGCCTCGCCACCGAGATGATGGCCGAGGTCGTTGCTGTCGCGGAAGCAAGCGGCATCACGCTTGCACCGGACATCATCGAACGCTCGCTCGCGCTTCTGGATACGTTCTCGCCGGATATGTACGCTTCCGCCTATTTTGACCTGGCCAACGGAAAACGCATGGAGGTTGGAAGTTTTTCCGGCCTGATCGCCCGGTTGGGCGATGAGTACGCCGTTCCGACGCCGCATCATCGCACGGTTTATGCCTGCCTGAAGCCCTATGAAAACGGCGCGCCGGCAAAGGTTGCCTAGCTCTCGTCCTTTGACTCTTTCGGCTTGCGCCCGACCGCCCGGCCGATCAGTTCGCCGGCGTTAAACTCCGGAAACAGCTCACTGACCACGTGACGCGCGCGCAGCGGTGTGGCTGCGATGTAAGGGCAGGGCCGGCACAGTTCGATCGCGACAATACCCAGGCGGGCGGTCAAAGCCCCGTTAAAGGCGCCTTCGCCGAGGCGGGCCGAGAGACGGCGCATCATGTCTTGGCCGAGGAACTGCCCGAACAGATCATCGGTCAGCGCGATCGCACCGGTCGCCGCAATGTGGAAAATGACACGCATTAAGAGGCGCGAGCCCCCGATCATGCCCGGTCGGCCGCCATAGGTCCCGGCGAGGCGCCGCACCATGCGAATGTTCTCGAACAACACGAAGAGCACCGCAATAAACGCGATCGGCACCACTGCCGTGACGACCGCGACGCGTCGCGCAGATTCATAGATGACACGGCGAGCCTCCTTGTCGGCATCGCCCAACAGGACCTGATCCGTCAGCGTCAGCAGGGCACCAGGCGTCGTCTGGTGGCGCTCAGCATCGCGAAATTTTGCCAGTGCCCAACGATAGGAAGGCCGTCCGGATGCCAGGCCTTTAATGCGTCGCACGACCCTCTGCTCGGCTTTGAGATCACCGCTTGCCAGCGCTTGCTCAGCTTCTCGTCGTAGCCGACCGAGGCGCGCCAGCCGAAAGAAACCAATGATTTCGCGCAGGATGACGATAACAATAATCGCAGCAATGACGATCGCGAGACCTTTGGCGGCCCAGCCGATCCAATCATCGCGAGCAACGGCAATCGACACGAACCGTGAAAACCAGAGCCCGATTGCCAACGACGAGAGCGCCAGCACAGCACCGATAAATGTGCTCATGAAGCCAAAGCGCGGCGGGCGTTCCGCTGGAGAAGACGGCGTTGCTTCCTCAGTCGCGGTTGCATGCGCAGAGGTACTTTCGCCGGCACCGGATCGTTGCTGTGCTTGTGGTTCTTTGGACGGCGCCTCAGCGGCCTCCGGCCCACGCGAACCCTCAGAGACTCGAACGGAGGGATCATCAGCATCGAAGATCTGTGGTCGACGGGGAGGTGTCTTGCTCATCTCAACCGATCTCCCAACAGAAAGGCGACCGCGCGATCGAGACCGACATGTGGCCAGGCCGTCGCAGCATCGAGTCCGGGTTCGCAAGCCGTTAGTCGTGGTCGGAAGCGCACAAAACGCAGCGAGCCCGGCACCACGATGTCCGCATCAAAAGCATCGATCGGGTCTTCCGGGAGATCACCGGGAAAGACCGTCAGCGATTTGGTCGGATCGAGTGGCTTGCCATTGAGCATTTCGCCATCTAACGGAATGCCGCGGACACACTCCAGCGCCGGCGCGTCGCTGCCGGCTGCGCGTTCAACATCCTCGGTTGTGCGCAGCGCCGCAATCGCAGCAAATGAGATGCGCGCGCCGGCATCATTCGCGCGCGCGCGGGCCCGGTCGACGACTTTTGCCAGAATGGCTTGCAAGCGCGGATGATTGCGCCGGTGCAGATGATCAGCTTTCGACGCAGCAAACAGGATGCTGTTGATGCGTTGGCCGAGCAGGCGCCCCAGCCAACTGTCGCGGCCTGGCCGAAAGGCGTTCAGTGCGCGTTCCAGAGCGTTTTCCATTTCGATCACGGCGGCGGGGCCGAGATTGAGGGCGCCAAGCACGTCAACCAGGACAATCTGGCGATCGATGCGGCTGAAGTGTTTTTCAAAGAATGGCCGCACGATGCTCGACTTGTAGCTTTCATAGCGCCGCATGAGCAGGGCGCGGACCGCGCTATTGTCGTTTGTCATCGGAAAAAAGGTCAGTAGCGGCGAGCCTTGGTAGTCGCCAGGCATCAGGAAGCGTCCAGGACCGGCGCTGGGCGCCAATCGGCCCGCCTGCTTCTGTTCGAGCAAATAGGCACCGAACAGGCGCGCCCCTTCAAGGGCCACCTGCTCGGGCGCTTCTGTTGCGCTCTCAATGCGACTTTGAAACGCGAGCCAGGCGTCGCGTGCCGGACCGACCGGAGCGTTCTTGGCCAACGCAGAAACATGCTGCGACCACGTTGCAAAATCTTGTTCGAGGAGACCGATATCGGCGAGCCATTCACCGGGATAGTCAATGATGTCGAGATGCAGCCGGCGCCTGATGCCGGCTGTTTGGCGCAGCCAATCGTGCGCATCCCACTCCATCGTCACGCGCAATTGGCTGATGTGGCGTGTACTGTCAGGCCATTTGGCCGTTGCGGCGGTGAGCGACGACAGATGCTCTTCGTAGCCAAACCGCGGCACGTCATCGTCCGGTTGTGGTTCCAGGAATGCCCGGAATCCGGGCAGGTTCAGGACACTTATCGGGGGTACGGCACCGCCAGACGTCAGTGTCCGCACGAGTGCAGTGATGAACACGGTCTTGCCGGCGCGCGACAGACCGGTCACTCCGAGGCGTAGTGTCGGCGTTGTCAGATCATCGACGTAGGCAGTCGCCGCGCGCAGTGCATCGCCGGTCTGATCTGTCAGATCTGTGAGAAACGTCGCCAATGAGCCACCCTCTGCTGCCGTCTAACAGATGAGATGTGTGGCTGACGAACACAAGGATGATCGTGTCATACGATAAGAATTGCCGGTCCGCGGGAGGTCTGTTCGGTAAATCTGGCGGCCGGCATGTGCAACTTGGCGCTATTTCTGCTGATTCTGTTTCTGGCGTGCCAAAAAGGCCAACCGCTCAAACAGGTGAACGTCTTGCTCATTCTTGAGCAGCGCACCGTGTAGCGGCGGGATAAGCTTGCGGGGGTCCTGCTCGCGCAACATTTCAGGCGTAATATCCTCATTGAGGAGCAGCTTGATCCAGTCGAGCAGTTCCGATGTCGAAGGCTTTTTCTTGAGCCCCGGCACCTCGCGCATGTCGTAGAATACCTTCATCGCTTCACGCACCAGCATGCCTTTGAGGTCCGGGAAATGAACCTCGACGATCTCGGACATGGTGTCCGGCTCGGGGAACTTGATGTAATGGAAGAAGCAACGGCGCAGGAACGCGTCAGGCAGCTCTTTTTCGTTGTTTGATGTGATGATCACAATCGGGCGTTGTGACGCTTTGATTGTCTCGCCGGTTTCGTAGACGAAGAACTCCATGCGATCGAGTTCTTGCAACAGATCATTCGGAAATTCGATGTCGGCCTTGTCGATTTCGTCAATGAGAAGAATCGGTCGCTGGTCCATCGTAAATGCGTGCCAGAGCGGACCGCGCTTGATGTAATTCGATATGTCCTTGACGCGCTCATCGCCCAGCTGGCTGTCGCGCAGGCGGCTGACAGCATCGTATTCATAGAGGCCCTGCTGTGCCTTGGTCGTTGATTTGATATGCCACTCGAGCAGCGGCACGCCGAGTGCCTTGGCAACTTCCATCGCGAGTACGGTTTTGCCTGTGCCCGGTTCACCTTTGATCAGGAGCGGCCGTTCCAGTGTTATGGCGGCGTTCACGGCGACCGTGAGATCCTGTGTGGTAACGTAGGATTTGGTACCTTCGAATTTCATTCCGGCCCCGCTTCGAGATATCGCCAAGTGTGGGGCGCAGGCACGCGAGCGCACACCCCGCCAAACGCGCCGAACCTAAGCGTTTGCCCCGCGCGTGCCAAGCACAAGTGCGATAATCAACACGACAAAAAACAAAGCGATCGTGGCCGGATAGTCGCGTTGCCGGATGACTCTAATTGGTTGATACAACGTAATTAATGATGATCGGTCTAAAACGGTTTCGGGAAAAGCATGTTTCGGGGATGTGATGTTCACGATCCCGCGTCGAAGCCCTTGACTTGAGACCTTTGTCTAGTACAAGCGGGCGCAATCCGTCGTTGTGACGAGACCAATGCAAGGAGGCCCGGCCCTCCGGAGGTTGTCGTGAGCAAGACAAGAACGTTGAAGCGGCCAACCAAGCCGGCAGCGAAGAAGGCGCCGGCCAAGCGGCAGGCGGTGGCTAAACCGTCAAAGAGCGCGCCCAAGAAGGCGGCAGCGAAGAAGACGGTGGTCGGCAAATCCACGCCGAAGCCAGCCACGGGCAGGAAGCCTGCTGCGAAGAAGACAGCACCCGTCAAAAAGGCGGTCGCCAAAGCGCCGGCTAAGAAGACAAGAGCAACTCCGAAAACCACATCGCCGGCCAAAAAAGCGATCGCCAAACCAGCACGTAACAACGCAAAGGCGACGACCAAGAAAATCGCTTCGAAGGCAAAATCATCCAAGTCGGCATCGGTCAAGAACGCGGTAGAACCGAAAACCGCGCCGAAATCGTCGATCGTGAAACCCAATAGCGTCAACAAGGCAGCATCGAAGGCTATGGCCCCGACCAAGAGCCGCGCCAGATCACGCGCGTTGAAGACCGATTTAAAGTTGCCGGAGGATTATCGCCCGAGCGACAAAGAACCGTTCATGAATGACCACCAACAGGTCTATTTCCGCAACAAGCTCGTTGCCTGGAAAGAAGACATCATTCGCCAGACGCGAGAGACGCTGGCTGGTCTGACATCGGCCTCCGAGCAGCATGCCGATGTTGCCGACCGGGCGACATCAGAAACCGATCGAGCCCTTGAATTGCGCGCAAGAGATCGCCAGCGCAAGCTGGTCTCGAAGATCAATGCGGCGCTCGCCCGCATCGAGGAGGGGGCCTACGGTTATTGCGAGGAAACCGGCGAGCCGATCGGTCTGCGCCGTCTCGAAGCCCGACCGATTGCAACGTTGTCGCTGGAGGCGCAAGAACGCCATGAGCGCCGCGAGCGGGTGTTTCGCGAAGATTAGAGCGCGGCGCGGCCAAGGGTGTGCCAAAACTGAACACCGCTTAACGATCGAGAAACCATCACCGGCTTAAACTGGGGCGTCACCAACCGGTTTGCCGAGGTTTCGCCCGTGAGTAAGACACGTTATCGGAATAATGTACCACCCGGCCTAAGGGCGCAGATCGTCTTTGCTGTGATACTTACACTTGGTGCGCTACTGGTTTTGCCAACGGCTCTGTCGGCGCGGCAACCGGTTCCGACAAAGACGAATCTCGCCAAGGCCTCGCCGTCCGCTGGATCAGTTGTGACGTCGGTTCAGGATTTTCATACATCTTCTTTCGCCGCGACGGCGTTCAACGACTGGGATTGATCGGGCAATATCAAGTTTTGTCCGGCGTTTGACCGCTATTGTCGTTGCCATGGGCCATCGCCTGGTCAACGCGCGCCTCCTCGGCCCGCCGTGCCAGCGTCTGCCCAACGAGTTCACGCACGCCATCAAGATCCCGCAGGTGAATGTCTTGCTGCGGGAACGGAATCTCAACGTCGTTTTCACGAAACACCTTGGTGATGGCGAGACGGAGTGCGGTTTTTGCCGACAGCATGGAACTGACGTCGGCGATGTAGCCGCGAATTGAGAAATCCAGCGAGCTCGCGCCGAATTCCTCGAACACGACGCTTGGTGCCGGATAAGTCAGAAGGGCATCGCAGTCTGTCGCGATCTGCTGGAGCAGTGCCATCACCTTCTCCGGATCGGCGCTGTAGGACACGCCAATATTGACGACGACACGGCCCATAGCATTGCGGTGGGTCCAATTCTGCACCGCGCCGGTCATGAAGTCCGAGTTCGGAATAATGACGCTGGCACGATCGAACGTTTCGATTTCCGTGGCGCGCACTGAAATGTGGCGCACATGGCCCTGGTGCGGGCCGACCACGACCCAGTCGCCGACTTTGATCGGCCGCTCGATCAACATAATCAGCCCTGAGACAAAGTTGCTTGCGATCGCGTTCAGGCCGAAGCCGATACCGATCGAGAGAGCACTGGCTATGAGGGCGATATTGCTAAGGTCGAGCCCGGCATAACTGACCCCAACGAGCGCGGCAAGCGCGATGCCGGTATATCCGATGCCGGCGTGGATCGAGTTTGCAATCCCGCGGTCTACGCGCTCTCCCGACAGGACTTTGCGTGACAACCAGGATTGGAACAGCCGTGTAAGAACGATAACGCCGACAAACAGGGCGATCGCCAGCAGGATCTGAATGAGCGAGAAGCGGAATTTGCCGATCTCGAAGCCGAACAGCAACGACCGTCCCCAGCCGAGCAGTTCAGCACCAGAAAATCCCCACGAGATCAGCAACAAGGAGATGAGGCCGAGGACGAGCAGGACGTTGAACAAAAACGATAGGGCACTGAGCACGATGCTGCGCCGCCGGCCCGTGAGTGCCAGGCGCCGATCCAGCACGTCGTCTATTCCCGGCCCGAATATCTCCGCCTCACCCGTTGCGATGGAGCGCGCCGCGAGATGACCGAGCAGCAGGCCGGCGGCGCTGATCCCGATCAACATGACCTGGCCGGCGATGAACCGTCCGAGCGCGAGGTATCCGAGCAAACTCGCAATCGCGATCACGAGGACAGCCAGGGTCGCCGGCAGACGCAGCCAATAAACCGTTCTCTCTAGCAGTTGATGACTGACACGCTGCTGCTCTGCTTCCACGTCCGTTGCGTGCGCAGGTTGCCATGCGAACGCATAGAGTAAAGCTGCAAAAGCAAGATTGGTGAGCAGCGTTGCCGCGGTGTCAATCGACGCTGGGACCTGGAGCGCCGCAAAAACGTCGTGGAGCCAGAGGTCGAGGCAGTAAACGCCCGCCAGAGACCGCGTCAACCAGAGGTAGCGGCGGGCAACGGCTGTAGGAAGACCAATCAGGCGCCAGGACGGCGCCGACGGGAGAAGGATGGCTTTCGCAAGAGCGCTCGCAATCAGGAAGACCGCGATGGCCTTGAGCGCGGCGATCGCCATCTGATCGACTTGTTCGTTGAGCAATCCGGTCGCCGACATCGCCAGGTAAACGGCGCCCATCGTCAGCAGGCCCGGCATCAGCAGCATAGGAAGGGTCGCAACGGCCATCCGCACCCGCTTGAGATAGGCCGGCGGTTCATCCTCGATCGGATCCCGCACCCACGTCCGCAGCCGGCTGTCGACAGCGCTGCGCAGCGCCCATTTCAAGAAGCCGGCGCCGATCACAATCAGGAACAGCCAATGGATGCGTGAACCGGCAATCGCCCACCAGTTCTCGCTAACCGTCACGATTTGACCGCCCAGGCGCGGCAATTGCGAGAGCAGCTTCTGCCAATGGGCCTGTGAGATGGGTGGTGGAAGTTGGCGCTTGCGCAGATCGCGGCCCAGGTTTTCAAGTCGCAACGATTGGATGCGGGCAAGCAATTGTTTGCTGCGAACGCGCGACAACTCCGATTGCTTGAGAGCACCACGCAGGCGTTGCTGGGCTTCACTCAGGCGCGCACGTTCGCTTATGATCTCGGGCGGCTCTTTTGCTTCCGAATCCTTCTTGGGCGCCTCGCCAAGCGCCTTGATCTGCCGCTCGACCGTTTCGAGAAGAGGCTTGATTTCTTTCTCGTTGGCTTCGGCCGCCGCGATCGTCGCCTCGATCTGTGGGCGCAAAACCTCCAGCTCGGCATCGTCCTTGCGCACCCGTGTCAGACCTTTGGCGAGACGATCGATCTCCGCATTCAGCCTTTGAACGTTGGTGCTGAGCTTTTTCGGGAATAAAACATCGTCGCGCGCCTGACTTGCAACGGTGCCGGCCGTGGCCTTCTCCGCCGTGCCGGCACTCGGTACCGATTGGCCGAAACCCGCAGCTGTCCAAAGCACGAGCAACGCCAGTGTCGCCAGCGACAGGCGGACCATCGCTTCACCGAGCCGCTTGGATTGACGAGGCAATGTCATCACGCAACTTTCCAATTATTTGATGAAGCCGATTTCAAGGGCGCACAACGGCCGCCGATCAGCGTCGGAACAATATAGTCCGACGTTGATCAAAACGGTACTCGGGCGTCGACATAGGGGGATTTGCGGTGCCAGTCGGTCACAGCGCCTGACGGGCGTCAGCCTTCGTCGGCGGTTTTGCCAAACGAGCGGATCGATCGACTGATCAGAGTCGGCGACTTTTTCTCGATCGGTTCGACTTTGCCGTTATCCAAGCGCTCTGAAGGCCTGACGCGCGAAACGTCCGCGCCGCTCGTCTCAATATTGGTCTCGATGACGACGTCGACCGGGCCACCGGTCATGATGAGGTGCTCAACATTGTCGCGGCGGACCAAAACCAGCCTGCGGCGTCCATCGACGTTGGCCTGATCGACGACATCAAGTCGTTTGTCCGGTTTAGGGCCGAAGAAACCACCGGCAAACGACGCGCCGGCGCCGTCCTGACCGAGGTAGCCCTTCAAGAGCAGGCCGCCAACGACGATTAGTCCGGCGATGAAAACGATAAAGAACAGCCACGAGAGGATATCCCAGACCATGTGTGTCCCCAGCGGGTTGCACCCGCGTTCCTGTTGATCAAAGCGCCGCCGGATAAGCCAGTCGCAGCGCTGCCAAATGTCGAGCCCCAAATCAGCCTAATCAGCGAACCCGACACAACTTGGATGCCGCGGGAATTTTTTCTCCGCACGTGCGAGCATGAACCAATAAAGACACCAACTAAGAGTCCGTATAGACGCAATTTCACTCCATTTTAACCCTGATCGACGAAGTCTTAGGGCTGCAGCGGGCGTTTTCTACAGCCTTGTTGCCCGAGGCCGCCACTTCGGGCGCGAGAGGGAAGAAAAATCGCCACGTGAGCAATGCTTATCGGGACAGGCCAAACGGCGCTGATTCGGATAGCAGGACCGCCATCGGGGCGGCAGAATATTGAGTAGTTCTTGGTGGGAGCCAAAATGCCGCGTACGCGTTGTTTGTTGAGTTCAATTGGCCTCGGTTCGAATTTTGCGAATCGTATAGTGTGGCATCGTTACAGTGCGAGCGATGAGCGGAACGCGCAATTGGCCTCCCACGATCCCATGTCCAGAGCGTCTCTTGGTGCAGACCCTTTGGCATCGATTTCCGGCAGCAACAGCCTGGTGACAGGTTTTGTCGTCGTGTTGGCTGCTGGCGCGACCACGCTGGCATTTCTCTCCGCAAAATCGGCCGAACCGATCGTTTTGACGATCATGGGTGTGCTCGCCGTGTTTGGCGTGTTTTTCCTGTTTGGCTTGATGGCGGGCCACATCCGCGTCGCCGAACGTACTGAAGAATCCGACATCATGCGTGCCATTGCCGAGCGCCTTGATGACGGCGTCTTCCTGACCACGCCCGAGGCACGGGTGATCTTCGGCAATCGTGCCGCCGGTCGCCTGCTTGGCCGCGACGGACTTGGCGATCTTAATTCTCTTGAACAGGCGGTTGCCGCCAGCCCGGGTGGCGCTGAAAGCTTGTTCAGGCTTTGTCGGGCAGCAGCAAACGGCCAAGTGCGAACCGAGGATGTCGAAGTACTGCGCGATCAAGGCGCGTTATCTGGCGGTGAATCGCGATGGCTGCGCATTACGGTGAAACCGTTCGGTCACGTAGATCTGGTTGGTGCAACGGGACAGGCGATCTTGTGGACATTGTCGGATATTACAGGCAACCGCGCCCGCGAAGCCGCCGACCGGCGTCATCTCGAACGCCGCTTGACGCACCTCGAACAGATTCCGGCCGGTGTCCTGGTTGCCGAGGCGGATGGACGTATCGCATTCCTGAATGACGGTCTCGGCCGGGATCTCGGCTTCAACGCCGACGACATCGATCATGATTTGAGATTGACGGACATCGTCGCGGGCGATGGTGCCCAGTTGCTGCGCGCGCTTGAGCGCGATAACACCGGCCAGCCACCACGCATTGAGCTCGACCTAGTGCGCAAGGATGGCACACGTTGGCCGGCGGACCTGATCGTGGAACCGGAGTCGATTGCTGCGGGACCGGTCGGTGGCGGTCGTGGCGGCTTCTCAGCGGTTGTCATGGAACGTCAAGGGCACGCGGTCGGCGTCGAATCAGGTGACGTCGTGCCGGTGCGTTTCGAAAGCTTCTTCCAATCGGCGCCATTCGGTATCGCAACCCTCGATACGACGGGCTCGGTCACCGGTGCCAATGGCGCTTTCGCGCGCATGTTGCTGGATGGCAAGCAGGTCATTGAACGCGATGCCTTTGATTTGCTCGCCAGGGACGCCGATGACGAGACGCAGGCCGCGTTGCGCGCAGCCTTTGATGACGCGTTCGCGGGCAAAGCCAAAATCGCACCGGTCGAGATCAGCGTCGGCGAGAACGCCGAGTTCACGCGGCGTCTATTCCTGACTTCGTTGTCATCGAACGCGGAATCAGATCGCGCCGTCGTGCTTTACGTTGTCGATGCGAGCGCGGAAAAGGCGTTGGAGCGCAAATTCGCCCAGGCACAGAAGATGGAAGCCGTCGGCAAGCTCGCAGGCGGGATTGCACACGACTTCAACAATGTTCTGACGGCGATTATCGGTTTCTCGGACCTGCTGATGCTGTCGCACCGCCGTGGCGACCACGCCTATAAGAACATCCAGAATATCCGATCGAGCGCCAACCGGGCCTCGGAACTGGTCAAGAAGCTGCTCGCCTTCTCGCGTCGCCAGACGCTGGAGCCGGTCATCCTGCAGCTCAACGAAATGATGACCGACCTGTCGGTGCTGCTCAACCGGCTGCTCGGTGAGCAGGTCGAGTTGAAGATTTCATCCGGCCGGGATCTCTGGCAGGTCAAGGCAGACCGCAGCCAAGTCGACCAGGTCGTCATCAACCTGGCCGTCAACGCGCGTGATGCCATGCCAGAAGGCGGACGTCTGGCCATTCGCACGAAAAACATCACCGAACGCGATAGCCAACGCTATTTGGCGCATGGCATGGCGATCGGTGAATATGTCCTGATCGAGGTCGAAGACAACGGCACCGGCATGAGCGAAGAGGTCAAAAGCAAGATCTTCGAGCCGTTCTTCACGACCAAGGATATTGGCAAGGGAACCGGGCTCGGTCTTGCCACGGTCTACGGCATCGTCAAGCAGACCGGCGGCTACATTTTCGCTGACACGACCATCGGCAAGGGCACGACATTCCGCGTCTTCCTGCCTCGTCATCACGAGGCGGAAGGGGCCGCCGTCGTCAAGCCGGAGCCGGCCGCTCCGCCGCGCCCACGTGATCTCACGGGCAATGGCCGCGTCCTGGTCGTCGAGGATGAGGATGCCGTGCGCATTTTTGCAACCGAGGCACTCAAGCGCCAGGGCTACGAGGTCCTGCAAGCGGGCGACGGCGTCGAAGCGCTCGAGATCATGGAAGACAACGACTACGAAATCGACATTGTGGTCAGCGACGTCAAGATGCCGGAGATGGACGGGCCGACGCTCTATAAAAATCTGCGCGACAAGTGTCCGGATTTGAAGTTCATATTCGTGTCGGGCTATGCCGATGATGCGTTCAATCACGAGCTTGACGCGGATGCAGACTATGTCTTCCTCCCCAAGCCCTATACGCTGGCGCAGATCGCTGAGACGGTCAAAGAGCATATTGCCTGACAGCCGCACAATTCCTGACGGATCGTCCGGTGACCGCACGCGCAGCAGTTCGATGACGCTGCGCGTGCGCCATTATACGTCGGCCAGCTTGCCATTATATTTTTGTGTATGAACTGCAACTTAAGTCATTGAGCTGCGCTGCCACGACAACCGAATCGCGGTATGAACAGTCATTCGCTCAGGCAACCTGATCGAAACCAGAACATGGCGCGATAAAAGCATCCATTTCAGTTGATTAGGCTTGATTGGACAAAAGAGAACAAATCGGGTACATTGTATGTCAATTGCTGATGATTAACGCTTGACATAGGGTGACACAAATGACCGTGCCTGAACTCCGAGTGATCGAGGGAGCAAAAATGGATAAGCAGAAGGCACTGGATGCCGCCCTGGCCCAGATCGAGAAGAATTTTGGCAAGGGCTCAGTGATGTTGCTCGGCGCCAATTCCAGCCACGACATCGAAGCGGTGCCGACCGGGTCTCTTGGCCTCGACATCGCGCTTGGTATCGGCGGCCTGCCCAAGGGGCGGATTATTGAGATCTACGGCCCTGAATCGTCAGGCAAGACGACGCTCGCGCTGCACGTCATTGCCGAAGCGCAAAAGGCAGGTGGCATCTGCGGCTTTGTTGACGCTGAACACGCGATCGATCCCGTTTATGCGCGCAAGCTCGGCGTGCAGGTTGATGATCTGCTGATTTCACAGCCTGATACGGGTGAGCAGGCGCTTGAAATTACCGATACGCTGGTGCGTTCCGGCGCGATGGACGTGTTGGTCATCGACTCGGTTGCCGCCCTGACACCACGTGCCGAGCTTGAAGGTGACATGGGCGATAGTCTGCCCGGCCTGCAGGCACGGTTGATGAGCCAGGCGCTGCGCAAGCTCACCGGCTCGATCTCCAAGTCGCACTGCATGGTGATCTTCATCAA